>PLQC01000174.1 GCA_003159675.1 Limisphaerales bacterium
TGACGGATTACCTCAGAGGTGACCTCAGGCACCGCCAACCCGGACGCTCGAACAGCCGAACGCTCACGGACCGACTGCCGGGCGTCTTGGCGGCTGCCTGCTGGTAAATTGAAAAGCGGACGACCTGCTGGACCGAGCAGTTGTGGCTCTCAGTGAAGGAGCAAATTCGTATCCTCCAGGCATCCGCTAAATTGTTAAACCGATTAACCACAACCTAAGGCCTATTATGAATGACACTTCCTCTATAGCATGGCTCGGATTGGATGCCCACTCCAAAAACTGCGTGCTGGCTCACCTCGACGATCAGGGCAACGAAATCAATGACTGGCGTTTCCCGACTGATCCCCAGCAACTCCTCAGATATGTCCAAGCCATCCCGGCCACCGTCAAACATCTCATGCTCGAAGAATCCAATCTTGCCCGCTGGATCTCCCAACTCCTAAAACGTGTCAGTCCCGACAATTTGTAGTCCGCAAGCGCGCCGTAGACGAAAAACTGCAAATTGTTGGGACTGACACGTTCATGTTATCTTTTAAAAAGACCTCCGGCTCTACCTCTTTTTTTCAGTTGACCGCCCGGGCTTTATAGGTGTTAGGCCTTTGTCTCATATGGTGAACTCCGGACAAGTCGCCACACCACATACAATGCCACAAGTGCAATGGAAGTGAGCACTGTCTTGCTAACGAGTAGCGCATGAAACTCTGCACCAGCCCCACCGCTGAAGAATGAAGGGCTGGCCCAATACTCAAAAATGGTGAAGCCTGCAATTACTAGCGATAACCCAGGCCAAACTGCTCGCAGGCGATATAAGACCGTGCCCAGAACAACGAGAGCCGCACCATAGGCTGTGAAAATCCAAACATCTCTAAATTCCCGCTTCTTTGTCTCTCGATCAGAAATCTCCGAGTGCAGTGCCTCCTTCTTCTGGTAAAGGTCTTGGTGCTCCTGCTGAATATCCTGCACATCTTTGAATCCCTTGCCTTTTTCCAGCGCGCGAATCTCCTCATCAACGCTCCGATACTCATCCACCAGCACTTCGGTCTTCTTCTCTGATCGTGCCTTGGCCTTTTCGGAATCAAACTGATCCAGAATGGAAGGCTCAGAACCCCAGATCAATTGATGAATGTCACGACCGCTTTGGGTAATGAATATGACGTTGGCGAGTATGAATAATGTAATTAGTAGTGGTTTCATGGTTTTCGCGCGTAAAAAGGCCTAACAGTATCTATTGGGACAAACCCGTTGACCAAAGACAAACTGAGGTTTCCTTGTTCATGAGCCTTGTGCTACGCGCAGCCCAAGACCTTGGCAAGCATATTTTTAAGCCGGAATCCGCGCCCGATGGGCAGGCTCCTTTTGAGTCGTTTTTGGGCTTGATTTGCGGATGTGTAAAGACAAACTGAGTTTGTCTTTCTCAGGGGTTCACCATGGGCGAGGATTCCAATCACCAACCCAGTCAGGGGTGCCGCTTCCCGGATTGGCCAGTGAAATTTCGCGCAGACATGGCTGTCCGCACCCCTGGCAATTTGGCAACACGCCGCAGACATTTTACAATTGAGAGGGCGATGAGGTGTAGAAGCCCGTCAAAAAAGAGCATGGGTAGCACAGGCGACTCGCCGGACGGAATGACTGCGGCGCGACTGGGGAGCAATAAATACAGGCCTTTTCTGAGTCCGCCTCTTGTCATTGCGGTCGGCGAGTCGCCCGTTCTACCAATTTTTTAACGGGCTGGTAGGCGTCAGCCAGGGCGCATGTGGTTGAGCCGTATTTGGGCCCGGCAAATCAAAACAAATTCCTTTGCGCCCCGGCTTCTTTAAGTGGAAAAATGAGGCGTGCAAATCCGGTTTCTTCTCGGACCCGCCGGCAGCGGGAAGACGTTCCGTTGCCTGGCGGAGATTCGGAATGCCTTGCGCGATTGCCCGGAGGGCCCGCCGCTGCTGCTGCTCGCGCCCAAACAGGCCACGTTTCAGCTCGAGCGCCAATTGCTGGCCGGTCCGGCGTTGTCCGGTTATACGCGTCTGCAAATCCTCTCATTCGACCGGCTCGCCGGTTTAATTCTCGGCGAATTCGCCGGCTCGCCGCGGCAGGTGTTGGAAGAAGAGGGCCGGGTCATGGCGCTGCGCGCCCTGCTCGGTCGCAACCAGTCCAGGCTGAAAATCTTTCACTCGACGGCCCGGCTGCCCGGCTTCGCGCAGCAGTTGAACCTGCTCCTGCGCGAGTTTCAGCGACAGCAACTTTCGCCCCGGCGTCTCGCGGCGCTGGCGGATCAGGTTCAGGGCCATCCGGCGCTGGCGGGAAAGCTGCACGACTCGGCATTGCTCCTCGACGCGTACCTGGATTGGCTGCAGGCGCGTGGGTTGCAGGACGCGAACCGCCTTCCCGACCTTGCCGCTGAGGCACTGCGAAAGAACATTTCCTCCGGCCGTGAGCGGTTGCGCGTCGGGGGCCTCTGGCTGGACGGTTTTGCGGAAATGACACCGCAGGAACTCGATTTGCTCGCCGCGTTCCTTCCGATTTGCGATCGCGCCACGCTCGCGTTCTGCCTGGATCCCGGGGCGCGCGAATCCAGTTCCTGGCTTTCGGGCTGGGCCGTGGTGGAACACACGTTTCGCGAATGCCGGAATCGCGCGGTCGCGTTGATGGATTGCGAGATCGTCGTCGAACCGCTGAAACGGGATCTCGAGCGGAGCCGGTTTCAAGGGCAACCATTGTTACAGCGGCTGGAGGAGAACTGGGCGAAACCCGATCTGCTTCCGATTTCCGATTTCCCATCGACGCGCCGGACGAAGCAGACCGGCGCCGGGGAGGGCGCCTCGGGCATCCGCCTCGTCACCTGCGCCGACCCGGAAGCGGAAGCCACGCTGGCGGCGCGAGAGATTCTGCGGTTCGTCCGCTGCGGCGGCCGTTTTCGTGAAGTCGCGGTTCTGCTGCGCCGGCTCGAGGGTTACCAGGACGCGCTCCGCCGCGTTTTTACGCCCTACGGCATCCCTTTTTACCTCGATCGCCGCGAGCCGGTCGCGCATCACGCGCTGGCGGAGTTGACCCGGTCCGCGCTTCGGCTCGCCGCCTTCGGCTGGCGGCACGAGGATTGGTTTGGCGCGCTGAAGACGGGGCTGGCGGCCGGCGATGAAGCGGCGATCGACCGCCTGGAAAACGAGGCGCTCGCCCGCGGCTGGCAGGGCAATGCCTGGTTTCAACCCCTGAAGACGCCCGGGGAGCCCGAGCTGGAAAAAGCCATCCATCGCTGGTTGGGAAAAATCCTTCCGCCATTCGTCGAGTGGAACCGCGCGATGGCTCTGGTTCAACGCCGGCCCACCGGCGGGCAACTCGCCGCTGCGTTGCGCGGTTTGTGGGATCAACTGGCTGTCGAAAGGACGCTGGAGGGATGGAGCACCGGGGTCGGGGAGCCATCGCCCGTCCATCTCACCGTTCTCGAGCAGATGAACGCATGGGTTGACAACGTGGAGCTGGCGTTCGGCGACGAAGCGTTGCCGCTGGCGGACTGGCTGCCGGTTCTCGAGGCCGGGCTGGCGAGCCTAAGCGTGGGCGTCATTCCGCCCGCGCTGGACCAGGTGTTGATTGGCGCGATCGACCGTTCGCGCAACCCCGAACTGAAGCTCACGCTGCTGCCCGGCTGGAACGAAGCCGTTTTCCCCTCCCTGCCTGAACCGGGCCCGCTGCTGACGGAAGCGGAACGCGAGGTCCTGGCCGGGCAGAACGTCCCGATCGGCCTCGGCCGGCGCCAGCAAATCGGCCACGAACGCTATTACGCCTACATCGCCTGCACACGCGCCTGCGAACGGCTCGTCATCACGTGCGCCGCGCGCGACGGCGAAGGCCAGCCGCTTTACCCGTCGCCGTTTTTCGAGCGCGTCAAACAGATCACCGGGGTTGCGGAGGAAACATTCGACGGCACGGGTGATTGGCGCGAAAGCGAGCACGTCTGCGAGCTGGCCGCGCCGGTGTTGCGCGCCCAGACCGCGCCGGATCGGGAGCCGGCCCTGATTCAACTGGGCGAATTGCCCGCGCTCGCGCCGCTGGTGCTGAAATGGCGCCAGGCCAGGGAATCCTCCGAAGCGCCGCGCCTCTCACCCCGGGTCGCGGAAGGAATCTACGGCCGGGAGCTGCGCTCGTCCGTCAGCGGGCTGGAGGATTTCGCGGCCTGCCCGTTCAAATTCTTCGCGGCGCGCGGCCTTCGGCTGCAGGAGCGCAGGGAGTTTCAGTTTGACGACCGTGACAAGGGCAGTTTTCAGCATGAGGTGCTGCGCGAATTCCACCGTCGCATCCGCGAATCCGGCCGGCGCTGGCGCGACCTGAGCCCGGCCGAAGCGCGCAAGCTGGCCGTCGCCATCGGCCGGGAATTGCTGCCGGATTTCGGAGGCGGGAGATTTCTGGCCGGTGGCGCGGCGCGGTTCACGGGCGAGTTCCTGATCGAGCGGCTGGGGCGGCTCGTTGCCACGCTCGTCGAGTGGATGCCGCAATATGAGTTCGATCCCGAGCGGGTCGAAATCAGCTTCGGGCTCGAGCCGGACGGGTTGCCGGCGTGGAGAATCGGGTTGCCCGACGATCGCGCCTTGCTGTTGCGGGGGCGGATCGACCGGGTGGATTTGTGCCGCGCGGACAGCGGCGTCGTGCTCGCGGTGGTGATGGATTACAAGTCCAGCCCGCGCGCACTGAATCCGACAAAGCTGCACCACGGCCTGGAACTGCAACTTCTGTCGTACCTGCGCGTGCTGCGGCATCTGGCCGGCCCGGAGCCGTTGTTTGGGGCGCAAAGACTTTCACCCGCCGGCGTGTTCTATGTTCCGCTCAACGGTGGCGCCGGACGGCCCGGCGCCACGCGGACGGAGGTTTTGGACGGCGGCGACGCCGCCCGGCGCGCGGCCTACCAGCACAGCGGACGCTTTCTGGCGGAGGCGCTCGAGCACTTTGACAATCGCGGCCTTCCCAGGGGCGACCAGTTCAAATTCGCGAGGAACAAGGACGGATTCCTGAGCGCGCGGGGCAATGACGCAATGCCGGCGGCGGAGTTTGAAGCGCTGGGTGAAAAAATCGAGGGTCATCTGCGCGATTATGGGAGCCGCATTTTCGCCGGCGAAGCGGATGTTTCGCCCTTTCGCATCGGCACGCAGATCGCGTGTGACCGGTGCGATTTCCGCTGCGTTTGCCGGTTTGATCCGTGGACGCAGCCGTTCCGGGAATTGCGCCCGCCGCCGAAACCGGCGAAGGAAGTGTCGGCCAGGAAGGCCAAAACCGCGGGGGCGAAGAAATGAGCGCATGAGCCAGTTGACACCACAGCAACTCGACGCCATCGGCGGGCGCGGCAATCTGCTGGTCGTTGCGGGCGCGGGCACGGGCAAGACGCGCACGCTGGTGTCGCGATGTCTCCGGCTGCTGTTCGCGGAGCGCGCATCGCTGGAGGACATGCTGATGGTGACGTTCACCGAAGCGGCCGCGGCGGAGATGCGGGCGCGAATTCGCGGGGAATTGCGGGAACTTCAAGCGGCCCATCCGGACGACGAACATCTGGCGCAGCAACTCGCATTGCTCGATGCCGCGCGTATTTGCACGCTTCACAGCTTCTGCCTGCAACTGGCGCGCGAACATTTCCACGAACTCGGCCTGGATCCTCAATTCAGCGTTCTGGACGCGCACCAGACGCGCCCGCTGGTCCGCGCCACGCTGGATGAATTGCTGGAACGGTGTTACACCCGCGATGACGCCGAAGCCCGGGCCGTGCAGGCGCTCATCCGCGCCGTCGGTCGCGGGACCGACACCCGCATCCGAAGGCTGGCGCTGAAACTTCACACTTACTCCCAGTCGTTGCCGGATCCCGCGGGCTGGCTGGACGAGCAGCACCGGCGCTTTTCACAGGCCGATCCCGTCGAATGGCGGCAATGGTTTCTGCAGGCCGTCGTCGCGTGGCGCGATGAATGGAAAGGACCCGTGTCCACTTTCGCCGGCGACGCGCCCGCCGTCCGATTGTGCCTCGAGGCTTTGGAAGCTCTGCCGGCGAACCCGTCGCCGGCCGACGCAGCCCAGGCGTTGCGCGCCGTGCGCGAGGCGGACAACAACGATGACAACTGGCCGGTCGGCGCGAAGGGCAGGGGGCGCGACCCGATCAAGACTTTTTTCGCGGACGCGGAATTTCTCGGTTCGCTGGCGTCGGACGGGACTGGCGACGACCCGCTGGCGCGGGATTGGGAATGGGCGCGGAGCCACATGATGGCGTTGGTGTCGTTCACCCGCGAGTTCACGGTGGCGTTCAGCCGCGCCAAGCGCGAGCTGGGCGGAGTCGATTTTGCCGACCTCGAACAATGCGCGCTGCGACTGTTGCGCAATCCGGCGACGGTCCGCGAATGGCGATCGCGGCTGGCGCATGTGTTCGTGGACGAATACCAGGACATCAACGAAGCGCAGGACACGATCATTGCCGCGCTTAGCCGCGACGGCGCGGCGGCGAATCGTTTCCTGGTGGGCGACGTGAAGCAGAGCATCTATCGGTTTCGACTGGCGAACCCGCGGATTTTCGGAGGCTACGACGCGCAGTGGTCCGGGCCGGCCGCGGGCGGGCGGCGCATCGCGTTGACGGAGAATTTCCGCAGCCGCGAGGCGCTGCTGGAATTCATCAATCCGCTGTTCGCCGCGCTGATGCGCAAGGCCGTTGGCGGGGTGGATTACGAGGCGCTGCGTTTCGGCGCGCCGGACCGGCGCGGCGCTCTCGCCGCAACGCCGGAGGGCCCGCCCCGCGCGGAGTTCCATCTCGTCGCTCGCGCCGAAGCCGAGGCCGGCGCTGAGGAATCCGAGGATGAAAGCGGCCGGGGAGAGCCGATGGGCGACCTGCTCGCGATCGAGCGCGAGGCGCGATTGCTGGCGCGGCGATTGCGCGAATTGAAAGAAAGCGGGAACGAGGTCTGGGACGACGAGGAGAACAGGTTCCGTCCCGTTTGCTGGGCTGACATGGCGGTGCTGTTGAGATCGCCGTCCGGTCGCGCGGAGGCGTTTGCCAAGGAATTCAGCAAGGCGGGCGTGCCGCTGATGGCGGCGCGCGAGGGCTTTTTCGAAAGCCTGGAAGTTTCCGACCTGGTCAATCTGCTGAAGCTGCTGGACAACCCGCTGCAGGACGTGCCGCTGCTGGCCGTTTTGCGCTCACCGTTGGCGGGACTGTCGCTGGACGAACTGGCGGAAGTGCGCGCGCACAATTCTAAAGAGCATTTTTGGACGGCGCTGGTGATGTTTCATCGCGAAGGAACAGGGCGGGGCCTTCCCGACGTGAACGGAACGGGCGCGACCCGATCGTCCGCCTGGACGAGAGCCGGTTTGTTTTTGCGGCAGTTTGCGCTGTGGCGCGAGGCGGCGCGCCATGCCTCGCTGTCCCAGTGTCTCGACAGGGTGCTGGCCGACACTTACTACGAGGCATTGCTGCTGGCCGGGCCGCGAGGGAGCGAGCGGGCGGGCAACGTGCGGCGGTTTCGCGACCTGGCGCGGCAATTCGATCCTTATCAGCGTCAGGGTTTGTATCGGTTCCTGCGCTTCGTCCAGGCGCAGGAGGATGAAGACCTGGATCTGCAGCCCGGGTTGGCGCCGACCGGGGACGCGGTGCGGCTCCTGAGCGTTCACAAGAGCAAGGGACTGGAATTTCCCGTGGTGGCGCTCGCGTGCATGGGAACGCGGTTTAACGAGCGCGACCTGAACGAGCCTGTTCTGCTGAGCGAAGTGTACGGTCTCTGCCCGAGAATCACGCCGCCGGACACGGAACAGAGTTATCCCGGTCTGCCGCACTGGCTGGCGCGGCGCGCCGAGCGGCGGGAACTGCGCGGCGAGGAGTTGCGGCTGCTCTATGTGGCGCTGACGCGCGCACGAGACACGCTCATTCTCGTCGGCACGGTCCACCGTAAGGCCGGCGACGCGAGATGGGAGGCGCGGAGAACCGGCGGCATCAGCACGGCTGAAGTCGTGGGCGCGCGCAGCCATCTCGACTGGCTGCTGACCTGGTTGCCGCACGCGACGGCCCGGGAAGACTGGCGCGACGAACGCAGCGGCGGGAACAGGATTTTGCGCTGGCACATCCATGACGAAAACGACCCTATCTTCGCAGATCCCCTCGCGCCCTCGCCGCAACCTGCCGTCGGTGCCGCCGCTCGCGGGCCGGCCGACGCGGCGTCCATCGGGAGGCTGGAGGAGACCGTGGCGTGGCGGTATCCGTTCCTCGCGGCCACGACCGAAGCGGCGAAGACTTCGGTTTCGGTGTTGCGGCGGCGGGTGCGCGACGAGACGGACGACGAAGCAAAGCCGCTGTTCCGGTTCAAGACTTCGCAACGCGCAACCCCGGGCGGCGGCCCTCTGTCGGCGGCGCAGATCGGCAGCGCGCACCATTTGGTTCTGCAATCCGCCGCGCTCGAAAAGCTGGACAGCGTGGCGGGGTTGAAGGCGGAGGCCGGGCGGCTGCGGGACGAAGGGTTGTTGACGGCGGAGGAAACAGCGGCACTGGACGGGGAAGCGCTCGCTGCGTTCTGGCAGTCGCAGATCGGGACAAGAATCCTGGCGCAGCGCAAGTATATTCACCGGGAAATTCCATTCACGGCGAGTTTTTCACCGGCTGACCTGGGAGAATGCGGATTGAAGGTGGAGGTCGGATCCGACGAGTTCGTGGTTGTCCAGGGTGTGGTGGACCTGGCCGTGATCCAGCCCGGGGAAATCTGGCTGGTGGATTTCAAGACCGACGAACTCAAAGTCAACGAACTGGCGGACAAGGCACAAGGGTACGAGCCTCAGTTGAAGTTGTATGCGCGCGCATTGGCGCGGATTTATCAACGGCCGGTGACCGAGTGTTGTCTTTATTTTCTTTCGGTGCGCGAGGCGGTGCCGATCGCTCCGTGAAAAAACATTCAACCTTCAACTCCCCACTTCGAAGTTGAAGGTTGAAGGTTGAAGGTTGGAAGTTCCGTTTCGCCCGAACGCTGTTAGGAATCCAGGTTACGGGGATTCCGGCCTGGGAGAAGCCGTCGGCATCGGGTTCTGTTCGGATCCGTCCTCCGGCGCGGCGTCATCGGCGTGGGAAAGGCTCGACCCATTTGCGTTCCGCAGCCGCACGACAGCGGGGCGCAGCAGTTTTCCCTGGAAGGTGTAGCCGGTGGCGAGGGTCTCCTCCACAGTGGCGCCGGGCTCCGGCTTGGCGTCGGCATCGAGGAGTTGGTGGCGCTCTCCGTCGAAAGCTTCGGCCGGCGCGGCGACGAACGGGCTCAGGCCCACGCGCCGGGCGGTGTCGCGGCAGACATTCTGGAACTGGCCGAGTTGATCGATGAGCGAGGGCTGACGGGAACGGAGTGCGGCCTGGTGCAGGGCGTAAATATGGTCGAGCATCCGCACGAGGACCTGGAGCCAGTCGCTTTCCGCGCGCCGCAGTTTCCCGACTTCGAGCCGCAAGGCGGATTTTTCGCCCTCGTTGGCATGTTTAAGAAACTCATTGAAATCCTTCACCTCCGCAGCCATCCGATCGGCCATCTCCTTTGCGGTGGCTGCGGTTTTACCCGCGGATTCCTGGACGGTCTGCCACAGACTGGTCGCCTGGCTGATCTGGCCGGCCAGTTGCTCGAGCTTCCGGAGTCCGGCGGTGGCGTCGGCCAAGTGGTCCGCAAGGATCAATTTCGTCAAGACGCGATACTCGAGGACGTAGGGTAGGGCGCCGCATCCGGCGCCGACGGCGACGCAGAGCGTGCAGGAGAGGACTTCCCAAGGGCCCATGGGCAACCGGCTCTGGACGAAAATCAGGAACGCAAGGGCCAGCAACAGGGCGTCGCTGAGCAGGAAGGGCCACTTGGACAATCTGGGTGGTATCGGGCCGCGCATCGTGCCAAGGTGTAGAGCAAATGACGCACCAGTTCAAGGATTAGCGTGCGGCGGGGTGCGTTCCAGGCTGGCAAATTGCGAGGCGCCTGTTAAGATTCGCGGCGATGGCGCTGACACGACATTGCTGGAAGTGCGGTGTGGAATACTCACTGTCCGGTTCGCCCGGCCGCTCTGAAACCTGCGAATGTTGCGGGTCGGACCTGAAAGTCTGTTTGAATTGCGTGAGTTACGATATGCGGGCGGCGCATCAGTGCCGGGATCAGCGCGCCGACCCGGTCGCGGAGAAAAGCGTGGCGAATTATTGCGAATATTTCGAGATGGTTCGCCGCGAATTCGTGCCGAAGCCCGAGGACGGGTCGCGGGAAGCCAGGGCGCGGGATACGCTGAAGAAGCTGCTGGGAGATTGACCGGTGGTATCCTCTGCCGGCCAGACCCGGCTCAATTGCCGGTCTTGGCCTGGTTGGTTTGCCCCGCGGCGGATTTTTTGTCGAGATCCTCGGCCTTGATGACTTCAATCTTGGCGCCGGCTTTCATCTCGTCAGCCGAGGGCACCCGGATGATGTCGCTGGTGACCGGTTTGGGTGGTTGGGGGGATTCGGCGCTGACCAGTTCGACTTCAAAAATCAAAGCGGAACCCGGTTCGATGCCGGGTGCACCGTGCTCGCTGTACGCCAGGCTCGCCGGCACATAGATTTCCCACTTGGACCCGACCTTCATCAACTGCAGCGCCTCGCTCCAGCCGCGGATGATGCCGTTGACAACAAACTTGGCTGGCTGCCCGCCATGTTTGGCCGAGCTGTCGAATTCCTTGCCGTTGATGAGCGTGCCCCGGTAATTGACGGTCACAGTGTCGTGGGCCTGGGGAGTGATTCCGGTGCCCTCGGTGATAACCTTATACTGGAGTTCGGCCGTGTGGCCGTCCGGCAGCGTCACGCTGCGGACCTTGACTCCATTCCTGGTTTTGTTCTTGGCCAGGAATGCCTCGCCGTCCTTGGTGTTCTTCTCGACCATGTCGTGCATCTTTTGTTGTTGATAGGCCCTGACGACCTGCCCCGCCTCCATGTCGGTCATTTTGGATTCGCCGGCGAGAGCGTCGTTGACTCCTTTCATCAGCTCCGCCTCATTGACCTCGAAGCCCGATCTCTTGAGATAGCTGCCGATGTTCACGCCGAGGGCGTAGCCGAGCCGGTCCTGGATGTTCGTTAACGCCGGTCGATCCTCACCCCGCGCCGGGAGTTGGATCAGCGACCAGCCCACACATGTTGCCAAAGCAAGTTGAAGTCGGAGTTTCATAGTTTAGGATAATCGGTTTATCAATCAGCGTCTTTTCTCTATCCGATCCGGCCCCAAAGTCGAGCACGAAGAGCCGAATCCCGGCTCTCGGGATGTGTGACATCTTCAGGGTTTCCGATCGGACGGCACAGTTTGGGTGGACAGAGGGCTTGTTGGAAAGTTCAAAAAAGGCGGTTCGGACCCGTTGCCATCGAGGAATTGCCCGGTTGAAATTTGTTTTCCTGCCGCCCTGGTTTCCTGATTCAATCACCGGGCGATGAAGATTCTCATAGTCGGGGCGGGCGGGAGGGAGCACGCGCTGGTGTGGAAGCTGGCGCAGTCGGCGCACGTGACGCAATTATGGTGCGCTCCGGGCAATGCCGGAATCGCACAGGAACGACTCGCGAAGAACCAGTCGCCCGTCGAGTGCGTCAACCTCGGGGTGGAAGAGTTGCC
Source organism: Limisphaerales bacterium (assembly GCA_003159675.1). GTDB lineage: Bacteria > Verrucomicrobiota > Verrucomicrobiia > Limisphaerales > BOG-1460 > BOG-1460. The sequence goes on from PLQC01000174.1 coordinate 11,578, forward strand.
GAAGCTCCTCGCCTTTGCCCGGGAACGAAAGGCCGACCTGACCGTGATTGGCCCGGACAATCCGCTGGCGCTCGGCATCGTGGATTTGTTTCAACGACACGGCCTGCGCATCTGGGGACCCAACCGGAACGCCGCCCGGTTCGAGTCGTCGAAAGTTTTCTCCCAACAGTTCATGGAGAAGTACGGCATCCCGACGGCGAGGGCGGGGACGTTTGAGGACGCCGGGGCGGCCAGGGCTTTTGCGGCGTCGCTGGGCGGACGCTGCGCGGTGAAGGCCGACGGTCTGGCGTTGGGGAAGGGCGTGCTGATCTGCACGAGCGTGCCCGAGGCGGAAAAGGCCATCGGAGGGATCCTTATCGACAAGGCCTTCGGCGCGGCGGGCGAGCGGATCGTCATTCAGGAGTTGTTGGAGGGGATGGAAATCTCGTTGCACGCGCTGTGCGACGGCAGGGTCGCGAAGCTGTTTCCGACCTCGCAAGACCACAAGCGGGCGCTGGACGGGGACGCGGGCCTGAACACCGGCGGGATGGGGACTTACTCCCCCACGCCGTTTTTGACCGGGGCGCAGCTGGCCGAGGCCGGCCGGAGCATCCTCGAACCCTGGTTGCGGGGGTGTGCGGCGGAGGGGATTTATTACCAGGGCATCCTGTATCCCGGGATCATGCTGACGAAGGACGGTCCGAAAGTGCTCGAGTTCAACGCCCGTTTTGGCGACCCGGAAACGCAGGTTTACTTGGCGCGTCTGGAGAACGACCTGGTCGAGCTGCTGGATGCCAGCGTCAGCGGCACGCTGGAGAAGACGGAGTTGCGATGGAGCCCGACGGCTTCCGTGTGCGTGGTGATGGCTTCGGGCGGTTATCCGGGCGGTTACGCGAAAGGCCTGCCGATTCACGGCCTGGACGGGGCGGGGCGACTGCCGGGCACGAAGGTGTTTCACGCCGGCACGGCGGGGGCCGGTGACCGGATCGTGACCCAGGGCGGCCGGGTGCTTGGCGTCACGGCCTGGGCGGATAATTTGGAGCGTGCCCGCGATGCGGCTTATGCGGCGGTGGAACAGATCCGATTCGACGGCGCGCAGTACCGGCGCGATATTGCGGCCAAGGCTTTGATGTGAGGATTTCAACCCCGACCTCCCGCCGCCATGCGGCTTCGGGCCATGCGTGGCAGTTGACCGCGCCCGAATACTTTAATTTTGCCTGTGATGTGCTGGATCGCTGGGCGCAAACACGGCCGGACGCGCCGGGTTTGTGGTGCGTGGACGCCGGGACGGGAGCCGAGCAGAAATTTACATTCAGGCATCTTTCCACGTTGAGCGCCCAGGCGGCCAATCTATTGAGCGCTTCCGGCGTGCGGCGGGGAGATTCCGTGCTTGTGATGCTGCCGCGGGTGCCGCAGTGGTGGATCGTCATGCTCGGCCTCATCCGCATGGGCGCGGTTCCCGTTCCGGCGACACTCCAGCTCACCGCGCGCGACGTGGCCTACCGGCTCGAGGCCGCGCGCATCCGGGCGATCATTACCGACTCTGAAGGAATCGCCAAAGTCGATGGTTTCGATGGGGTGCGCCTGGCGGTGGGTGGAGCGCCTTCAGGCTGGACCGATTTCGACACGGGCCTGCGGGCGGCGGGCACAACATTCCGGGGCGAACGAACGCGCAGCGACGATCCGGGCATCCTGTATTTCACCAGCGCCACCACCGGTGAACCGAAGATGGTACTCCACACCCAGGCCAGTTATGGTCTTGGGCACAGGCTCACCGGCGGGTTGTGGCTTGATTGCCGGCCCGGCGAGGTGCATTGGAATATCTCCGATCTTGGTTGGGGGAAGGCCGCGTGGTCGAGTTTTTATGGTCCGTGGCAGATGGGCGCGTGCATCTTCGCGCTCAGTGTTCGCGGCAGGTTTGATCCGGCCGGGACGCTGGATGTCCTGGCGCGCTTCCCCATCAATACCTGGTGCGCGCCCCCGACGGCGCTGCGGTTGATGGTGCGGCAGGATCTTTCGCGCTGGAGTTTTCCGCGGCTCCGCCACTGCGTCACGGCTGGCGAGCCGTTGAACCCCGAAGTGCTGAAACTCTGGAAGGCCGCAACCGGTTTGACGTTCCACGAAGGCTATGGCCAGACGGAAACGGTCGTGCTGGCGGCCAATTTCCGTTCGCTGGGACACGCAGTCCGGCCGGGTTCGATGGGCATATCCACTCCGGGAATTACGCTGGCGCTGCTGGACGAGCACCTGCGGGAATTGCCCTCCGGCCAGGAAGGCGAAATTGCCGTGCGCGTCAAACCGCATCGGCCGGTCGGCCTGTTCCGCGAATATTGGCGGAACCCGGCCGAGATGGTCAGGCAGTTTCGCGGCGACTGGTATCTGACCGGCGACCGGGCCGTCCGGGACGAGGACGGCTACTTCCGGTTCGTCGGTCGCAAGGACGACGTCATCAAGAGCTCCGGCTACCGCATCGGGCCGTTCGAGGTCGAGAGCGTGCTGCTCGAACATCCGGCCGTGCTGGACGTCGCCATTGTCGGCAAGGCGGACGAGGTGCGCGGCCAGATTGTGAAGGCATTCGTCGTCCTGCGGCCGGAAGCCATCGCCGGCGAGGATTTGAAGCGCGTCCTGCAGCAACACTGCAAGCAGACCGCCGCGCCTTACAAATATCCGCGCGAGATCGAGTTTGTGCGGGAATTGCCCAAGACCAGCAGCGGCAAGACGCGGCGTGTGGAGCTGCGGGCGCCCTGCCGCGCGGCCGCTGTGGCGGAGCCGCGCGCAGATTGCGGCTAAAGCACTTCCGCAACATTCCGATAACGAGGCGGACAGCCCGGCGACAGAATGAACCACGGAGCGGATCTTTGTCCGGACAGGGGCGACTGAATTGCCAGACGAGTCTGCGCGTCCTTGTGATGCCAGACAGGATCAGGGCGGTGGGTTGTCTCCGCAGGCCGCCAAGCTATGCCACGCATAAAGACCGACATGCTCGAAGAGGGAATGGTCGTCGCACGCGAAAAGCGGCTCATGGACGGGATGGAAGTCGCGTGACGGTTCGACAGCGCGCAGCTCCTGTCGCCGGGTGTCGAAGACCCGCCGCAGCATTGTGAGAAAGGGAAAGGCTGGGGGATAGTCCCACGGCGTAATGACGATGTTCGGGCGCAGCGACTGGTGCTT
>PLQC01000142.1 GCA_003159675.1 Limisphaerales bacterium
ACGACACGGCCAAATGCCGCGGCGACCACCGGCACCTGTTCGTCGGTCAACGTGCGGACATCGAGGCAGGCACGGTCGTTTTCGATGCGGCCAAAAACGCAGGCGCGGTCCAACCGCAGCCGCCGCGCCAGCTCGGAGGCGCTCATTTCCGGCAGGGAAACCGTCACGACAAAACTGGGAATCTCCTCCGTCGGCAACGAACCGCTGCCGAGGAAAGCCTGGCTTTCGGCGATTTCAACTTTGGCTTGGGGAGCTTCGGCGGAAATCAGGCGCGCGAGTTTGTTGGCGCGTGATTTCAACGCGTCCGCCGGCGTGCTGATCATGCGGTAGGTCGGATGTTCGCGTTGCAGCCGTGCCGGGTCGCGGAACAGTTGCAGTGTCCGCTCCAGAACCATCAGGCAGGTTTTGTCCACGCGGACGGCGCGCATCAGCGGATGTTTGCGGAGTTTTTCAATCAACGCCTTTCGTCCCACGATCACGCCGCACTGGCCGGCGCCAATGAGTTTGTCGCCGCTGAAGAGGACGACGTCCGCGCCGGCCTCGATGGATTCGCGCACGGTCGGCTCGTGGGGCAGGCCGAATTGTTTCAAATCCACCAACGCGCCCGCGCCGAGATCATCAACCAGAATCAAATTGCGGCCGTGGGCCAGCTCCGCCAGTTCGCGCAGCGCGACTTCGCTGGTGAAACCGACGACGCGATAATTGCTGGGGTGCACTCGCAGGATTGCCGCCGTGTTTTCCGTGACGGCTTTTTGGTAATCCTTGGGATGCGTGCGGTTGGTCGCGCCAACTTCGACGAGCCGCGCGCCGCTCTGCGCCATCACTTCCGGCAAGCGGAACGAACCGCCGATTTCGATGAGCTGTCCGCGCGACACGATGACTTCCTTCTGCGCCGCCAGCGCCGCCAGCACGAGCAGGGTGGCGGCGGCGTTGTTATTGACGACTGTGGCCGCCTCCGCGCCGGTCAGTTCCGTCAAAATGTATTCCACCAGTTCATCACGCTCGGCGCGCTCGCCGGATTCACGGTCCACAGCAAGCGTGCAATAACCCTTCAACTCGCCCATCATCGAATCCACCACACCCGCCGGAAGGACCGCGCGGCCCAGGCCGGTGTGCAGAATAATGCCGGTGGCGTTGATGGCTTCGCGCACGTGCGGTTCGGTGGCGTGATGGAGAAATGTTTCCGCCTGTTCCAACACCGCGTCGGCGGTGATGTGCTGTGTGCCGCCACAGCCGGTGGTGTCGTCGAGGATTTGCTCCCGTAATCCGGCCAGCGCGCGGCGCAGACATTCGGTGACGAGCGGCTGCGGATGTTGCCGCAGCCAGCCGGCGGCAGTTTTGCTTTTCAGCAATTCGGTGACGGCTGGAAGCGTTCGGAGCAATTCCTGTTTTTGGTCCGGCATAATGTTATTTGAGCGCGTTGGGTTCGGGCCGCCACTGGCGGACAAGTATGCCGCTTCAAAACCGCCGCAAGCTAGACATGGCTTGCGTATTAATATGGCAAAAGATGTTCATAAGCCGCTGTCACCGGCTTTGTTCGCCGGGCCGGCGGACAGCGCGGCGCCGAGCGCGCCGGTGAATTGCGGCTGCGGCGCGACGCGGACCGTACAGGCCAAAACTTCCTCCAGTGCGCGGGCCATGCCGGCCTGCAACGCGACACCGCCGGTGAAATAAACCGGTGGCGAAACGAACCGGCCGGCCAGCGCCGAAACACGCGTAGCGATGGAGTTTTGCACGCCGGCCACCACGTCCGGCAAGGGCTTGCCGTCGGCCAGCAGGCCGATGATTTCCGTCTCGGCGAACACCACGCACATGTTGCTGATGAGCGCGGGCTTTTTGCTTTGGCGCGCCAGTTCCGCCAGTTTTTCCCAATTCATGTCCAGCCGCGCCGCGACCATTTCCAGGAAACGTCCCGTGCCCGCCGCGCAACGGTCGTTCATCGCAAAATCCCGGACGTGCCCGCCGTCTTCGAGGCTGATGACCTTGCTGTCCTGTCCGCCGATTTCAATGATCGTACGCGCGTCCGGCACCAGCCGGTGGACGCCGCGCGCATGGCAGGTGATTTCGGTGATGGTGGTGTCGGCGAAGCGGATGGCATTGCGTCCGTATCCGGTGGCCACCACGCCGGAAATCTGCGACCGCTCCAGCCCCGCCTTCTTTAAAAGTTTTTCAAAAAGCTCAGCCGCCAGCCGTTCCTGTTCCACGCTCTGGTCGGTCAGGCCGGAGGCGAGAATGTGCGATCGGTCGGTATCGAACAACACCGCCTTGATGGATCGCGAACCCGCATCTATGCCGGCGCAAATCATTTCGTCCTCCTGTCTCGCGCGGTTTCAACCAGCGCCTGCAACCGCGAGCCGAGGCTCGGCAGCAGGGCATCACAAACCGGCGGAATTTCAAGTTCGATTGCGGGAATCCCGATTGTTTGCCGCACAATTTCGCGGATGATTTCCCCCTCGCGCGCGCAATGGCTCGCACCGGGAATGCGCGAGACGACCACGGCCTCGGCGTGGCCGGCCTGACATTCGCGGACGATGCGCATGGCGCGGTCGGACGTCGGGCCAACCATCGGATCGGCCAGCGCGGTGCGGGCCAGCGCTTCCAGGGGCGGCAGATTTTCAGGAATCAAATCCAGCGCGTGGGTGAACATGTAATCCGAACCGCAAATGCGTCCGCCAAGTTCTTCCAACAAGTTCATCGCGCGCAAATCCGCGACCGGATTCACCCAGAAAATCCGCACGGCCTCGGCACTGACAATAAACTGGTTTCGCCGGACGCGCAATTGAACCTCGGCCAGCAAGCCGTCGAGCACAACGATGGTTTCCTCGCGGTCGGAGCAGAAATGAATCGCGAGCATTTCTGCGACGAGCATTTCCAGAGCGGGCAGCGGCGCGGCAGGCGCAAAATAAACGGTCCGCCGCAACGAGTCCAGCAGCCGGCGCGCTTGATTTGCCGCGCGAATGCCAGCCGCCAAACAGTCGTCTTCCAAAGTCTTTCCGGCGAGGTGGCCGAGCGCCTTGCCAATGCGCTGCAATTCTGTTCGCACGCAGTCCACTTGAATTTTCGGCGCAGCAAGATTGCCCGGCAGCGCGCAGGCCATTTCGCCGGGAGCAGGCTGGCGGCGGCGCGGGATTTCCCACCAGAAAATTGGATGACCGAGATGTTCCAGCCGTTGCGCGATTGCCGAAAAATCGTCGCAAACCGCGCCGGTGCTGCAAACCAGCAAATCCGGCTGCGGAAAATGCTCGCCATTCTCGAAGGCCGGCAGCATCGCGCGCACCGGACAAAACGAGGCGTCAATGCCCATCGCTTCCGCCTGCTGCAGCAGCTTGTCGCTGCATTCCATGAGGCACGGCGTCCACCACGCGCCGTCCGGATAAAACGCCCGCACGCCCGGCAGCGCATACGCCATGACCGGTACGGTGCCGAGGTCTTTCATTGTGCCGACAATTTTGTGGCCGTTGGCGCGAGCCTGATGAAGCCGCTCGTTTTCCGTCAGCAGAAAATTCCAGAGCCGCAGGGCGGCGGGCGAGTTGTCGAACTGCAATTGTTGCAGCCGGAAATCTTTTTCGCGGACGACATGACGCCGCAGCGGGCCGCCGTAACCGGCTTCGCGCAGGCCGTCCCGCCGGAGTTGCTCGTAGCGGTCGTCCCACTCGTCCAAGTTCAACTTGCGTGGCGAAGTGTTCATCTCAACGTTTCCACAAAAGCCTGGAGGCGGTTGATCTCGCGCGGTGCGGCGCCCGGTTCTCCGCTCGCTTCGAGCAGCAAAACCGGCAGGCCGAAAGTTTCCCGAAAGGTCTGCGCCTCGGCCCGCCAAAGATCGCAGCCGGTGAAATGCCAGAGCACAATGCCGCGCACGTGGCGGGACGCCAGCCGCGGCTTGAGCCAGGAATAAAGCCGCGTGTTGGGCCGCTGGAACACGCCAATGATGTTGTCCCAGTAGCCATGGACGAGCACGTCGAATGGATGGTTCGCGCCGGCCTCAAATTCAAACGTCGGCGACAGGCTGCATTCGACGGTTTCGGTCGCGTTCAGCGCGACGCGTCCGCCGGCGGCTTCGATTTCGTCCAGCAATTTCCAGTGCGGCGCGAGAAACGGGCCGCCGACTAGGGCGAGCGGAATGTGATTTGTCGGCGCGGCCGGTTGCAGCGGCGAAAATGCGCCGTCCCAATGAAATCGCGCCACGGCTTCGGCAAAGCCGCGCGGAGAACTGGCTGACGCCGATTCGAGCAAACGCTTTCGCGTCCGGCTGGATTGCAACAGGTCCTGCCGCAACACCTCCGGCGATGGCGCGCGGCCGCCGATTGCCAAGAGAAATTGTCCCAGCCGTTCCAGTTCGGAGCGGAACATTTGCGTGGCCGCCGCCGTCTGCCACGTTGCCGGAAGGTTGAACAAAAATGCGCGGCTCTGTCCGCGGAGAATTGCTGTGTCAAAGCCGCGCCGCAATTGGTCGCAGGCCGTCGAAAAAATCACGGCGGAATTCGTCCGCGCTTCGGCAAACCGGACCGCGGCCTCCGCAAACGCGCAGACGCCGGCGGAAAGCGGCCAGGGGCCGTGCTGGAAAGTTTCCGCTGACCAGATGCCGCGCGGCTGCAGCCCGTGCGCCCGGATCCATTCGGCGGGAATCCACGGGCTGGTGAGGAACACGTCCATTTGCATGTCGGTTTTACCGGGTTTTTTCCGCGACGATGAGACCCTGGATGATTTTTCCAGCCTGGGCGAGCGATTGAATGAAACGCATTTCACCGACGAGACTTTGCGCGAGCGCGATGTCGAAGCCGATGATTTTCAGCGCGTCATAGGTCAGTTGCTTTTCGATCATGTCGAGGTAAAGCGACACGCTGGCGGCGAAGCGCCCGGTGTCGTGCGCGACACGCACGGAACAACCGTTGGCTTCGAGCAGCGACTGGTATTCGCCGGGCGTGAGCACGTTGGGAAATTTCATGAAACCGAGATAACGACCGGCTTCGGCATCGGTCAATCCGCCCGGGCCTTCCATCCAGTCGGTGAAAACAATTTTGCCCTGCGGTTTGATCAGTCGGGTCGCCTCGGCGATCAATTTCGCCTTGTCCTCGACGTAGCACCACGCATCTTCGCCCCACACGAAATCGAACCGGCCGGACGGCAGGCCGGTCGCGCAGGCGTTGCCTTCGACGAATGAAATTGTTTCCGCGAGGCCTTCGTCGGCGCAGCGGCGGCGGCCCGGTTGCAGCACGGCGGGCGTGGCGTCCACGCCGGTCATGTGTGCCACGTTGAGGAAGCGTGCCAAGAACCTCATGCCCGCGCCGGTGCAGCAGCAGAGGTCAACGCCCTGCCAGCCGGCGGTGATGCCCGCGCGCTGCGCGAGATCCATCGAGGATTGGAAACCACCGATGTGAACCTGTTCGCCCATGAGCAGTTCCCAGAGCCGGTCTTCCGGCCCGGAATAAACACCTTGGACATCCGACAGGTGAATTTGCGGTGCTGATTTCAAGCGATTGGCTTGTGGTTTGATTGTCGGGATTAATTCATTGGAGCCTGGCGTGAATCGTTTCAAACAGGGCTTCGATGCGCGCCGAAATTCTTGCGGAGTCCGACGGTGAATAATCCGTCGTGATTTTCAGGTAGGGCAGATGAAGTTCTTCCTCGACCAGTTTGCGAACGTGGAATGATTCGATGTCGTAGGTAAGGCACGCCTGCCAGACCAGTTCGATGACACACTGCGGACGGAATGTTGCAGCCAGCGAGCGGAGCATTTCGAATCGCCGGGTGTTCAACGTCATGACCGAACAGGGGAGGTGGTAATATTTCCGGGCTATGGCGTGGAGGGGATCCGGCTCGTCCAAATCCACATCGTCAAGAATTGGTTTGAGGCCGGTGCAATTTTCCATGCCGACGACGACCGCGCCGGCGTTTTCGATCAGTTCCAGCACGCGTTCCGCGCCGTGGACGATCGGCACGCCGGTCAGCAGAACGCGGACAAGTGATTTATTTTGTTGGTTCGTCGTCGGTGGTTTTTGATCTGCGCTGCCGAAAATTTCCAACGCGCGTTCATACTGCCGGAGATCCGCCTCGATGCCGGATATGATGCTTTTGAACTCAATCAGCTGCCGTCCCGTGAGCGGCGGCCGGTCACGCATCAGCAAGGCGGCCAGTTGCCGCCGCAGTCTGCGTTCGCGGTTCATCAGCCGGGCCGCGTCACGAAGTTTCTCGTCCGTGATGTGCGTTTGAAACCGTTGCTCCAGATGCTCCTTGAACTTCCGCACCTCCCGTGTCCACTGTTCGAGCGCGTCAGCATCATCGGCCTTTTGCGGCAGTTCGAGCACATGCATCGGTTTCGTTGCGCTCATCATCTCGAACATTTTCTTTTTTCCATCGCAGGTCGTCTCGGCGACGACCAAATCCGCCCAATTCAAAAAGGGATTTTTCCCGATGACGTGATAACCGAAGGTGGACTTGATCAGCGGACACAGATTGGCGGGTAGAAATTGTTCGGCGGCAGGAATGGTCGCCGCGGAGCCGCCGCACAGGCAGACCGGCACTGCGCCGGCAGCCAGGATGATTTCGCGCGGTGTGAATTCACACATGATACCCACGATGGGCCGGCCTTCTGCTTTGGCAGCCTCAACATGGTCATAACAGTGGTCAATCATGTCGGCGAACCAAGCTAAAGGATTTGACGCACCATCCGACGTGATGGCTGCGTGAAGGCCAGCGGCACTACGCATAATCGGGAGCGGCGACTGTGTTATTCTTTACAACAAAGGCAAGCTTATCAAAGCATGACGGGTCGAACCAGCCCATTTCTCCCCCAATAGAATCAGGAGGCTACCAAGAAACATCTGAAGTGGCCCGCTGCGCACTCATTTCATTCAGGGGATGTCGTTTGCGCAGACCATCCAGGAACCCATTGAAATCATCGTGCCAGGATGCTGCGACGAATATGCCGAGAATCAGTGATGAGGACGGTTCGACACCCAAGCCAAAATGAGTCATGCGGGAAACGTGGCGCAAGTTCAGTTTCACCGTGTTCTTGCCTTCTTCGATGCGGATTCAGAGCCAAGCTGCGGCATCAAAACTTCCCCCTTGGCAACGTTCATCAGGCGTTTCCTTTCGACGTTGAGTTCGGCCAGTATGGCGTCGCTATGTTTGTCCTCGGCAACCTGGATTCTGTTTCCTGAACCGCGCGCTGAACTGTAGCTTTCGGGTCCCAGGAGTGGACACGCTTAATGTTATACCCATCCATTATTTTCGCTTGCGTTTGTTGGAAAAAAGGCGCACCAAAAACTCGGATAAGGAATGTCTGAAAATCACGCCTGGAACCATGAGGGCTATCCCCACGAAAATCAGGTAAAGCGGCATGGGACCCAACCAGGCTTCGAGAAGTTTCCACTTCTTCCCAAAAAAATATCCGATCAGGATGTAACTGGCGGTATAGACCGCCGACCCCGTGAGGTTGTAAAACAGAAAAATGCGCCATGGCATTTTCGCCATGCCTGCCAACAGATTGGCCGCGACGGGCGGAAACAAGACGATGAACCGCGCGATAAAAACAGCCTTGGCGCCATGACGTTTGAAAAATCGCTCGGGCCACTTTACCCTTTCGGGCGTAAGATGGAGCCAGTGAATTTGTGCCAAACTGCCATGGTCCAACCGCCGTCCCAGCCAAAAGGAACAAATGCCGCCCAGGAAACAGGCCGCCGTTCCGGCCGCCATGGGTTGCCACAGCGAACCCGCGGCTTTCCCCAGGATAAATCCCGCCCCCAAAAGAATCGTTTTTCCCGGCAGGGGAACACCGATATTGTTCAAAAACACGACGATGAAGACGAGCACATATCCGTAATGAGGGATATGAGGCAGTAAAGAATGCAGCCAGTGGAGCATGTTCACCGCTCTTTCATGAGAATCGACCACTTGAGCGGCTCGAAAGAGTTGAGCCGGGTGGAAACCCCCACGAGTTTCCCTGAGGTTGCCACGCTCTGCTTTGAGCATCGCCCACGCCGCGGGTGGCTAACTTCCGCCCTTTGATTCCCGGCGGCCCCTTCAGAACGCTAATTATGTCGCTTTCTGATCATGCTTCAGGTGACGTCCCCACACAACCTGCCAACAATCCAAAGTTGAGCCACTCGGGGGTCGCTGACGCAAGAACATTCCGGCGGCTTCCCGGAAAACCGATACGACTACAGCGTTTTCTTGCCCGCGGCTTTGGCCTTCGCCCATCGCGCTTTGGCAAGTTGAGAGAGGCGGTTGCGTGCTGCGGCACTGACTTTTCGCCTCGGCTTGACGGCTGCCTTCGGTGCTTTGGTGCCACGCTGCTTCGCCCACCGGGCGCGTTGGGCCGCAGCGATCTTGGCCCTGGCGGCAGGACTCATCTTTCGGCGCTTGCGGACACGTGATGCGCCTTCGCTGGTGCTGCCCAGGATACGGTGAAGCTTTGTGGCAAGAGCGTGAATTTGATCTTTGATTGCGGCAGCCCGCCGCAACTCATCCGGTGATAAGTCTGTTACGTTCATAGGTCGGCTAATCAGCCATACAGGGCAAGAAGAGTCAAGCAGGACAATTTCAAGGTACACAAGATCGCCTTGTCCGGTTTTCATGCCAAATCCAAAAACGTTGAAAGATTCCGGATAAACGTTCCATATTAACAGCTCAATCAAGTGACATGTTTCGAATCAGGGTGGGGATATTCTGGGATGTCATTTCCACCGTCCGACCTGAAACACTTCTGGCCTGGAGCCGCCGGATGAAGCGGCAGAAATGGACTTTCGACAACACACCCAGGCGCCCCGGCCGACCTCCCAAGGCTAACAACGGTGCGCTGTGATGCGGCCCTGGGTGGACTGCTAAATCACTACTATGCGGAGAAGGCGGCGGCCTGATGCGGATCACTTTTTACATAGTACAGGCCTCGCCGAGCAGCGCGTGAACCTTGGGCATCCATTCGCTGATCGGGATTTTCTGAGGACAATGGTTTTCGCAATCGTGGCAGGCAACGCAAACACTGGCCCGCGCTGCTTCCGTGATAAAAATCTGATACTTGAAGCGCGCGCCGGGAATGTCTTCGTGGAGAAACGCTTCGTTGTAAATTTCAAAATTGGCCGGGATGTTTACTCCGTTTGGGCAGGGCATGCAGTAGCCGCACTTGGTGCAAGGAATAACGGCTCGTTCCCGGTACTTTTGCTGCAAGTCTGCGATCAGTTTCAGGTCCGATGCCTGAAACGAATGGCTGCGAGCGTGAGCCGCCGAATCCAAGTTGGCTTTTACCTGGTCCATGTTGCTCATCCCGCTCAACACAATCGACACTTCGGGCTGGTTCCAAAGCCATTGCAACGCCCAGTCCGCCGGGGAGCGCTTCACATTGGACCGCTCGATCACCTGGCGGATGGACGGCGGCGGATGGGCCAGCCTGCCGCCAAGCAGCGGTTCCATGATCACGACGGCCAGGCCCTTGGCGGCGGCGAGCTTCAATCCCTGGGTACCCGCCTGGTTCCCCGTGTCCATGTAGTTGTATTGAATCTGGCAGAACGTCCAGTGATCATAGCCATTGATGATGTCAGGGAAGCTCTCGTAATTGTCGTGGAACGAAAAACCCAGGTGGCGGATGCGTCCGTCCCGAATCGCAGCCTCGGCGTTTTCCAGGAGTTTGTATTTCGGGACGATTTCGCTCCAGCGCTTTTTATCCAGGGCGTGGAGCAGGTAGAAATCAATGTGATCGGTCTCGAGCTTGCCCAGTTGCTCGTTCAATATCCGGTCAAAATCCGCTTCCTTTTGGATCAACCACACCGGGGACTTTGTGGCTATTTTCACCTGGTCCCGATGGCCGAGCAACGCCTTGCCGAGAACGGTCTCGCTGTTGCCTTCGTGATAGATGTAAGCGGTGTCGAAATAGTTCACGCCCCGATCCAGCGCGAGGCGGATCATGCGCACCGCTTCCGCTTCATTGATATTTGGGCCGTTGGGATTTCCGTCCACGGTAGGCAGGCGCATACAACCAAAGCCCAGAACCGAAGCGTTCCAATCCAGTTTGCCGAATTTGCGAAATTGCATGGTAACCAGTTCGAGTCAGATGATGATGGCTGCCGCCATAGTGTGGTCTTTCCATTGCCGAGATCCCCAAGCCCACGAATCTCGTCGGCTCTTACCCGAGCAACTCGGCGGCTTCGCGCATCAGGCGCGTGATCGGCAGGCGATTCGGGCAAGCGCGCTCCGCGGCTGAATAATCCAGCGCGGCCAACTGCCGTCGAACGCTTTCCGGAATCCTGGTGAAGGTCTCGCGCGCCAGCCCGACATCATCGTAACCGTGGTGATACATCAGGGAGCGCATGACGTCTGCGACCGGCACATTGTGGCCCAGCGCCGCTTCACACAGGTGCGCGCAGCCGGCGCAATAGCCCGAGCATGTTTCCCGGGCGTAGAGTCGCAGCGCCGCATGATCGGCATTCGTGAGTTTTGTTTTGTCGAGCGTCGCCGCCACGTTCGCCGCCAGGACGGTCACGTTCGGCATTTGCGAACAGATGCTGGCAATCTGCGGGTTTTCCCAAACCGCTTTCAGCCGCGCCTGGTGTTCACTGAACCCGCGCTTCACGAAGTGGCCGCCCAGTTTCAGGTCCGCTTCGTTTTCCAGGTTGAACGACTCCTTGCTCTGCGTCTTCATTGCCGTCAACCCAACGCCCGCCTTCTCGCACGCGTCCACTGCCGCCTTCATCGCGTCCGTGTGCATGAGGCGGTAATCGTACTTCAGCATGATCCCGTCGATCCACCCGGCTTTGGCCGCGGCCTGCAAACTGTTTTCCATGTCCCCGTGAGAACTGAATCCGAAGAAACGGATTTTCCTGGAGGCCTTCGCTTTCTCGGCCCAGGCCTTCATTTCGTCTGTCAATTCGGCTCCGTCGCGGATGCCGTGCATGAAGAACACGTCGATGTAATCCGTTTTCATGCGTTGCAGCGACAGGTCCAGCATGCTGTTCATCCGCTCGGACGTGTGCGGGCCACCGGCCTTGCTGACGAGGAAAATCTTTTTGCGCACGTCGGGATTCTTTTCAAAGAACATGCCGATGCCTTTCTCGCTGTTGCCATTCGTATAGCTATTGGCGGTGTCCCAATACGTCACGCCGAAATCCAGGGCGCGCTGGAGAACGAGCTGGTTGGTGGAAATATCGAAGATGCCGCCCAGCGCGAGCATGGGGACCTTGACGCCGGTTTTTCCGAACGGCCGGAGCGGCACAGTCGGCGGAGTGCCTGCGGGGGAGGGCGGGGTTTGAGCAATGGCCCGGCTCCTGGCGAGGACGGATCCCATGCCGGCTACGCCGACGGTTTTGATGAAATTGCGTCGTGATACGTGTTCTTCTTTCATAATCGACTTTCTGTTCTGGTCAGCCGGCTCTCGGCGTGAGCGAGTGCCGCCGGGTTCTCGATTCATTTTCCGCCGTCACGCGGATCGCTCTCAACCCGCTGACGGGACATTCGTGCTGGCAAACCCCGCAACCAATGCAAAGGTCCGGGTCAATCACCGGTTTTTGCAGGCGCACCTCGAGGACCGCACGCGCGCCGGCTGCCGGTGATTCGGTCCACGATGCGGAGGAGGCGATCCTGATTGAATCCGCGGAGTTTTCCGCGATCAGCCGCCGTTCCTGTTCCGGCGCGCTCTCGGGCCGGATGAAGTAATCGCCCGTTGCCAGTTTTCCGGTCCGCCACGGAGCTCCATCCAGGGTAACGCTCGTGCTGGAGGACGACCGGACCTTGCGGGTTCCGTCCCGGATGATCTGGAATTCTTCGCGTAAAAAAATCGCCTTGGGACTGACTGGGCAATTTTCCTGACAAACGATGCACGGCGCATCCATGGCCCAGGGCAAACATCGGCCGCGATCGACAAAGGCGGTGCCCAGGCGGATCGGTCCGGCCGATGCGAACTCGCCGCGCCCGAGCTTTTCGTCCAGCGCTAGCGGGCGGATGGCGGCGGTCGGGCAGACGTTGCCGCACGCGATGCAATTGAGCTGGCAACCGCTGGTTCCGGCGCGAAAATTCAAGACTGGCGTCCAGAGTCCTTCGAGTCCGGCCTCCAGCACGGCGGGTTGGATGACATTGGTTGGGCAAACGCGCATGCACTGGCCGCACTTGAGGCAGCGGTCGAGAAATATCTCTTCCGACAACGCGCCTGGAGGTCTCACGACTCCAGAGTTCCAGTTCTGATCCAGGTTTCCGGCCAGCCGGGCGGCCGGAACGGAGGCGACCCCGGCGAACGCGGCCACGAAGAAGCCGCGCCGGGTGACGCCGGGCGATTCGACTTCCCCGGCAGCCGACCGTCCCGGTCCGTAGGTCATTTGCGCCTGGCGACAGGCCTTCAGGCAATTCAGGCAGAGGAGGCATTCGCTGGTTCGGATTTTGCCAAAGGGATCGCACGCGCCTTCGCAATTATTCTCGCACAGCTCGCACTGGTTGCAGTCACCCTGGCGTTTGCCGACGCGCCAGGGCGTCCAGCGCACGAGCACACCGAACAGGGCGCCGAGCGGACAAACGAATCGGCAATAGAATCGCGGAATCCAGAGGTTCAACACGACAGCGGCGAAAAACACCAACGCGATCGACCCGCCCGCGACGTAAATTCGATTGGAACCGCCGGCCGCGTCAACTGCGCTCAGCAAGACCAGGTTCACGGACCGGTGCATGATCGGAATGGGATCCAGCAAGCCGGTCTGCAAGGCCGAGGCGGCGAACTTTTCCGGCAAGCTCAGCAGGCCGAGGCCGAACCAGACAGCGACCAGCACCACCAGGCCGCCAATCGCACGTTTCCAATTGCCTGTCCATTTTCGAATCGCCAGCACGGCGAAAATGGCAAATCCCACAGCTAACACCATCCCGGTCGGTGCGGTGCGGTGATGCGGGAGCCGAGCGAGTTCGGCGAGCAGTCCGCCGGCAGCCGCGCTCAGGAGTGCGGCAAGCAGATAATATTTCAGAACCTGCGCGCCGCGGTATTGATTGAGCGCCACACGTTCGGCGTGTTTCCGCCGGCGACGTCCTGCCCAGCCGACAAATTGATGCAATGCGCCGAAGGGGCAAACCCAGCCGCAAAAGAATCGCCCCAGGAGAATCGTCAATGCGATCGTCAGAAGGGCCCAGATCAAGCCGGCGTAGATTTTGTTCGTCGTCAGCAGCGTTCCCAGCGCGACGAGCGGATCGAGCTGCAAGAACCAATTGATCGGCCAGCCGCGCAATTGATGCCAGCGTTCGCCCACGGTCGATACCACGCAAAACCAGAGGAACAGCAGGAAGAAGAAAACCTGCGTGACGCGGCGCACGTTCACGATGTTCATGGCCGCACCTCGCTTTCCTGAAGTTTCAGGTTGTAGCGCAGAGATGCACTGCGCTGTGAGTATGCAGCCGGAATCGGGGAGCACACGCGCCCTCGCGTGTTCCGACCGGCGCCTCGCCGGTCGGAATGAGCGCACAATTCCGTCGCTAAACTGTGACGTCTTCGAGCGCGCTGGTGTGGTCGGCGATGGCGCCGGCCACACCACGCGAGGGCGCGTGGGCTCCCCGTCTCAGCTGAACAGTGACCACTACAGCACATTGTCCCTCCGCGGTTTCAATGACTCGAAATCGGCGGTGCCCAATCCGGCACCGGCGGCCTTGGTGATGAACGGCAGGTCGTCGGCCGTTTTGCCCAGCAACGTCGCGCCGAACGCGTCCGCCGCCACCTGGTCGGTGCTGACGATCATGGTGTGGGTGGCTTTCAGATCTTCCAGCGATCCGCCGGTCGGGCCGTTGGACATCATCGTGTTCGTGCCATCCAGGATGACGAGCGTGGGACGCACCATTTGAGCGAGCTCGAAAATGATCGTGTGAATGTCCTGGTGGAATATATTGCGCCGCCCGCCGAGCAGGCCATACCAGTTCTTCATCGTCATCGAAGCGCCGCTGCGATGATGATCCTTGACCGGGGCGATGCCGATGAGCTTGGTGGCGCCGCGCAACGGCTCGAACAGCAGCGGCCAATCCCGGATCAGCCGTCCGCCGGCCAGCGTCGCCGGCTTGAACGCCGCAGCGTCGGGCAAGATCACCCGCGCCCCGGCGGCTTCCGCCGCTTTGGCGATGCCGGTGAGCGTGAAGCAGCTCGCGGGATCATTGATCGGATTGTCTGTGACGCTGACAGCGGCAGCCCCGGCGCGGAGGCAGAGTTTGATCACCTCGCCCACGAGATCCGGATGGCTGGTGGCGCCGAGTGATGCAGGTGAAGCAAATGCAGCGTTGACCTTCAGCACGACCCGATCGCCTGGCTTGATGAATTGCTCGATGCCCCCCAGCGCCTGGAGCGCGCGATTGACGGTTTTGATCCGATCCGATCCGGTGACAATGCTGAGGTGGCGGCCAACTCCGGTGACCGAAAAATCAGGCACCGAAACCGTTTCGGCGGAGGCATACGCCGACGGCCCTTTTCGGTCATGCAACAGGACACCGGCAGTCCCGGCGGCAGCGATGGCCAGTCCCGCCTTCGTCGTGCGGACGATGAAATCGCGGCGGGTATTGTGGGCTGGCGAGTTCATTTGTTGTTTTCGGCAAGCCGCTCGCTCAAGCGGCCGGCAAGTTCGACAGCGACACCGATCGAGGGAGCCGAATGAACTCCCGCCACAAACTTTCCCTTGCTGAACACCAGTTCTACGCCACCCATGATTTCGACGGGTTTCGCCAGGCTCGAAGCCGGTGCTTCCATTTCCTTTCCGCCGTTGGCGAGGAGAAACGAGCGATATGCCGCGCTCAAAGCCGCGGCGGCTTCGGCGCTGGAACAGGGAGTGAGAAACACCATCACGTCGGTGTCCCGAGCGCGATATTGGGCGGTGAAAACGTTCTTGAACTGGTCGAAGCCGAACGCGTCGGCGCTCTGCAGGGTCTGGCTGCCGGGCACGAGATTTTCCGGCGGAAAGATTTCGAATTCGGGCAGGCGCCCGGTGGACAACGGACTGGCGGCGACGAATCGTTTGGCGAGGTCAAGTGTCGCATTCATCAACGCCTGGTTCGATGACGACGCCACGACTTCGATGTAATTGCTGCCGGCGACGAAATAGACTGCGTTCTGCGTGCGATATGCATAGTCGGTGAGGTCGAGGCTCTCGCCTTCGGCGCGGCGTTGCGTGGAGAAGACCGAGAAGGCCTGCGGCAACGTGCCCATGTCGTAGTCGAACCATTCCAACCATTGACCGTCGGCCTCTTTCAACGCGAAACGCTGGCAGCGCATCCCCACCACGCCGGCGGCGAGGTAGAGCTCCGCTTTGCCGTCAATTTTGTCGTAAAGATTGTCCGGCGTGAAACTTTCCGCAGGACCGAACTCCTTCAGTGCCGCCGGCAGCCAGGGAACTGTCGCGGCCAGGGACTCAGCGCGTTTTTGTGGCGACGCGATTTCGCGGGCGATGAGCACCGCCGGATTGAAGGAAAACTGTTTGAAGAAGATGCCGCCGGCGATGGCAAGCAAAGACAGCAGCACCACGAATCCGACCGTTCGCTCCAGCCGGCTGCACGAATTACAAAGCTGTCTCATGATTCTGGGGAGGAACCGCCGAACGGATCGGCAGGTTTCGTCATTAAAAGGATGCCGCAACGAAACCAAAAAAACTGACCGCATTTTGGGAATTTCTTTGCTAAAATTGAGGTCAGGAGGGCTGATGATGTCTTAAAACCGTTGGGCAATCCGCCGCCGAATGGCATCAAGTTTTTTGCCACCGTGGATATTCTAGAACGCACCAAAGATCGCAGTTGGTTGGTGAAAATTACCAGCGCAATCCATCAGCACTGGCACAAGCAGAACGCCGCCAAAAGGATCTGCCGGCGTTTGCTTACGGCGTCCAAAAGCTCAACGGTTTTAGCCAAAGCGGCTGGGTCCAAGGCTTGAAAATTGCCGCCGTCGCCGTGATGGCGCAGGCGCTTTGGCAAATGGCTAAAAGACTTTGTCCTGACGTGCCCCGTGCCATGATCGCAGTCATGGCGGCGGTCGTACGCGACGTATCTTGGCGCGACTGTTTCCATCGGGCCACAAGGAATTATTGGCGGCTTGCTGGCGTTACTTGCGATTTACCTACCATCGGCATTCTTGATATTTGGTGTTCTGCCGCAATGGGAACGGCTGCGGCAAATGCCAACAGCGCAGGTGTTACTCGCTGGAACAAATGCGGCAGTGGTTGGGCTTCTTGCTGCTGCCTTCTATTCACCGATTTGCATTTCTGCCATAACCGATCCCAAGAGGCTTGCCATTGCCATTATTGCTTTCATCGGATTGATGTTTTGTAAAATGCCGCCGTGACTAGTCGTCCTAGCCTGCGCACTGGCGGGGAAATTATTTATATACTGACACTTTGTTACTTGCCTTGCAAAAAATCCCCAAAGGGAGGAAAGCTCAACAACAGCCCAAGACCCAATAACAGAAAGGCAATTGCATTGATTTTGCCCATTGGAAGCGAACTTGCCTTCCATGATCGAAATAAAACAGCCCATAAAGCCAGCCAGACAATGATAGCTGTCGTCGAGACACCGGAAAGCGGCCCGGTCGGATTGTAAAAATTAAAGAAATGCGCCACGGCTGGAAAGGCATCACCCAATAGACCAAAAACACTGACGGAAAAACAGCCGACGCCAGCCGAAAGTATGGCTGCTGCCGCCGAGCCGTTTGGGATTTCTGATTCATTTCCGTATTGATTGGATTTCATTTCGTTCCTTCCATTATTTTTATTATCGCTCCGCCTCGGACGGGCGCATGTTTGTTCAGGAGCGCACCGAAACTTCCCGCAATTGTCGCAGCAATAAAGGCTGTTACGGCGAATGCGAAAGCCGCTTTCCTGACCTGCCGGTGTTTGGAAAGATTTGAACCGTATTTAATAAAAATGTAGGCGACCATTGTGATGATAATAGGTGCAAACCATGCGATATGTTCCTTCCACTCCATTCCCACATTATGCCAGCCTTCCGTGGTAGGACTGGAAAGCAGAAGGCGTTGAGGATATTCAGAATAATCCGTGATTCCTTCGGGTGGATGTGCGCGATACCAAGGATAAACAATATAAGCTCCCGATAAAACAGTGCCCCATGCAAGAACGGCCATCGCGATCAGATAAATGCGAAAAAGATTCTGTTCCCAACCAGTGAGAGGAGATGACCTGTCAGGAGTGCAAATACGATAAAGCCCAATTAAAGCCCCTGAAAATGCCAGTAAAAGGAGTCCTCCAAAGCCCATGCCATGAAGGAGCGTTAAAAGTTCACGAAATGACATCTGCATAAATATCGAGTTTTTCTGGTGGTTTGGATTTTAGAGCGATTTAGATTTCTCGTGAGGTTATGCGTTTTTCGCTCATTCCTCCATAAGCTCGTGAAATAATTCCTGTAGTTTCGCTTTCGCGCCTTCAAGGGCACGCTGACCCGCAGGCGTTGCGCGATACTCACGCCAAGAGCGGCGGCCCTCGCGTTTTGGAGTGGAGCGAAGATAGCCCCGGCGTTCCAAGCCATGTAGCAGTGGATACAGTGTGCCCGCGCTCAACCGATAACCATGACGGTGCAATTCTTCCATCATCCAGAAACCAACGACGGGTTCTTTGACAGCATGATGAAGAACGTGAAGACGAATGAAACCGCTCAAGAGTTCAAATTTGTCTTCTTTTTTCCGTGTTATTTTTCGTTATGCTTGCATTTGACTTTCGCTATCGTGTTTCGATATAGACAATCGTAACTATCGAGTCAATGAAATTAGGAAGCATTTTATGAACAACGCCCTCAAAGTCATAACGCTTGTGGTTGGCCTGAATTTAATTCTGGCGGCGCGCGCGTTCGCAGGGCCGCCATTCTTGACCGACGACCCTGAGCCGGTTGATTACCAACATTGGGAAATAAATTTTTTTTCCGCCGGAGGGCATGTGCAAGGCGAAACATCGGGGGCTGCGCCAGGACTTGAAGTGAATTATGGGGTGCTGCCCGAGGTGCAACTTCACGTCATCATGCCGGTTGCCTATGACAAGATAAGCGGCGGTGCGCTTCATTATGGTTACGGCGATACCGAACTCGGCGTGAAATACCGTTTCATTGACCCCGGAACAAATGATTGGTGGCCGCAGGTTGCGGTATTCCCTCTACTTGAAGTGCCGACGGGCGATGTAAACAAAGGGCTTGGTGCAACTGGCGAAGCGCGGGAATTCCTTCCAATATGGCTACAGAAAGATTTTGGCAAGTGGACAACCTATGGCGGTGGGGGTTACTGGAATAATCCGGGTGACGGGAACAAAAATTACTGGTTCGTTGGTTGGTTATTACAGCGGAAGATCACCGATAAACTGACACTTGGCGGCGAATTATTTCATCAGACGGCGGATACCATTATTACCACGCCCACAAATAAAGGCAGCACCGGCTTCAATCTTGGCGGCACTTATGATTTTAACGACAACTATCACCTGTTGTTTTCTGCCGGAAGAGGCATCCAGAATGCCGAAACAAGCAACTTGTTCTCATACTACGTTGCTTTCCAGTGGACGTTTTGACAAACAACGTAATCTCTAGGATCATCCGAAACGCTTGATAAGGTGAGATTTAATGGACTTAATAAGGGGTAGTATTTCCAGCTAAAAAAAGCATAATTTATGAACATTTGGAAAAAAATCATTTCGCCAACAGGTGCAAATGCTAACATTTTGATTCGCTTGGTGGTTGGCGGCGTGTTTCTAAACGAAGGCATTCTAAAATTTCTCTATCCCATGATGCAGGCGTCTGGACGCTTTGCAAAAATCGGCATCCCTTATCCCGACGTTTTTGGCCCGCTTGTCGGCGCAGTCGAAACAGTTTGCGGACTGATGGTAATTCTTGGACTGCTGACACGACCAGCGGCGTTCGCCTTGTTCATTGATATTTCTGTGGCAATTGTCACCACTAAAATCCCCGTCTTGCTTGGTCACAGTTTTCTGGGATTCTCACTGATTTTCTCGGACCCCCAATATGGTTTTTTAAGCATGGTGCATGAGGCGTGCACAGATTTTTCGATGTGGTTTGGCCTTTTGTTCCTGCTTGTCACCGGGCCGGGGCGATGGTCGGCTGACGCATTGATAACGCGACCATAAATCCGCCGAGTCTTTGGCTTTCTGTAAAATGTTATCTTTCCGGTTCCGGTGGCTTCGGCTTCTGGTCCTTTGCCGGGCTTGGCGCGGGCTTACTACTGCGCTTTACGGTCTGCTCCTGTTCCCATTGCTCGCGCACGGTGTTCTTGACTGATTCAAGGCTCTTGTCAGAAACGGGATGTTTCTTGGCCCACTCCAAACGCAGCTGATGCCCCAGCTTTTGCAGGGCGAGTTGACTCAAATTAAAAG
>PLQC01000154.1 GCA_003159675.1 Limisphaerales bacterium
AACTCGCTTGTTTTAGGACTAGCTGAGGTGCCTGCGCCCTAAAAGAGGGCATCTGGCACAACTCTCCAAGCCTTTCAAGAAGCAACTCCTTTGGAAAGGTGTCGGGGAGGTTGGGCAGTGCCATGATGCACTTCGAGATGTTTGGATACGTAAATCCAAACTCGTTTTCCAAGTCAACAAGTCGGTTCGCACAATACCTTGCAATTGTATCCTGTATATGTCCCTCGCCCGCCCGCGGCTCTGGCCGAGTTTCCCTCTGTAGCATTCTGAAGAAATTGATGTAATCACGAGGGCGTTGGAGAATATGGCGGGCCAAGTAATCTTCGACAGCTACTCCCTGAATTGACTCCGGCAACAGATCCCGAAGTTCCTGCACAGCGCTCTCGAGTCTCTTGGTGGGGGCAACACGTCTGGCTATCAATTCGAAGAGAGAGCGACTATTCCATATTAGGTTGATTATGAGAGACTCAAGTTTGTCATATTCGATGCTTTTGGTATCAACGAGCGTGCGAAATATATTGTCTCGAAGACATATCAAGAAGCGTGTCGATTGCCCGAACTTCGCAGTAAAATCCTTCGCAACGGCCAAGAGCTCTGCAAGAAAAAACAACGAAGGAGTTGAGGGATCCCAGTGTTCATCAAGCCCATCAATCACAATGAACATCCCCACCGTCGAAGGATTACTGGCTGTGAAGTGATGCGCAAGCGCTTGCACGAGCGGTCCCCATGAATACGGTTCCAGCCTTTTCCTGAGATCAACCTGCGACAAGGCATCCGTCTTCTTAGATACTTCCCTTACGTGCTTTGCAATGACATCTGATAAGGCATCCCCTAACGCAGAAACGTAGAAACCGCATTCACCTTGGAACCGCTCAAGTTCTCGGCGCAATTCAGGCGAAATGCCCTGAGAATTGTGGCTGCGAGCACATTCGAAAAAGTGGCGGACTATCTGGCCGAGGACTATTCCTTCCCATACCTTTCGATATATGTATTGCCAAGATGTCCCTTTGTTTACCAAGCAGGCCAAGAGATCCCGGACCTCAACATGTCGGAAGTCTGCCGGAACGAAGCGGAGGAAGCAGCAATTAGTTTCTCCCTTGCTGGCCGTGATCTGCAGCCGTGCCGCAATTGCAGATTTGCCGGAGCCCTTTCGCCCAACTACAAACGGCATTCCAGCAGCCGACGCAATAGATTTCCAGCTTTCAGCTTCGTAAAATGATCTTTCTAGGGCGTCTGCGTCATGCTCGGCCTCCGGTTGGCCAAAATCTACCTCAGAAAGTGAAAAGGACTGCTTCATAGGCATTCCGATCGTAAGTCGAGATTAGTGTTTGGCGCCATGGTGTGCCGCGAGGTTCAACACCTCGTCCGTTTTGGGGTTCGGGCGAGAGAGAGGCGCAGCAATTCAAACGGGTCGATGCCAACACTGATGGCGAGGACGGGAATCTCAAAATCCGAGACGCAGCGGATTTGAGCCTCAATTTTGGCAAGCGTATCCCGGCTCACGTCCCAGCCGATCAGGTTCAGTTTGGTGGCGAGTTCGGCCTGGGTGAGGCCGTTCTTCTCGCGGAGCTTGCGCACCACGGGGCCAACGATATTTCTGGGCGGTTGCATGTTCCGAATCCAGCACTTGACAGTGGCAGAATTTGTGGGAATCTTTGTGCTGAATTCGGCACAGAGTCGAATCCTAGAGAAAGGCGTTTTTATGTTCCTACGAAGACTCGGTCAAAATGACCGGCAACAGTGCATTTATGGGCACAACTGCCCGCAGATTTTTATCTTCGGCCTTTGCTTCGAGAAGGATAAACGGGAAGCCCTTTTCATTGAGCAAGAGAAAATCGATGAAGCCTTTGGTCACTTTCTCAAAATTCTCCCCGAGGTCGTCAAGAGCTTGTTCTGTGAGGGCGACGCTGGGCTCAAGCTGGATGTTCGCCGGACCTCTCGCATCCGCAAAAAAGCGCCAGCCGGCGTTTTCGAGCAGCTTATTGATTTTGATACGGGCGGCGGCTTCTTTCATTTGCTGGAATGATTAGAGATGTCTTTCTCCTGTGAAGCAACGCGATAGTGCCCAATCTTCGAGTTCACGCTGTGCACCCGAACCGATGTCGACCATATTGCGCATTTCCGCAAAATGGTCGGCCACAGAATGGCCGCTTTTGACGCACGCCTCTTTCGCTTTCTCGATTACAGGCTGGAAGTTTCGGAAGACGGAATACTCCAAGACGCGTGCGAGGTCGCGAGCCGACCAGGATTCGTTGCCTTCCGGGCTGACGCGTTTGATGCGCTCGAACGTATTGGCGGCGGCTGGAACTGGTGGTTGATCGCTCATTTAATGCTTCCTCGGCAACGGACCGTGGCACAGATTGAAAGACAAAACCGTTTTAAGAGGTTGGACGAGGTTGGGCAATGTAAATCGTTTATTCGCGAGAATCACCAGCGAAACGTCAGGGATTCCGTGAGAGTTGGATCGTTGTAAATAAGTGTCTGTCCCAACCTTGACAGTGCAGGTTGTTTGTCTTATTCACGAAGCCGGGGTGGGAGAAGGGTGTTCGGCGGTTGCACCATTGGCAATCGTTGCCTTCTCCCTACCCCGTTTTCATTCTCGTATCATTCCATCCAAGAAAGCGCAAGTGGTAACAATTCTCGTGCGGGCAATGTTTCCCACGCGCAAGAACGGTTACTCGCCTTCAGGGGGACCCAGCCTCCGGATTCTGTTTAGAGGGAGGGGATGCAATCTGGGCGCGCAGCTTTTGCAGTTCGGCCAGAAGTTTCTCCTGTTCTCCTGCGGATAAGGTTGCGCCCTTCGTTTCAGACGCTGCCGGCGCGACAAGTTTAGCGAGCTCTGCGCTGATGTAAGCTGCGTCGTTCCCGCCGAAAACCTCGGTGTAGGTGTTCAGGATCAGTTTGCCGCCGTCGTTATGCCCCTGCCACTTGGCAATGAGCTTGATGTCAATCTTCGCCTGCCAGAGCCGCCGGATGAGATAGGCCCGGATGCTCCGTTGCGAAAAGGCCGGGTAGCCCCAGGCGCGAGCAGGCATTCTGTAACGCTTTCCGAGCGTCCTGGATGCTGAAAAGCGGGGCATCGGTGGCCGGTGGGACAGTGTGTTTTGAACGGAGCCTCTGCAGGAACGGTTGCAGGTCTGGATAGATCGGGGGGAAGAAAAGCTCCTTGGTCTTGCGACGCCGGACGCAAAGCTCCCCTTTTTCCCAATTCACATCCCCCCACTTGAGGGAGCTGACCTCGGCCTGTCCGAGACCTGCCAGCCCCATGAATTCGATGAAGTCCGCGCTCTCCTCGGCTTGGGCATTCCGCTTTTCCGCTCGAATGCTCTCAACGATGGCGTGGAACTGCTCGTCGGTCGGCACCAGTCGCTTCGGCTTCTCGGGGCGTTTCCAGCTCTTCTGGAGGCGGTAAAACGGGGATTCAGCGATGATGCGGTCGTTGACGGCCAAGTCAAAAAGCTGTTTAAGGAGCAAAGTCACACGGTCATAGGAGCTGTTCTTGAGGTTCGGCTCCTGCTTGGCGAGCCATTCGTCGATCATCGAGGGCCGGATGCGTGAGACCTGAATGTCGGTGCCATGCGCCCAATCCTCCCGGAGCATCTTGAGAATCCAGCGCTCGGTTTTTATGGTCTTCTCCGCCTTGCCCTGGCGGGTCTTCTCAAACCTTTCAATGAGCTGGGCGAGAGTGGTCTTCTCTGCCGCCGAATCCACCTTGTCAAGATTGCCAACCCAGGTCTTGAATCGGCGCTCCCCTATTTTGCGGTCGGTGGTGTCGAGGGAGTGGTCTTTCGACTTGCCAGCGATCTTTTTACTTCCATAGTAGATGCCGTTGATCGAATGACGATAGAGCCCTGGAAAATTTGGAATCTTTCCGAGCAACTGCCGCGTGCTGCGGCGGGGTGCTTGCCTCTCGTCGGCCACTCCCAAAATATAGGGGGAACAAGACTTTCGATTTTCCACAGATTCATTACAACTCTCTGTGGATAAGTGGTTAGGGCGCTTGGCGCAGTGGTTAGCGCGTCTCGTTTACACCGAGTAGGTCGGGGGTTCGAGTCCCTCAGCGCCCACCACTTTCATCCGTTGCTGAGTCTTGGCGGATAATCTTAACGCTGATGGCGAAACAAGGCGAATCGGTCCTAATAATGCCGAATGTCAGGCACTTGCGCCTTGGAAACAGGCCAATTTTGGAGGGTGCAGTTTAACGCTGTTTTGAGGCATCACCAGTTTGATCGGCGAAGATGTCCGACCGCAAGTGGCTGCCATTTCAACATTGGACATGCAAAACCGTTAAGATTATCAAAACTCGCGGGAATGCGTGCGATTCACGCTTTTCGCCCTTTCGTGGCATGTTTTGGATACCCGGTTGAAGTTACCTACCTACTTTTTTGACCCGATTCGCTTGGCGAAATGACCCCTTTAAGCGCCCGTCGAAGACCGGTTAAGACCACAAAAAAGCCGGCCAGTTTACAGCCTGGCCGGCTCGGCTCATGTCTCGCGCTCACCCGCGAGTCTCCTGAGCAAACCCGGTTAATTGTTCAGATGTTGTCCAGCCGGAGCGAGAATTTCTGCGAGGCTGATCGCTACGTGCCCCCCTTTCATAAATGCCTTCAGCCTCAGCCGGGCGACCGTCTTTTCCAATAGTCCGGCCGCGTCCAGCAGTTCTTCAGTGTCTAAGTCGAAAGCAGCCGTCTCGACTTCCGGGTCCTCACAGGTGGTATCGAACAGGTTCAAGGACGCTGTTCCATCCGCCCCTTTTTCCCCGCTGTGACTTTTAGGGACTTGTGCACCCTGCTTTTTCGATGTATTTGAGTGATTGATCCGACGTTGGTTTTTCATGTGTATCGTGATTTCCTTTGTTGGGTCGCTTTGCCCTGGTCGCGCTTCTACGCGACTGGGGTCTTTCAGGCGGCGGCGCGCCGCATGATCTCATTTTCGAGCACGCCTTGGATGAATTCAAATGCCGTGCATCCAACCTCCGAAGCCAGGCGCCGCAGCGTCTGGACGGTTTTGGGGGAGAGTTCAACACCGCAGGTGACTTCGGGGCTGGGGTACTTCCCCTCCGTGCAAAGCATAATTGTCTTTCATTCGGGTCTTTGTGCCTCGGTCGCGTTCTCGCGCGTCCGGGGCGTTTTGTTTTTCATTGTTGACGCCCGTCAGCTCGACCCAGTGAAGCATTTGAAGCGTCGTTTCACCGCCTGGCGACAGGCCCGGCGGTGTTTTTCAGCCGTCGCCGCCGCCACTGCAGTAACCAAGGCCGCTGCCATCCCCACTGCCTTCGCCGGCGCCCTCCGAGCTGCCGTCCCCCGTCCCGTCGCCGGCCCCATTAGCTCCATCTCCGACCCCAGAACCATAGGAGTCTCCGTAAAGGTAACCTGACCCGTCCCCAAACCCCGCCCCCAGGGCATCTGCGTACGAGTCCCCGTCTCCCGTGCCGTCGGAAAAAGCCGAGCCCGCGCCCCTGCCGTCTAAAGTCACCACGCTCGCCTCCACTTCCGGGTTAAGGGATTTCATTTGGATTTCCGCCCCTGCAGCTCAACCCAGCGAGCCAAACGGAGCGCGGTTTCGCCAGACGGCATGTATTTGCCGGCCAGCCATTCACTGACCCGAGGTTGCGGAACGCCCAAGTCTGCAGCAAGCCGGGCCTTCATCCCGCGCGCACTGACCAAAAGGCGCACATCGGCCAGGACTTTCTGCAGCGTGATCTTGCGCATCTCGGATTTCATATCGGCAGAACTCATACGGACTTCAGAACTATCTGTCAACAGTTCTTTTGCATCCTCGGAACTTCCGCTGTCCACCTTGGATGCATCAACAAACTCGCGTATTTTTCTTCGCTGGCTCATGTCCCGCTTCATCGCTCGAAGAAGCTGATCTATGGCTTTTTCCTCACGAAGAACCTGGGCGCGGTTCTTCGCAGTATGCTTGAGGCCTGCGAGTCTTTCTGTAGCTGCCGAAAGCGCCCCCCGCAGCTCCACCCATTGATCCCGTGCGTCCGCAACGAGCTTGTTGAAATCTTCACCGAGGGTTTCCTCAAACCACGCGCCGAACGGAAATGGACCGGGAGACACTTTGTTAAGCAGGCCAGCGACAGCAGAATCGCCATGATATTTCGGAGAGCCCACCCCTCTTGCAAGCCACAGGGGACTAACGTTGAGCATGAGGCAAAAGCGCAGAGCCACATCCGCCTTCAATGGCACCCGCGCCGCCTCAATGTTCGCGACTTGATTTCGGGTTATGCCCAAGCGCAGGCCCAGGCCCGCTTGTTCGAATCCCTCAAAACGTCGAATTGCTGCCAGGCGCCGGCAAATTTCCCTTTCGCCGGCGGGCAGCGGTTTGAACCGCGAAGATCCCAACTCGCTCTGCACGGTGAATTCTAAACAGACGCCGGGGCAAAAATAAAGCTTGCAGCGTAAATCATGGCGTGTTACAGAATGGATAGCTGTTATGCCAGATTCGAAGCCAGTAATCGAAAAATCAAGGCGCGGTCGCCCGACGCGGTTCCCACAAATAGTCGCGGACGCTAGGGATCTGGCCGTGTCACGTCAGACCCTTTGGAATTTACTTTCCGGCCGGCAAAAGAACCCCAAACTGGCCTCACGCTATTTCGCCCTCAAGGCCGCACAGGAGGGCGCAAAGGACGGCGCGCACAATACGGTGGCAGCCGGCCGTGACGCAAGACAGAGGGTGTTCTGCGAAAACCAAAAGTCCGTTTTCAGGAAAGAACGCACGGCCGACCTCGCCGCGATCCAAAACCACCTGGAGGAATATCAGGCAATTTTGGAAAAGCTCGGTTTACAAATCCTTGTGTTGCGATTCGACGGCGACGCCGCAAGTCCCGTCTGGAAAGAGCCGGCCCTGGGAGAAAGTCTCGGCGCTGAACTTGACGCCTGCGGCGCGGGAAGTTTCGACAGTTCGCACCTTGCGTTTGGCTCGTTTTTTTGCTACTTCCACGTGGCCCACCTTGCTAAAAGCCTCGGCGCGCTGAAGAATTCGCTTCAATCGCGTGGCTTACTGGACAACGTCCGAATTTTTCACATAGAAATCGAATCAGGCTGGCGCGAATATTTTCCGGCCACCGGGCAGATCTTTTCCCCGGCCGATTCAGACTAAGATTCATGAGCACCTTCAATTTTGCCCAATCGCACAACCAGCCGCGAGCCCTCGTACGTGGGGACGGGTTCGCGGATTATGCCCCACAACGCGCGCTTGAGCCCGTCCCCAGCAGCCCAACAAACCAGCTCCCGCAGGCCCATGGTCGCGCATCAGCCTCGGGAGACAATGATGCGCTCAAAAGGTTGCAGCTCAAAAACGCCCGGCGCTTTGCGCCTGGCGACACCAAACCGTTGCCTGAGCAGCGACAATTCCCCACATAATCAAATGAGATTTAAGTTTAAGTACCCGTCCCTATTGGCAACGCTGGGCAGCCTGGCGTTGGTTTTTGTTCTGTGCACACTCGGCCTTCTTTCGTTGCCGGGAGCCTTCCTGCTTCTGGCCGCCGCGCAACTGCTCGCCCTTTCCCAGCAGTCCCCTCGGCGTGGCCTTTGTCTCCTGGCTACACTCACCCAGGCTCAGGTTGAAGAGTTCGAAAATATCTGCGAGAGCCTACGGGTTCAGTTGACCGACTCAAAGGCCGACGCAACGGCCATGCGCAGGGAACTCGACGAAGTAAGAGGGAATCAGAGAAAGATGCAAAAAAACGTGGCCTTTGGCAGCGTTGGCCGCTCCGGCGTGGTTTGGATCGGAAACAAACCCTTTGTGACCGACGATTGCGCCACCGCGTTAACGAGCGTCTTTGTGCTCGAAACCGACCGGCTCGGCGATGGCGCGTTATCTAACCTGGTGAAGGATGCCAGTGCTCGCGAAGGGGTCCTAAATAAGGCAAAAACCTTCCTTGGACTGGAACAAAAGACTGCGATGACCACAACGCAAATCCCCGTCCCGACGATCTACGTGCCGCAGATCATCGAGCTGGTGTTTGCTTACGGCCAGGCCCGGCAATTCGCCACCGTGTTCCCGCTTGGAGCAGGGACCGTCAAACTGCCCATGTTGGCAGCCGGCGAAGACAACTTCGGCTACCTCGGTGCTGGAACGGCCGGCATGTCGCAGAGCGTACCGGAACGCCGGGTCACGGCAAATCTCGTCACATTTACTGCGAACAAAGCAGGTGGCATGATCAGAATACCTACGGAGCTCGAGGAAGACACGTTCGTGCCGTTAGGTCAGTTCCTGGCGAGATACATCGCGCGCCAGCTCGCCCTCCTGGAGGACAAATCCATGTTCATGGCAGACGGAACGTCCACCTACGCGAGTATCGTGGGCATCCAGAAGTACTGCCAGACGAACACCGCTTACCTCACGGTCCTGGGATCGACCAAGACCCATCCGAGTGACGCGGTTATCGCGGATTTCCGGTCCATCAGGCCCCTGGTGAACGCGGCGGTCCTCGCAAACATGAACATCGGCGGCAAGAGCGCCGCGGCATATTTCATGCATCCCTCGATGGATGCGTTGCTGGTTACGTTCAACACCATCAACAATCCTCTCATCTACCAGCACCTGCCGGACGGCAGCGCGTCGCTTGACGGTTACCCGATCCACTGGATCGGTGTGAGCCAGGCCTTCTCGTCCGCTGCTGCTCCCAGCACGCCCCTGGCCTTCTTCGGAGACCTTTCCTACTGGTACCTCGGTGAGCGCGGTGCGCCGCGTGTCGAGGTGAGCAAGGAAGTGTTCTTCGCCACCGACGAACTCGCGATGCGCGCCCTTGAACGCATCGACGTC
Source organism: Limisphaerales bacterium (assembly GCA_003159675.1). Classification (GTDB taxonomy): domain Bacteria; phylum Verrucomicrobiota; class Verrucomicrobiia; order Limisphaerales; family BOG-1460; genus BOG-1460. The sequence continues at coordinate 8,779 of PLQC01000154.1, forward strand.
GAGGCAATGGCGGTTGACGCCATGTCCACGCTGCAGACGGCTGCAGCCTAAAAGTTTCGGGAGCCTGGTTATTCCTCGCTCCCGATGTTTGAGTAATAGGTTCATATTGGGGGGGGCGCGGTTGGTTGCCGCGCTCCCTATTTTTGAAATATGGGTCACGACCAAAATAATTTCGGCGACTCCAGCCAGAGCCGCACCGCAAGAGCAGGTGGGGCACCGTTGGGGAAGCCGGGCGCCAGGTTGCTAGACCCATTCCTGGCGCCTCATTTAAGGTGGCAAGCGGAACGTGCAAAAACTTTGCACAAGCTTTGTACGAGAATCGAAGCTCGCGTTGACGATGGGCAACCGCTGCTAAAAGCTGTTCGGCGGGCGACCCTACGCCGCAACGGCAAACCATATCACTGCGATCCACAACGCCGCTGGGCACTGAGCCCCACGACCCTCTATCGCCTGTGGTATTGCTGGCGTCGAGGCGGCGAGATTCCGTCAGCATTCAAGCTCCACTACGCAGGAGGCAGGAAGAAAACGCTGACACTGGCCGTCCTGAGCCGCTTCATAGAGTTCTGCTCCACGTTTCAATTTCACAGCCAGGCCAAGGCGTTCTCGGCGTTTGCAAAAGTTGAAGATAGGCACTGGCGCCACATGCGACCGGGGCGCCCATCGCTCGCGCATCGATTTTCCAATGTCCCGCGATACTTCACGGGATTGCAATTCAGAGCGCTGCAGGCGCAACTCAAAGCCATCGCTGCTCAGCAAAAGGAGCTTGGTCGCTTGCGGCTCCTTTTCTGCGCCGACCAGGCGCGCCGATTCCCGGCGCCGGCGGCGCGCCGGCGCCGAAACGGCCCCGGCTTCGACATATGATAACCAGCCTACCTGAGCGAACAGGAAAACGGACCTTGCCAGTCAGCGACCGGACGATCCTGGTGTCCGTAGAATCCGTGAGGATATCATGGGGCGTTGAAGCCGAGGTAGTGCTGGCTTGGGCAGATGCCGGGATGCTGCAGTGGGTGTTCGATGTATCCAGCGCTCGGTTCCCCGCGAACAAGGACCACAATCGTGCGCTCAGATTTTGGGGCCCGGAAGTCATCGATCCACACTCTGTTGCGAAGCTCAACCTTGCGCAGGTAATTGCTTCAATCCTGCCGCCATCACGTAATTGGTTTCGTGGTGGCGAGGTAATGAGGATATTGCTCATAAGTCGGCCCCATGTGGCGGCCGTGCGCTTCGAATGCCGCGGCGTCATCGAGAAACACAGCACCCAGATCGGGCGCGATGACCTGGCTTCGTATCTTCGCCGGCGCTGGATCGGGGGCGGCGTCCCTGAAAGGGCCACTTCGCGCCAGGACGCCCCAGGACGCACTTTACCCTACAAGGCTATCCACACCCCCACCGCTGTCAAAGACCTCTCCACCGGTCCTTTAATTCTCATTAACGGTATCGTGGCGCAGGATCAAACCCCGGTGCCCCAGAAAACCGGAAACCCAAAAACCGCCCTATCATGAGCGAAGACCGGCAATTCAAGATTCAGATCTCCGCTGACGCAAGCTCACTTGTCTTTGAGTTTCCCGGCGCTTCGACGAGTCAGGCGGCAACAACGGGCGACTTCCGCTCTCATCAAACCGGCAACTGGAGCGCCACCGTCACCTGGGAATACTATAATGGCTCGGCGTGGGTCACACCCGCTCCGAGCGCACCCGCGGGCACTGGCACCATCACCATTCAAAGCGGACATGCTGTGACTGTGGATGGGGCCGTGAACATCTCCGGCACCCTTGTGAACTCGGGAAGCATTACCCCGGCCAGCATCCTGACCTTCACCTCGGGCGGACAATACCAGCATAACTTCACCACAACGGCGGCGCTGGATCGGAGTAGGGAATTACTGATAGGACTATTTAGCCCACAAATGCCAGCACGCGCAAAGTCACCGCGCGGAACACCTGAGTAATTATGGCCACAAACATCTGGACACTCGCTTGCGCCGGTATCGAGAAATCCTTCGCCGATTGGGGCTTCGATCAGGATTCAGCCGACGGCATGTTCAGCAACATGCTGGTGGACGTCCTTTCGCTGTGCGTGCCCGGAGCGACCGTTCAGAGCGATCCAATCTTCGCTTTCGAGGCGCAGGTGATCGTCAGGCGCGGGCGCACTGGCAGCGGCACTTCCTACACCGGCGGGGCCATTGAGTTTCAAGGAAAACGGCTCCTCCACGTCCTGGACGGCCGGCCGGAATTCGAGGGCATTGTCTATCAGTTCGGCGGCCCATGGTATGACCTGGACCAGACTCCTTATTTGCAGGACGTCAAGGTGTATGGCGGGGACCCGGACGCTCTCCTGGATCTGTGGCAGAGTGAGGTGATTCTGTTCTTCGACCGATCCTCGACGTGGGCGAGTTACATCAACATGACCAATGGTCAGCAAATCACAGCCAGCCTGAACAGTCTCCTGACGCAATATGCGGCGCAGGGCCTGCCGGCGCCTTTCCAGATCGGCGAGATCGATCCCGCCGTCGCTCTTCCCACTTACCAGGTGAAGGACATCAAATGTTCCGAGGCCATCATCCACTGCATGAGGTCCTCGCCGGACTGCAAGGTGTGGTTTGATTATACGACCACGCCGCCGACGTTCAACGCAACGAAGCAGGGGAACTGCGTTGCGGTCTCTGTCGCCATCGGGGCCGGCACTTCCCTGGAGAGCATCAAGCTCACCCCGCGTTACGATCTACAGCCCAGCAGCGTGACACTCTTTTTCCAGCAGACCAATTCCATCAGCGGTCAAAACTGGCTCAGCACAGTGGTGCAGCAGGCCAACTCTTCCGGTTCGACCACCACTGAAAACGTCCCCACTCATCCTGCAGGCGGCCTTCGCGGAGTCGTGCAAACGATCGACATGCAGGGCATCACGGGCACGGTCGCAACCGGAGCGCTTGTTTGCGTGACGGTGGCCAATACTGTCGCATTCTGGTCCCGGTTCCTGCCGCAATGGGGCAGCCCGCGCATTCGCATTCCAGATCTAGAGCCGGGACCCAACCCTGGCGCTACGGTTGGCTTCAAAATCCTCGATGTCATGAGCGCCGTGCTTGACGACAATTCCGGCACCGTGGTGGACCTTAGCCTCTATACCAAGGTGCTCACGGATGGGTCTTTTGCGCCCTGGATGACCCTCACGAGCGGGACGCCCGTCATTGCAGTCCGGGCGCTGGTCAAGACCCGCATTTCTTATGATCAATCGGATGCGGACACCGGTGGACGCCTTCTTAAGCGGCAACCGTCGCAAGAGATCATGATTCGCGTCACACTCACCAGCGGCGTGACGGGCAACTATTCGTCCTACCTGTCCGCCTTCCCCGCTGAACCCATTCCAACCGGCCTGGCGACCAACCTGTACAATGCCATGGCCACGTTGCAATACCAGGGCACCGTCAGCATCATCGAGCAAGAATGTTCCGGCAGCCTCGGCATGGGCGATGTGCTCAACCTCACCGGCGGCCGCACCGAATGGGCCACGATGAAGGCGATGATCCAGCAGGTGCACAAACTCTATGGCAAGGGCCGGACCGAAGTCACCATCGGCCCGGCCGCTCACTTGAGCGCCGCCGATCTCACCCAAATATTCCTGGTGAACCGCTACCGCCGCAACTGGAACAATCCACTGGTCCAGTCCACAGCCCAAAACACGGCGGGCAACAACCTGGTCCTGGGCCAAAATGCCCCGAAAGAGAATTCGACCCAGGGCCTGGGTGAACCCAGCCAGACCACCACGTCCTTCGATAACGGCGACGGCACGAGAACGATCATCCGCAAAGACGCGCAGAATCAGCAGATCACTTTGTTCGTCGTTGACGCGAGCGGAGCTCTCGTCACATCGAAACCCAGTTTCAGCATGGCAACGGGCGACATCCCGGCGCCACCAGGGGACGGCACCGCGCTGGCGATGAAAGCGCGCGAATATCCAATCTGCGTTATGGTCGGAAGCCCCCCCACTCCCACCACGCAATACGTCATGCTGATGGGCACGACGACATACCCGACCTCGGGGAATCCCTACGCATGAACCAAAACCTTTACACGACTTCGCAGATTGCCCGCACGCTTGGGATGAACCGCAGGGCGGTCCGGCGCGTGCTCGCCAATGTCCCGGCCGCCGGGAAGGTGATAGTCTCCGGATCTCCGGCCAATGCATGGACCGTCTGCGCCCTGCCGGCATCCCTGCAGGAATTGCTTGCAGCGGAAGCCAAGCGGCTCGGCTATCAGTCCGCAGAGCAACTCTTGCGCGCGCCCGCTAAACGCTGGGAATCCGCCGTCCCGTTTTCGGAAGTCGCGCAGCACTGCCTGGACAAGGCTGCAAAGCTGCAGCGCGCGCTGGCGCGAGTCTTGAGCCTTCGAAACGATCTCACGATCTCACCCGCCGAACGTGAACGGATCGGGCTTGCCGATTACCAGACGGAATTTGGGCACGCTGTGAGCGCGCGTTACCTGCGTGAATTAGTCAAGCGCACCCTGGATCGGGACGGGGGCGCCGGCGAGCTTGGGAGACTTGATATTTACCTGGATGACAACCTGGCGCGCAAACACGCGGCCGGCCGCGGCGTTCCACTTTCGGCGAATTCGGATTTTCGAGAGCTGCAGGACGTGGTTGCCAGCTTCACGAATCCCGCCGCACCAACTCCAGGAGAAAAGCAATACCTCTGGCTGCGAGCTTTCGATCTGCGCGAAGAGCTGACCGCAGCCGGCAGGAAGCCGAAAAAGGTCCACAACTCCCTGCTCAAGTTTTTGTGGCGTTGCGCGCCATTCCTTGCGGCCAGTCCCGACGCGCTGCGCCAGGCTTTCAATTGGAAGCACGCCCGATGGATCGCGAACGATCAAAACGCCGCCTCTCTGGTGGACGGCCGCAAAGACCACTCCGGGTTTCACCGCGCGCCGGAATTCACGGCAGCCGACCGCGATGCGCTCATTGCGCACGCGGTTCTGAACTGCGACGGCCGGGTTAGCCAGGCCTGGCGCGAACTGAGCGAGCGCGGCGCGCTCAGCGAAGCGTTGCTTGGCCACTATCTGAGCAACCCGGCTTCCAAGAGCCATTGCCCCGCGCGCATCCGCGACGCGGTCAAATATGAAGTAGCGATGATGGAAGACATCCACCACGGCCCGCGCCAGGACAAACTGAACGGCGCGCACTTGAGCCGCGATTGGAGCAACGTTGCCTCGATGGACTGGCTTTGCGCCGACGATGCAACCCTGGAAGTATATTTCTACGCGCCGGACGGCAAGGGCTGGTTCACACTGATGCGCGGGCAATTCCTGGTGATGATCGACGTGCGCTCGCTGCGCGTGCTCGGCTTCGCTCTGCAGCCGGAACGGAACTACAACGCGCACACGATCAGGACTCTCATCACCCGCGTGTGCGATGAACACGGGTTGCCTCGGAAAGGTTTCTACTTTGAGCGCGGCATTTGGAAAAACTCACGCCTGCTCAAAGGCGACCCGCAGGCAGACCCGCTGTCGTTTGGCGAAACCGAGCTTGGCCTGCGCTCGCTTGGATTGCGGTTTGTTCACTCAAAGCTCCCGCGCTCCAAGCCCGTCGAGCGCGTCATCGGCGCCATCCAGGATTTGTGCGAGGGCGAGCCTGGCTATGTGGGACCGGATGAAATGCATGAGACGTTCGAGCGCGTGAAAAAGGCGAAGCTGCAGGTTGACGCGCGCAAGGTGCATCCCTCAGACCATTTTTACAGTCTCGACGAATGGGTGGCGCGCTTGGAGGAAGTTTGCGACCTCTACAACTCCACCGTGCAAAACGGCAAGATGACGTGCGACCTGTCCCCCGAAGCCGCCTTCGCGAAATTCACCCGCACCGCCGACCCGGTTATCAAATTGCCAGCGAGCTGCCGTTATCTGCTCGCGCACCACAAGCGCCCACTGAAAGTCACCAGCAACGGCATCACGCTCCGCTTCGGCAAGCAGGTTTTCAACTATCGCAACGAAGAGACCGGGCGCCTGCGCGAACAGACCGTGCTCGCCTGGTTCAATCCCGACATGCCGGAAATCCTCACTGTTACCGATATGAACCGCGAAAACGCCTTTTGCGTCGAACGCTCGCAGGACGTGCCGGCCATGGATGCGCCGGAGGAATTGCTGGGCCAGGAAATGGCGCGAATCGAAGCGCATCAATCTTACGCGCGCGTCCGCTATCGGATGCTCAAGTCGAAATTCGCAACACCGTTCCGGCGCGTTATCGCGGACGCGGCAACTGCCGAACTTGGGGCACGGATCGAGGCCGAACAGTCGCGCGTCAGCGCTGAGCGCAGCAGTCAACAGAGGCAGCAGACAAAAGCGCGGAAGATTTCCAGCCGGCTTGGGATGATCGTTGGCGGCGGCAGGCCGCTCCGGCCTGATCAGGTGGAAGACGGCGAGTGGTTGAATTCATTCCTGAACAAAAAGGTCAAGCCATGAGCAATACCCGTATCGCGGAGTCCGGTCAGCCGTTGCGCCAAGAGCGCTGGTGTTCGAGCGAAGAGATTGAACAGGGTTTGCTGGCGAATATCGTGGCCCGGCGTTGCTCCGTACTGGACACCCCCAAAGAGCGTGAATTGATTTGGGCGCTTCAACATTTCAGTCACCAGCCTGGCGGCCTGCGGCGGGTTGCAAGTGACCTGGTCGCGATGTTCCCCGGCAGGCTCGGCACCAAATCAATGCAGCGATTCGGAATGAAGCCGGGCCGGGTCTATAACGTCAATCAAATCAAGTTGATTCGCAAGGAACTCGGACCGGATGAACCGAGTTTGCCCTTGCGCGGTGATGTAGCCTTTGACTTTTCCGAGTTCGCGGGCAGCCGCGACACGGCGGATGATCGCCCGACTTCCTATAGGCTTGAAGACTTTTGGAATGGGGAAAAAATCACCACGGAAACGCTGCCGGGTTTTCTGGAAGAGCTTTGCCTGAACCCAGCTCTACCCGTCGCAGATTGTCATCCTTGGTTTTTCCAGGATTTGATCGCGTCTCTTTGGGAGTATCTCGACAGCCGGGCGGGGAGTCTCCATAGAACCGCCGTTGTCACGGAGATTGGGACGATCATCTATGACTCCCTGGATTACGTGGCGCAGTCCAAATGCCTTGTGCTCATCGAAGGCGCTGCCCGCACGGGCAAAACTTTTGCAGCGAAGCAGTATGTTGCTGAGCGGCCTGGCCGCGCGCGTTACGTCCAAGTCCCCTCGACAAATGACGATATTGGCTTCTTCAGGGCAATCGCGAAAGCCCTTGGGGTTTCCTGCGGCCGCTCCTGGAAAGCGGTCCAATTGCGCCAGCGAATCGAGGACGTGTTGCAGACCGGCGACTTGATCCTGGTGATGGACGAGGCCCATTTTTGCTTTCCCGTCAGTGATTGCCGGCACAGTCTGCCCGGCCGGGTCAATTGGGTGCTCACAGCGTTGGTGAACCAGGGCGTCGGAGTCGCTTTCTTTTCCACCCCGCAGTTCACCGCGTCGCAAGAGGCCGTCAAAAAACGAACGCATTGGGCCTCCGAGCAACTGATTGGCCGCATCACTCATTACGAGCGTTTGCCGGAGATCTTGCCTAAGAAAGACTTGGCCAAGGTGGCAAGATCGCTCTTGCCTGAGGGAGACTCGGATTCAATCCAGGCGCTGGCGAAGTACGCGAACACCTCGGCAAAATATCTGGCCGGGATCGAATCAGCGGTCAGGCGGGCCAGATACCTTGCCCAGAAGGACGGCCGGGAAAAGGTTACGGCATCGGATATTCAGTGCGCGATCAGGCAGGGTGTCATCCCATCGGACACCGCCCTGGCGCAAGCTTTGGCTGAGGCCCAGGCCAAAGGGCGCGGGAAGCGGTTTAAGGGCGCGTTAACTGCCCCTCAAAGCCCGATTTCAGCCACCGAGGAAAGCGACGCGCCGGCAGCCAGCGAACCAATTTGTTCAGACCGAAATAAGCGTGGCATCCTGGATATTCGGAGCCTACTCCGTGCCCCCCAGGCCGAGCCTGAGCCAGTGACGACCTGACCGAAAAGCGAGCGAGTTTCGCGCACACCCGCCAAAAGGGTGCGCGATGTTTCTGTACAGGCGCTACAGGCACTTTGGAACTCGGAACTCCTTAAAAACGTTAAGATTATCGGCGCGTTTACATTGCCAGTGATCTCGAGGAGATACATGGAGCCGGTCGTCGTCCGCGTGGCTCCGAAAAAATGAATGCGCATGGGGAAAAGGATGTGGGTGGGAAGGTGAAAGTCGAGAAGGGAGTGCGGGATGGGCACGGGGAAAGCCCCCCGTTGAGCACCCGCAAAAAACGCGATGGACAATTCATCGGAACCCGCTACAGTGCAGTCCCATTATGAAGAATAACTTAATCACGACCATCCTGACTTGGGTTCTGGCCGCGGGTTTGCTTCTGTCGATGTTTTTCTCCGTCAAATTCTTTTTCCAGACGAAGCAATTCCGCACGTGCCAGATGGAGATATCCCGATATCAAAACACGCACAACGGCCTGAACGTGCTGCTGAACGATCTCGTGGAATACAGCAGGCGTGACAGGGGGATTGAACCCATTCTGGAATCGGTGGGGGTGCGCGTGACCAGAACGGCTCCGGGTGCGACAACAAACAAGCCTGCCGCCAAGTAAACTTATGAGCGAACTCGAAAATAGAATGACGGATTCTTCCGAGCTGGCGGAATTGAAAGAAGTATGCGGGGAACTGCAGCGGCAGACGACCCTCCTGCTGGTGGGGTTGATCCTGTTGAGTTTTACCCTGGCGTTTTTCGTGGGTTTCCAGGTCAGGCGCACGGGCAGGGATCTGGATGCCATCCAGCCGCAGGCCACGAAAATGATGATGGCGTCCGAGAAAGAAGAGCCGACGATCAATGCGTTCATGGCCAAAATCACCGAGTATGGCCGGTCTCATCCGGATTTTGCGCCGATCATGGCCAAGTACCGGCTGAGCACCAACTCGGCCGCTTCCAAGTTGAACGCGGGGGCGCCGGCGGAGGCTCCGGCTTCCGATCTGAAAAAGTAGATTTCCTCAGGCCACGCCGCGTTCCCGCCCGGGCAGCTTCGCCCCGCAGGAGGCGCAGAAGTTGGATTCGGGCGGACAGGACTTGCCGCAACCCGGGCAGTCCACGTGCGCGTCTTCATGCCGGGAGTGGATGATCAGGTTCCGGATGTACGGGATCCAGTTGAAGGCGTACGCAAAGATGAAGACCCAATCCCGGCGTTGAAGCGCGTAAATGAGGAACAGCAGCGACCCGCTCAGGCTCAGCCACCAGAATATGGTCGGCACCACCACCCGTTTCTTCTTCTCGGTGGCATACCACTGAATCAAAAACCGCAACGAGAAAGCGGCGTTGCCCAGCCACCCAATAACCACCCAAATGCTCCAGGCGACCCCGAGGAATTTGCCTCCGGGGAAGATCTGGTGCGTCAGCCAATCCATAGCGGGCGAGCTTAATTCATCGGGCCAAAATCGAAAGCAGGAAGTGGCCGGGCTATTTCTGCGCCGTGCTCCCGCCGATGCCCTGCTTCAAATAGACCGCTCGCGCCGGGAACGCGAACGTGATCCCTTCGGCGTCGAAGCGCTCCTTGATTTTCAGGTTCAACTCCTGCATCCCGGCCTGCTGGGCCGCGCCATCCGTGCCCTTCCAGCAATGAACGACGAGGATGTTCAGTGAGGAATCCGTGAACTTGTTGAAGGTGACCGTCAGATCGGCCGTCATGGGGTGCCCGCGGTATGTTTCGTCCAGGATCTCGAGGGCCCGCCTCACCTTTTCCGCCGGCAGGTCATAGGTCAGCCCGATGTTCATTTCCGTCCGGATATTGGTGCGGCGGGTGACGTTCGTAATGGTGTCGTTCCCCACGGTTTTGTTCGGAATCGTCACGTGGTGCCCGTCCGGGCTCCGAACGCGGGTGCTGCGCAGTCCGATGGACTCCACCGTTCCGGTCACTCCTTCCAGCCGGATCTCGTCCCCGATGCGGAACGGTTTGTCGATGAAAACCGCGACTGCTCCGAACAGATTTGCGAGCGTATCCTGTGCGGCGAGGCCGATGGCGAGCGCGCCAACGGAAAGCGAAGCCAGCGCGCCGGTGATGTTGATGTGCAGGTTGGACGCCGTCACCAGGACCGCGACGATGACCGCGAAGAGTTTCAGGCTCTTGCTGATGACGGGAAAGAGTTGATTGTCAAAGGCCCGATCGCTTCCCGCCTGGGCGCGCTCGCGCCACAGCCCCAGCGCCAGATCGATCAGTTTCAGCATCACGTAGGTCAGTGAGAAAGCCACGGTGAGGATGAAGCCCTTGGCGAGATAGGACTGCGCCGCCGTTCCCCAGTCGAAGATATCAAGGCCGACGTCGAGGAATACGACGAAGGCCACCACCTTGACCGGACCGCGCAGGAGAGGCACCAGCAATTCGTTGAGCTTCGTTCCCGTCTTCTCGGACCAGCGCTTGAGCCGGGCATTGGTCAGAAAATCCAAAAACTTGGAGACATAAAACGCCAGCAGGATGTACAGGAAGGAGGCGAGATATTTCCAGAGGGGATGGCCGAAAAGCTTGTGTTCGCGGAGAAAGGGCACCTCATCCAGCCCAAACGTGAGATAATCCTCGTGTGATTTCAACTCGACCAGGAGCGGGACCGCCTGGCCGGTCCGGTTTGAACCCGCAGCCTTGACCGTGACGCCCGCCGCCGTCGAAATCTTGGCATCGGGGGCGTTCGTGGGTGCGGGTTGGGCCGATGCCCACATCGCCCAGGCCAGCAACGCCAGCAGAATGAACGCGCTCGTGCCGAACAAGCGCTCGAACTTCAACTTCATAGCCGGCGCGAGTATCGGCCAATCCGCCGCCGGCGACAAGATTTCAACACGTCACTCGTTTAGGCCCCAATGATTGTGGCTCGGCGGGTCGAACGGCTCAGTCACGCCCGCAGGGGCGATGTTCGGCCGGTTCCGGAAGGATTGGATGATTCTCTCCGCCGGTTGCGGCATGAGCGGCAGGAAATCCATGTGGAGATGGCGGGCAAAGAGCTGCAAACTGTCGATCGCATGCCCGCTCGAGGCGGATAACATGAACGGTTCGGCGAGGAGCAGGGCCAAAGCTCCCTCCGCCTTGGTCCTCGCCTCGCGGCATCGCTCGAACCAATTGCCGACGGCGGCCGGCAGGTCGTTGCCGTGGGCCGAGAGCAGAATGATGTCCGCGTGCGCCGCGGCTTCAACCGCTTTGCTCGCGGCGGCGGGTTCCGCCAGCTCCTTGAAATTCCAGAAACTAAAATCGAAAACCGGTTCCTCTCCAAACTGTGCCCTCAACCAGTTCGCGGTTTCCATCGCGCGACCCTGCGCCACACGGTCCTCGGACACCACGACAACCCGGCACGCACTGGCCGCCATCGCCGATGCTGCGTCGGCAGCCCTGGATGAGACAGGCTCATTCATCGTTCCAATCGCCCTTTGTTCCAGCCCCAGTCTCCTGCTCGTGCCGGGATCCGGCACGGGAAGATGATTCGGACGGCTTCACCTTCAATCCTCCGACACTAACATCGAACCGCAACCAAAAGTTGCCCACCGCCATTCACAGGTTATTCACCGTGACGCGGCCGTTGGGTCTGGCTGGGATGCTTCAGCCTCCGGCGACAATTCGGACGATTTCCAACCGGTCGCCGTCGTGCAGTTGGCGTTTGGAAAACTCGGACGGAGCCACTGCTTCGCCGTTGTGTTCCACCACCACGCTGCGGGGCAGGAGATTCTGCGCGAGCAGGAATTCCTCGATCGAACACGGCAACGGGCTCTTCACCTCGCGGCCATTTGCGGTAACGGAAGTTTCATCGGCACGCAAATTCGCACCTCATTCAGGCCGTCAACGCCGCATCCCAATCTTTCCACACCGGATCGTAGCCGAGACGGCGTATCAGGTCGGCCACCTCCTGCGGTGAACGTCCGTCGGCGATTTGAAACTGTTCGGTTGCGTTCAGGGGCGCGGCCGTGGTCGCCACCCATTGGCTGGAACCGGCGGCCTCGACTCTGCGGCCCCGGACGGTCTGGTGCAGGTTCTCGCGGCCGGCGCCCGTGTAACCGCCGGGTTCGGTGTGGCTGCCGGCGCTCATGAGCGTGATGCCCAGCCGGACCAACCCGTCGCGCAATTTTGGAGGCTCGCGCGTGGACAGCACGAGTCCCACATCGGGAAACATCAGGCGGAAAGCGCAAACCAGTTGCACGAGATCGCGATCCGACATGTGCGTGAGGGGGTGGAATTCGCCCGCGCACGGTCGCAATCGGGCCAGCGAAATCGTCACGTTCGCCTTCCAGCAGTTGCGCAGCAGGTAGGCCGCATGGGCCGCGACGCTGATGGCTTCGAATCGCCAGTCCGCGAGCCCGTAAAGCGGGCTGATCCCGAGACGCCGGAATCCCGCCGCGTAGGCGCGTTCGGGTGTGCCGAGACGCCATTCAAAATTCCGCTTCGGACCGGCGGTGTGCATCTCCGGGTAAACCTTGCGGTCGTAGGTTTCCTGGTAAACCACCAGCCCGTCCGCTCCCGCCGCGACCAGCGGCCTGTAATCCGCCGTGTCCATCGGCCCGATCTCGAGCGAAATGCTGGGCCATTCCGGGTGCAGTGCGGCGACGCATTCCCGAAGATACCCGTTGGAAACAAACTTGGGATGCTCGCCCGCCACCAGCAGGAGGTTGCGGAATCCCTGGGCCTGGAGCGCGCGGGATTCCCGCAACACCTCGTCCACGGTCAGCGTCACCCGAAGAATCGCATTGTCGCGCGAGAAGCCGCAATACTTGCAGTTGTTGATGCACTCGTTGGAAAGATACAGCGGCGCGAACAGACGGACGACTTTGCCGAAGCGCTGTTGGGTGAGCGTGTGCGCGCGGCAGCCCATGGATTCCAACAGTTCGCCCGCCGCCGGCGAAATCAGCGCGGCGAAATCGCCCAGGGAAACAGTCGGTTTGGCGATCGCCTCGCGCGCGGCGGCGGTATTGGCGGCGCGCGACTGTTTGACCAGCGCGTCCAGCGGCAGAGAATTGAACTCGGCGACAAAGCTCACGGGTTGAACCTACCAGACCGGCCGGCAATGTCGAGCGAAGCAACGTGGCAAACGTTCTGACCCGCCAGGAATTGACGATGTTTCGAAAAGGCTCCGCGCAATGCCGTGGACAGTTCATCCTGGAGCGCCTGGAGTTCGCGATAAACCTTCGCGCTTTTCGAATCCGGGTGGGTGGTTTCCGCCGGATTGGTTTCCACAAACCGGTCCGTGATTTCCTGGATTGAAACTTTTTCGCCCTGCTCGCGCCGCCAGCACCAGAGTGCCTGCAGAGCGGCTCCGTAGGCGGCGCCTTCGCTCACTTTCAAGGTCACGACCTCCTCGTTGAAGATGTCCGCCATGATCTGCCGCCAGACCTTTGACTTCGCGCCGCCGCCGGTGGCGCGGATTTGCGCCGGTTTCACCCCCAGCGCCGCCAGCCGGCGCAAGCCATAGTTCATGCCGAGCGTCACCCCTTCCATGGCGGCGCGGGCGAAATGGCCGGCCTCGAACGTGCGCCGGTTGACGCCGAACCAGACGCCGGTGCCGTCGGGGACGTTCGGGGTGCGCTCGCCTTCGAAATACGGGAGCAGGAGAAGCCCGTTCGAGCCCGCCGGAATCCGCCCGGCCTCGCCGGCGAACTTCTCGTGCGACCACCCGAAATCCGCGCGCACCATTTCCGTTGCAACGGTCACGTTCATGGTACAAAGCAGCGGCAACCAGCGGTTGGTCGAGTCGCAGAAAGCCGCGATTTCACCCAGCGGATCGACCACCGGTTTTTCCGCGCAGGCGTAGATGGTTCCGCTCGTGCCGAAGCTGGCGGTGATTGCGCCCGCGCGCGTGTTGCCGGTTCCGATGGCGCCCATCATGTTGTCGCCGCCGCCCGCGCTCACCAGAATGCCCGGAGCCAGGTCGAGCGATTTCGCGGTGGTCGCCTGCAGGTGTCCGGCCGGTTGGTCGCTCGGGATCAGGCGAGGCAACTTGTCACCCAGGTCCGGGTCGATGGCCTCGACAACGGCGCCCGACCATTTGCGCTTCCGCACGTCCATCAGGGCGGTGCCGCTGGCGTCGCCGTATTCCATCACCCTCTCTCCCGTGAGCCAGAAATTCAGGTAATCGTGCGGCAACAGGACCGTGGCGAGCCGTGCAAAGTGCTTCGGCTCGTGTTTTTTGAGCCAGAGGATTTTTGAGGCGGTGAACCCGGGCAACACCGCGTTGCCCAGCGTCCGGAGGGTCCTTTTAGGTCCGCCGAGTTTTTCGGTGATCTCGTCGCATTCGGCGGCGGTGGACGTGTCGCACCAGAGTTTGGCGGGGCGGATCACCTCGCCGTTTTTGTCCAGCGGGACGAACCCATGCTGTTGGGCGCTGACGCCGATGGCTTTGACTTCGGCGCCGGAGGCCTTGGCCTGGCGCAAGGCGCGGCGCATGGCGCTGGCGGTCGCTTCGCGCCAGGTGTGCGGATGCTGCTCCTTCGCGCCGGCCGGCAGGTTCGGAATCAGATCGTAGGCTTCCGCCGCCGATGCCAGGACCTTCCCGGTATTTGCGTCCACGACGAGCGCTTTCGTGGATTGCGTGCCACTGTCGATGCCAATCACCAGTGTTCTCATAAGTGCATCGCATTAAAGCCAAACTCAGAAATAGCATGGTCCATAATCATTAGGAAGCATTTCCGCCGTTGCGGCCAATTTGAGGTTGAAATTCCGACAAAGGGGCGGCCCGCTTCGCAAACTTCAAGGCATCCGCATGCGTCATCCCTCGCGTGAGTTCGCGCACAATTTCGCGTGTTGTCATCCCGCTTGCCTTGGCCAGTTGAATGGCTGCCGCGAGGTCAGTGTAACGGAGGATTTCAGTTCGACAAACGAACACTGGCCGGCTTCAGCCCATTGGCAGAGTTCCTGTTGCCGGTTCTGATGCCAAAAGCATCTGGATTGTTAGATACGCGCTGTTGCACCACAAGCTGGAAATTATGCGCCTCGGAAACGCATTGGCTTTTCGCGGGTTTCGTGTATTTCGTGATCCCCAATGCGGATGCAGACAAAAGGCAGGCCGGCACGGAAGGTGCCCGGGCGGCGGCGGGCGCCGGCGTTCATGGTGCTCGGCGTCGGTTCATTCGCGCACAGCATCGGGCAGGCTCTGAAAGACGCCGGCGCGGGTGTGGCGACGTATCTGACTCGCAACTACGGTCATTTCCCGCCTTCGCTCGTCGGGAGAACGTTTTCGTGCGAGGCGTTTCCCAGCCCGTGCCCGCTGCTCGAAGAACAGGGCATCGATTGCGTCATCCCCCAGTCGATTGACTGGGCGCAGGCGCCGTGGGCGGAGGAGTTTTTGCGGACCCGGCGGCCTATTTTCAGTCCCACGGGCGAGGCGATGAGGATCGAGCGCGAGCGGGATTTTGCGCGGCGGCTTTGCGCGGATTTCGGGATTCCGTTTCCGCGGGCGTTCGTGGCTTCCAACCGTCTGGAGGCCGAAAAGATCCTGGCCGAACATCCGCAGCCGTTCGTCATCAAGAATCCGCTCTGCTCGCCCGTCAGTCCGGTTCACACCATTGTCTGCGAAACGGTCGAGGACACGCGCGCCTGGCTCAAGCAGGTCAATTACGCCGAGGGCGTGTTCCTGCAGAAATACCTCGGGCGCGCCGAAGCCGGACACATCGTGCTGGTGAGCGGCGGGGAGATTCATTCGCTCGTGACCAACCAGGAATACAAGCGCGCGTTCAACGGAAACATGGGGATCATCGCAGGCGCGCCGCTCGGCGGGCTCGTGGAAAGGGATCCCGGGGACAAATATGGACTGGCGCGGGAGTTGATCCATCCCCTGCTGCCGTGGCTGCGCGAGACCCGGTTCCACGGACCCCTGCAGGTCACAGCCGTCAAAAAAGACCGCCACTGGCACGTCATCGAGTACAACATTCGCATCGGCGTCACCTCCGGTCCGATGATTTTACGGATGCTGGCGAATCCGATCGAGACGGTCCTGGCAACCGCGCGGGACAAGAAACTGGATCCACGGTTCAAGCGCCAGGTCGCGTTCGGGTGTTCGCTGACGCTGGCGGGATACGGTTATCCGTACGTCCAGGTGCGCGGGCCGCAACTGCCCCTGGAGGTTGACGGGGCGTTTGATTGCGACGTGTGGTGGAATGAGGTGGCGCGCGGCCCACAAGGCCCCCTGGTCGCCACCGGCCATCGCATCGCCGACGTGAACGCTCTGGCGGCCACGCTGGGCGAGGCGGTCGCCCGGGCGTATGACAACATCCGCAGAATCCGCGTCCTGGGGAGCTATTACCGCACGGACGTTGGGAAAAGCCTCTGGCCGCCGGGGAAAACGTGAGATGTTGGATCGGTGAATCCATTGCAACGGCTCCGTTGGCGAGCGATGCAACTTTTTAACGATTTAACGCTTTAACGAATTCAGTTTTCGTGGTTAAACAGCTTGCGGCGATTTTATGAATTTCGATACGAAAGTTTTTCCGTTGCGGCCGGCGTGGGTCGAGATCGACCTGGCGCGCCTGCGTCGCAACCTGCAGTTGATCCGCCGCGACCTGCCGCGCGGGGTGCGGATGATGGCCATCGTGAAGGACGAAGCTTACGGGCACGGGGCGCTGGACGTGGCGCGGATCGCGCTCGAGGAGGGCGCCTGGGGTTTCGGCCTGAGCACGTTGGAGGAGGCAATGGCATTGCGCGAGGCGGGCATTGCCGCCCCGCTGCTATTGCTGGGCGAGCGGCAGGAGGACGAGTTGTCCTGGTGCGTCGAGCACGACCTGACGGTCTGCCTCAACGAGGCGAACACCGCGCGCGCCCTCGCCCGGGCCGCCGCCGCCCGGGGCAAACGCGTGCCGGTGCATGTCAAGATCAACACCGGCATGAGCCGTTATGGAGTGAGATGGGACGAGGCGCTCCCGCTGATCGAACAGATTTGCGAGGAGAAATTCCTTCTGCTCGATGGAGTGATGACCCATTTCGCACAGTCGGATGAAACGGACAAAACATTCGCCAATCTCCAGGTTTCCCGGTTCGACGAAGTCTTGCGCGGCCTGGCGGAGCGCGGCATCCGGGTTAAGTACCGGCACCTGTGCAACAGCGGGGGGTTCCTGGACCTGCCGCACGCGCACCGCGACCTGGTTCGCATTGGCATCCTGATGTACGGGATCTTCCCGTCCACCGTGTGCCGGCGCATACCCGGCATCGAACCGGTCATGTCCGTGAAGGCGCGCGTTGCTTCGATTCAGAACCTCAAGGCCGGCGAGGTGGTCGGTTACGGAATGCGCTACACCGCACCGGCGCCGCGGCGCATCGCGGTGCTGCCCATCGGTTATGGCGACGGTTTCCCGCGCGTCCGCAACCTGGGGGCGGCGCTCATTCACGGCAAGCGCGCCCCGCTCGTCGGGGGCATCGCGATGGACGCGCTCATGGTGGACGTCACCGACATCCCCGAAGCGCAGGTGTGGGATGAAGCGGTTGTCATGGGCCGGCAGGGAGGCGAAGAGATTACGGTGCACGAGATGGCGAAGTTGAAAAACTCGGTTTCCTACGACGTGCTGACCGGTTGGCGGCTCCGCCTTCGGCGCCAATGCGTGAATGGGGATTCCAAGCCGGTCACGGACGCAAATCCGGATGCGGGGCAGCTCGTTGAAACGGCGGCGAAGTGACTCCAGTCCTCGTTCCATCCTCGATTCGCAGCACCGTGGCAACGTCGTGCCGTGCGCGAGCTCTGCCGGGCCACCGGTGTGACGCGTGAACGCATGTGAACGTTTCGACGAACGATGAAACTGCTCTTTTCCGAACACAAGTCCGATTACGATCATTACATCTTTCCTTACGCCATTTGGGCCGTGCCGGAATCCGGTGAGACGGCGGCGGATCTGTTCAACGCCGGCTTCCTCCCCTCCTCGCGCAATCTCGACCGGTTTTATCTCTGCCGGCATGTCCGGGTGCAACTCGGCCGGTTCAAGCCTTCCTCCGAAAACCGCCGCATTTTGCGCAAAGGCGGCGGGATTGAAGTAAAGCTCGTCGCGCGCGACCAGTTCGACTACACGCCGGGGCGCCGCCAGTTTTACAAGACCTACGCCGACATCAAATTCGGCAAGGACGTGATGCCCTACGAGCGCCTCGATCTGCTCTTCCGTTCGCCCATCATTTCACATCTCCTGGTCTTCACGGATGCGAAGAGCGGCGCCGAAGTCGGCACGGCGACGCTTTACCTGGAGGGAAAGGAACTCGCCTTCTACTACTACGCCTTCTACGATCTCAACTACTACAGCCGCAACCTGGGCATGTTCATGATGACGTCGGCCGCCGCGTTTTTCGCGGAACGGAACTTTCGCCATCTTTATCTCGGGACCTGTTACTCGCAGAACGCGCTCTACAAAACCCAGTTCGCCGGCGCGGAATTCTTCAACGGATTCTGCTGGTCGGATGATTTGAAGGAATTGAAATACCTGTTGCTCCGGGACAAACAGGAGACCGGCCGGCACCTGCTGGAAAGCGATGAATACCGCCAGCTTTTCCACAAGGACAACCTGGACAAGATCGCCTCCGCGTGCGCTTTTAGGGTGAAGTTGAGCTGATTCACTCATTCAACGCGGCATTCGCCTTTTCCGAATCCTGGCGTATGCTCCTCCACAATGCCTGACGGTCGCACATCCTTCCCCGCCCGCGGCTCGGCGATGAACCCGCCCAACCGGTTCGAACCGGTTCATCTCGAACGCGACGCGGATTGGAATCCCGAGGAAGATCCGCTGCCTCGCACGCAGTTCCTCAAGGACAGCACCCGCACGATCATCGCCCGCAATGACAGTCCCGACATCGGATTTGAAACGAGCGTGAATCCGTACCGGGGTTGCGAGCATGGCTGTGTTTACTGCTACGCCCGGCCGTTCCACGAGTATTTGGGCTTTTCCTCCGGCCTGGATTTCGAAACCAAAATCATGGTGAAGGAGGACGCGCCGAAGCTCTTGCGCAACGAACTGTCGTCGCCAAAGTGGAGGCCGCAGGTCATCGCCATGAGCGGCGTGACCGATTGCTACCAACCCGCGGAGCGAAAACTGAAGCTGACGCGCGGGTGTCTTGAAGTGCTCGCCGAGTTCCGCAATCCGGTCTCCATTATCACGAAAAACTTTCTGGTCACCCGGGACATCGATCTGCTTTCGGAACTGGCGCGCCATCGGGCGGCGGCGGTCTTCATTTCGCTCACGACGATGGACACCGAGTTGCGGAAGGTGATGGAACCGCGCACGTCCCCGCCCGCGGCGCGACTGGCCGCTGTCACCGCGCTTTCCCGGGCGGGCATTCCCGTCGGCGTGCTGCTGGCGCCCGTGATTCCCGGGTTGACCGATCACGAGATTCCTGCGCTGGTTGAAGCGGCCGCCGGCGCCGGGGCAACGTCCGCCGCCTGCGTGGTATTGAGGTTGCCGCACGCCGTCGCCCCCTTGTTCGTGCAGTGGCTCGCAACTCATTTTCCCGACAGAAAAGAGAAGGTGCTGAACCGGCTGCGCGCCCTGCACGGCGGCAGACTTTACGAGGCCGGATTCGGGAAGCGCATGGCGGGCGAAGGCGTTTTTGCCGAACAAATCGAGCGGATGTTTAATGTGGCCCGGCGCAAGGCGGGGATTCCCGGGCACGGCCCGGAGTTGTCCGTCAGCTCCTTTCGACGCCCGGCGGGAGCGCAGATGGAACTGGGTTTGCCGAATTGAGAAATGGGTGGAACGGGCGACCCGCCCGTTCCGGT
This sequence comes from Limisphaerales bacterium, assembly GCA_003159675.1. Classification (GTDB taxonomy): domain Bacteria; phylum Verrucomicrobiota; class Verrucomicrobiia; order Limisphaerales; family BOG-1460; genus BOG-1460. The sequence continues at coordinate 28,510 of PLQC01000154.1, forward strand.
CGGCGACCCGCCGACCGGAAGAGAGCGACGCTCGAAGCAACTCAGGCGATAGTCCACCAACCCCGTCCACTCCCATTCCGTCCGGCGAGTCGCCGGACGGCACAGGCTGGTAGTTTGTTCCACCCGATCTTTCGTTGAGCGCTTGCCTGGCTTGCACTCCACGCCCAAAATGCATCGCCGTGCAGAACCAACACACAACCGCGATCGCGGAAACCCTGTCCGGACTGATTGAGGATGTCGTGTTTTTCAACGAAGAGAACGGATTCGCCATCATCAAGGTCAAAGCCAGCGGACATCGCGACCCGGTCACGATCGTTGGCTCGCTTCCGTCGGTCAACCCCGGCGAATGGGTTTCCGCCCAGGGCCGATGGGTCCAGGACCGCCAGTTCGGCCGGCAATTCCGCGCCGAACTGCTCACCAGCACGCCGCCCAGCACGAGGGAAGGAATCGAAAAATACCTGGGCAGCGGCATGGTCAAAGGGATCGGCCCCACCTACGCCAAAAAGCTCGTCGCCAAATTCGGCGAAGGCATCTTTGACATCATCGAAAACCAATCGGCCCGGCTCGAGGAAGTGGACGGCATCGGGCCGAAACGCAGACGCAAGATCAAGGACGCCTGGGCCGAGCAAAAGGTCATCCGCGAAATCATGGTGTTCCTGCACTCGAACGGCGTCAGCACCAGCCGCGCGGTGCGGATCTACAAGACCTATGGCGACGATGCCATCGAAAAAGTGCGGGCGAATCCTTACAGGCTGGCCGAAGACATCGCCGGGATCGGTTTCAAAACCGCCGATCAGATCGCTCAAAAGGTCGGCATCCCCGTCGATTCCCTCGTCCGGGCCTGTGCCGGGTTGAACCACGTGCTCCTGGAAGCCACCGGCCAGGGACACTGCGCCCTGCCGATCGGATTGCTGAAGGACGAGACGGGCAAACTCCTGCTCGTGAATGAGCAACTCATCGACACCGCATTGCAGCGCACGCTGGCGGCCGGCGATCTGGCTTTGGAAAGCATCGACGGCGAAGAACTCATTTTCCTGCCGGCGTTGAAACGGGCCGAGGAAGGCATTGCCGGGCGCATCCGAATACTGTCCGCCTCGGCGTCGAACTATCCGCCGATTGTTTTCGACAAGGCGGTCACCTGGTGCCAGGGGCGGACGGGCAAGGAATTTGCCCCCAGCCAGAGGGAAGCGTTGAAGCAGGCGTTGACCAGCCGCGTGCTGATCATCACCGGCGGGCCCGGTGTGGGCAAGACCACCCTGGTCAACGCAATCCTTCTGATTCTGCGCGCCAAGAAAGTGAACTGCGTCCTCTGCGCCCCGACCGGACGCGCCGCCAGGCGGCTTTCCGAAACGACCGGCCTCGAGGCCAAAACCATCCACCGGCTTCTGGAAGTCCAACCCGGCACCGGCCGGTTCGCGCGCAATGAATCCAACCCGGTCGATTGCGATCTGCTGGTGGTGGACGAGTGCTCCATGGTGGACGTGACGCTGATGAACCACCTGCTGCGCGCGTTGCCCGTCCGCGCGAGCCTGCTCCTGGTCGGCGACGTGGACCAGTTGCCATCGGTCGGGCCGGGGATGGTATTGCGAAACCTGATCGACAGCGGTGTCGTCCCCGTCGTGCGGCTGACCGAAGTGTTCCGGCAGGTTGCGCACAGCCGGATCATCACCACCGCCCATCGCGTCAATGAAGGGCGGATGCCGGAGCCCGGTGCGAAGGATGGGGATTTCTTTTTCATCGACCGCGCGGAACCGGAACAAATCGCCGAAACGCTGGTGGAGATGGTGAAGACCCGGATCCCCGGGAAATTCCGGCTCGATCCGCTCCGCGACGTCCAGGTCTTGTGTCCGATGAACCGCGGGTCGCTGGGCATCCGCGAACTCAATGTCCGGCTGCAGGAGGAGCTGAACCCCGCGCGCGCCGGCGAACCCGTGGCCGAGAAGTTCGGATGGAAATTCCGGGTCCGGGACAAAGTGCTCCAGACCGAGAACAACTACGGCAAGGACGTCTTCAACGGCGACATCGGACAGATCGTTACAATCGATCCGGACGAGCGGGAAGTCGCCGTCCGCTTCTATCAACGCGAGGTGAGGTACGATTACGGCGAGCTGGATGAACTGTCGCTGGCCTACGCCATCACCATCCACAAATCGCAGGGGTCGGAATTCCCGGCCGTGGTGATCCCGCTGGCGATGCAGCAATACCTCCTATTGCAGCGCAACCTGATTTACACCGCCATCACACGCGGAAAACAGTTGGTGATCGTGATCGGCCAAACCAAAGCCCTCGCCGCCGCGGTGCGCAACAACCGGACGGGCCAAAGGTTTTCAGGACTGCTGGCGCGGTTGAAATCGGCTTTATGACTGCCCGGTGTCTGCAATGCGCCAAAACCGGGAACTGCTCCTCGACGAGCGAGGCGGAGGCGAAAAACTACATTTGCATCACCTGATCCACTGCGGGATGATTTGCTGCGGCGCGGCGTCACTCTCAATACTTTAAACTTCAGACCTGGCCATTTCTCCGCCATTCCCTGAGTTTTGACTTCGCCAACTGGATTTGTTCCTGCGTGAAAGCAGGGTTGGCCTCGATCCGGCCAATGATTTTGGCAGCGCTCTGGAGGTTGCGGCAATAAACGCCGTGGGCTTCACCGAGTTTCAGCCACAGATCGAAACTCTCCGGCTGGTCTTTGACCTGGCTTTCCAATATTTCGATCGCGGTGGCCAGATATCCGCTGGCCAGCAGTTCATCAACGGATGCCTTGGCCGGGTCGGCGGCTTTTTCAGGACCTTCGGAATCCCGGCAGTCGACGAGGAGCGATTCAATCCCCTCCGTCCTTTTCTCCTGGCGAGGCGCCAGACCGCTCCATTCCTGAATGGAACGGCGGGCATACTCAACGAACACAGGCGGTATGTGCGGCCGTTGCCCGAGGGTCCGAAGCAGCGCGTCGGCTTTGTCCGGGCGCCCCAGATTCTCGGCGTAATTCCGCATCAGCAGAAATGCCGCCCGCAGGTTGTCCGGCTCCTTCTGGAGGAGCGAATCGAGCTTGGCTGCCGCTTCGCCGGGGTTTCCTTGCGCCCGCAACCGTTGGGCTTCGGCGAGTGGCGGCGAAGCTTGGGCCCCGTCACCCGCAAACATCCCGCTGTAGAGCTGGAAGAGCACGGTTTCGATGGCCAGCGTGCTCGCTTCTCCGGATTCATTGAGCTTCTTGCACCATGCAATGGCCTCGTCGTTCCGGCCCCTCTGAACCAGCTCAGCCAGTTTGTCCAGGTCGCGCTCGGTCTGTTTCGGGTCGAATTGTCTCTTGTCCTCGGAATCCACCAACCTGTGAAATCCGCGGGCGAAGAGCTCGCTGAGGCAACCGGCCCAGATCACGGCAATGAGCACGGTGACAGCGATGAAAATCCAGGGGCTGGCGAGGCCCGCCGCCATCAGCAACAGCGTTGCCCCGCAGCGAATTGTCCGCCGGCGAAAATCTGCAGTCCGATCCTGGCCCGTGACCAGGGTGTCATATCCGCTCAACCACCAGGACAGGACGGCTGTGCCCGCCAAAATGCCGATGAAAACCAGGTTCATGCCATTCCCATTCAGACCAGATTCACAATTTGAGACCCTGGTCTGTCACGGCGCCAAGCGACGCGGAGGTGACAGCGCTGGCGTATTTGGCCAACACGCCGCGGGTATAACGCGGCTTGGGAGCCTTCCATGACTTGCGGCGCTTTTTCAGTTCAGCAGCGGGAATGTTCAGATTGATTTGCTGTTTCTCGGCATCGATGGTGATCGGATCGCCGTCCCTCACGAGCCCAATAGGACCGCCTGTATAAGCCTCCGGCGTGATATGACCGACCACGAAGCCGTGGCTGCCGCCCGAAAACCGCCCGTCGGTGATGAGGGCCACGTGCCTGCCCAGGCCCTTGCCCATGATCGCGGAAGTGGGCGAGAGCATCTCGCGCATGCCGGGCCCGCCCTTCGGGCCTTCATAGCGGATCACAACCACATCGCCTTTCACAATGGTGCCATCGAGGATTCTTTCCAGAGCCTGTTCTTCGGAATTGAACACGCGTGCCCGGCCGGTGAACCGCAAACCTTCCTGGCCCGTGATTTTGGCCACGGCACCCTCCGGCGCGAGATTCCCATAGAGAACAACCAGATGGCTGCTTTTCTTCAGAGGTTGATCCATGGGACGGATGATGGTTTGGCCCTTGGGATACGGGTGAACGCCGGCGAGCGTCTCCGCCATCGTTTGGCCCGTGACGGTGTGGCAATCGCCATGCAACAGACCGGCATCGAGCAGCCGCTTCATCATCGGCCGGATGCCGCCGATAGCGACGAGTTCCGACATGAAGTGCCGGCCGCTGGGTTTCAAATCGGCGAGCACGGGCACGCGTTTGCCAATGCGGGTGAAATCGTCGAGGGAGAGTTTGACGTTGCAGGCATTGGCCATGGCCAGCAAATGCAGCACGGCGTTGGTCGAGCCGCCCAGGGCAATCACCACGGTGATGGCATTCTCAAAGGCTTTCCGGGTCATAATGTCGAGCGGACGCAGGTTCCGCTTGAGCATCGCGACGACCGCCGCTCCGGCGCGGCGGCAGTCGTCCTGCTTGGCTTCGGAGATCGCGTTTTGCGCGGAGCTGTTGGGCAGGCTCATGCCGAGGGCTTCGATGGCGCTGGCCATCGTGTTCGCCGTGTACATGCCCCCGCAGGAACCCGGTCCCGGAATCGCGCAGGATTCGATGGCCTGGAATTCCCGGTCTTCGATGCGCCGGTTCGCGCGCGCGCCAACGGCCTCGAATACAGAGACGATGTCGAGGTTCCGATTATCCCCTGTGATGCAGCCGGGCAAAATTGTTCCGCCATAAACGAAGACGGCAGGGCGATTCAGCCGGGCCATGGCGATGAGCGCGCCGGGCATGTTTTTGTCGCAACCCCCAATGGCGACGAACCCATCCATGCCCTGGCAGCCAACCACGGTTTCGATGGAATCGGCGATGACTTCGCGCGACACCAGCGAGTATTTCATGCCTTCACTGCCCATGGAAATGCCATCGGAGACGGTGATGGTGTTGAAGATGATGGCTTTTCCGCCCGCGGCATTGGCGCCAGCCTCGGCTTCGCGCGCGAGTTGATCGATGTGCATGTTGCAGGGCGTGACCCTGCTCCAGGTGGAGGCGATGCCCACGATGGGTTTGGAGAAATCTTCCGGTTTGAATCCGACCGGGTAAAGCATGGCCCGGCTGGGCGCGCGCTCGGGACCATCGAGGACCCTGGCCGAAAACGGGCGCGGCGAAAGCGCATACGGACTGCCGCGGCGTGTTGTCTTCCTGGTGGCTTTCATACGGGAGAATTGCACGTCGGACTCGGAGTGGCAAGTCGAGTGGTCTACCAAGGGTGGATCGCCTCATGAAACGAATTGAGAAGTCCTTGACGCGGGTCAAGGCGTGCAGTGTGGCGGACCGTTAACCTGCACGCATGACTGAAATGCCATTGATGGATTCCGGGCGCGGGAAAATCCTGTCACGGCCGGCCGAAACCCGGTTTGCGCCTGTTTCAATCCCCGCGAGCTGTGGTTCGAATGAAAATCCCATGGGCCGCTGAGCATTAAACTTTCCGTCTCATGCAACACAAGACCATCACCCTGGACGTGCGGGACGACCTGCGCAACGGACGCGAGCCGTTCTCAAGAATCATGAGCGCGGCGGCGGCATTGAGCGCCAATGAGGAATTGTTGGTGATCGCGCCGTTCGAACCGGTGCCGTTGTTTCGCATCATGGAAAAGCATGGCTTCCAACACTCGACGCGGCCGGCCGAATCCGGCGATTGGGAGGTGCGCTTCACGCGCCGGCCCGAGGCGCAGCCGGCCGGCTCCGCGCCGGCGGCGGCTTCCGACGGTCCGTGCGGTTGTTCCGCGGTCAGTCCGGCAGGGATCGTGGAAGTGGACGCGCGCGGGCTCGAACCACCGCAACCGATGGTCAAGATCCTTGAAACAACGGCCGCATTGCCCGCCGGCGTGGAGTTGCGCGCGCGTACCGACCGCCGGCCAATGCATCTGTATCCGCATCTCGAAGAGCGCGGCTTCACCGCCCAAACCGAGGAGCAATCCGATGGCAGTTTCCTTACCCATATCCGCCGTGGCTGATCCGTCCCCCGCACGACCGGTTGCCGCCGCCCCGGCACCGGGCGCAAATGCGCCGTCGGTGACATTGCCGCTGGCGTTTGTGCTGGTCGGCTTGGCGGCATTGCTGGCCGGCATGGGCTGGCTCGTGGTGCGTCCGGGCATCCTCGCCGCGTATCACTACAACCAGTATGTCATTGCCGCGACCCACTTGTTCGTGCTGGGCTGGATTTGCTCCGTGGTGATGGGCGCGATGTATCAACTCGTGCCGGTGGCGTTGGAAACCAAACTTTACAGCCAACGGCTGGCGCGCTGGCAGTTCGCATTTCACGTCGCCGGCTTTACCGGCATGGTCTGGATGTTCCGCAAATGGAACATGGAAGAGGTCGCCCACTTCGGTTCGGCGTTCGCCTTCGGCGTGGTTTTGTTCGTCTATAACCTGGCCCGAACATTGCGGCGCGTGCCCCGCTGGAACGTCACCGCCGCGGCGGTCGCGTCGGCGCTGGCCTGGCTTTCGCTCGCGATCATCGCCGGCCTGTCCCTGGCCGCGGCCAAATGCACCTACGATGGCGTTTCGGAATCCTCGGCGGTCGGCCCGATACTGCACGTTTTTAAATCCGTGGCGGGATTCGTGGCGCGGTTCGACGCCATCAGCGCCATGCACGCGCACGCGCATCTGGGCGGCGTGGGCTGCTTCACCATGCTCATCGTGGGGGTTTCCTACAAACTCATCCCGATGTTCACTTTGAGCGAAGTGCAAAGTCATCGCCGCGCGGCGTGGAGCGTCGCCTTGTTGAACCTTGGACTCGCGGGTTCGTTCGTGACCATTTTGCTGCGCAGTCGGTGGAAACCGGCTTTTGCGCTGGTCATCGTCGCGGCACTGGCGGTTTATGGCTGGGAGATCGTCGCCATTCTGCGCGCGCGGAAACGCCGCGCGCTGGATTGGGGAATCAAATATTTCCTTACGGCCGTCGCGATGCTCCTGCCTGTGTCTGCATTGGCCATTGTGTTGAGCTGGCCCCGCCTGCCATTGAATGCATTCACCGGACAACTGGAGAACGCCTACGGTTTTCTGGGGCTGCTGGGTGTCGTGACTTTTGCCATCATGGGAATGCTCTACAAGATCGTTCCTTTTCTCGTCTGGTTCGGTTGTTACAGCCGGCAAATCGGCCGCGTCCGGGTGCCGGCGCTGGCGGATTTGTATTCGGCGCGATTGCAGGCGGCGGGTTACTGGGCGTTTCTGGCGGGTCTCGCCGTGGCGTGCGCGGGAATTGTCACTTCGAGCGAAGCCGGTGTGCGATGGGGCTGCGGGTTGCTGGCCCTGAGCACGCTGACGCTCGCGGTCAACGTCGGCTCGATGCTCTCGCATTTCTCCAGGCCCCGGCTCAAGCCGCTCACCTTTCAATCCTCAACCGTCCTGAAAACCGCATGAACACAACTGAACTGGACGAAGCCGCCGTCCTGGAAGCCTTGCGCCAGGTGATGGACCCGGAACTCGGCTGCAACATCGTGGACCTGGGCCTGCTTTATAGCGTCGCCATCACCGGCTCGAAGGTGACCGTGATGATGACGCTGACCACTCCCGGCTGCCCGATGCACGAGAGCATCAGTTGGGGCGTGAAGAATGCCCTGCTGGGCCTTGAACACGTCGAGGACGTCGAGGTCGGGCTGGTCTGGGATCCGCCGTGGAACCCAGCCATGATGACGGAATCCGGCCGCAAGGCGACCGGCGTGGGAAGTTTTTAACCTGAACACAAATCCATCAACCCTGAAGACAACAATGCAAACCGAAAACCTGATTGGCCCGGAAAAGGTCATGGACGTACGCCCGATTCCCTGTTCCGTGAAACACGGCCTCATCATCCAGGCCTGGCTGGAATTGCCGGTCAACGACCATTTCATTCTGTTGAACGACCACGATCCTGTGCCGCTCTACTACCAGTTTTCCGCGCAATGGCCCGGGACGTTCACCTGGGAGCATCTGGCGAAGGGGCCGGAAGAATTCCGCGTGAAAATCACGAAGCTGAAACCAACCGCCGTACCCGACAGCACGCCCAGTTGCTGCGCCGGGCATTGACGAACACCACGGATCAAGGTGTTGTTTACGTGCAGGGCAAGGACGATTTGACAGGACTGGATGGTTTACTTTTGGCGTGAAACTGATTGAATCATCCTGCCATGTCCGGTGCGCTGGCTGAATTCAAAACAATCGGGATCGCCAATACGCTGCGAAGTTGCCAGCTCTTTGCCGGCCTGCCCCCGCAGGACCTCGAGAACATTGCGGCAGTCACGGTGATCAAGTCTCTGGAGAAGGGTGATTACCTCTTTCATGAAGGGGATTCCGCCAGCGGCTTTTACATCATTCAACGCGGTTCCGTGAACGTCCATCGCGTCACCGCGGCGGGCAAGGAACAGATCATTCACATCTTCCGCACCGGCGAATCGTTCGCCGAAGTGGCGCTGGCCACGGAAAAGGGTTATCCCGCCGACGCCCGCGCGCTGGAGCCGACCCAGGTGCTGCTCGTGCAAAAGAGTGGAATTCTGGCATTGCTCCGGCGGCAGCCGGAACTCGCGTTGCGCATGCTCGGCTCGATGAGCAGCCATTTGCGGGTGCTTGTGGGTCAGCTCGAAGACTTGACGCTCAAGGACGTCGAGACCCGCCTCGCCAACTGGCTGGTCAAACGCTGCCCGAATCCGGGAAGCGAACAACCCGCGCGCATCGAACTCACCATGACCAAGCGCATGCTCGCGGCGGAGTTGGGCACCGTCAGCGAAACCTTTTCCCGCACGCTCGCAATATTTCGCGAACAAAAACTTCTCACGGTCAAAGGCAAAACCATCGTCGTTCTGTCGCCGGCAAAGTTGAACGCCCTCCTGCGGCGGAATCTCGGAGAATAGACGTTTTGGGAAACGGTGGCGTCGAACCGGATCCCTCTTCAAGGGTTCTGGGATTTTGAATTCCCATATTGCGGATGCTCCAATGGTTGAAGTGGTGGTTCAGGGGCGGATCATGGTCAGGATCATCTTGAAGCGCCTGGTTGCTTTCAGTGCGTGAGGCTGCCGGGCGGGCAGCAGGATCAATTCACCTCCTTTGACACGATGCGGTTTGCCGGAAAGGGTGATGTCCACCTCGCCTTCCAGCACTTGAACCAGCGCGTTGAAAGGCGAAGTGTGCTCGCTTAAAGCTTCTCCCTCGTCAAAAGCAAAGAACACCACCCTGCCATTCGCGCCTTTCAGAATCTCCCTGCTGACAATGGAGCCGCTTTGATAATCCACCAACGCCGCCGCATCGGCCGTTTGACCGGGCTGAAATTTGATCTCCTTCGAACTCTTATCCTGTTGCATGGTCATGTCCTTTCTTTGCAGTGGTGATTGTGTGTTGGGAACATAGTCGGGCCATGGGCTCCCGGCGGATTCCGGTTTTAACCTTTTGCCCCCGCCTGTTCCCGGTGTCGTGTGAGAGCGAATTCACATTCAAACGTTACTCGCCTGCGAGTGCAATTTCTTTGACCTGAATCAAACCATTCCTCAACGCGTGGGACTATTCTGAGGTCAAACCGAAAATCCATGTTATGAAAACGATGCCGATCCTGCTCATTTTAACGGGAACCCTGACCGCCCTGCCGGGCGCGAACGCGGGCCTGCCTCACGTGAAGGCCGAACTCACTTACGCCCCGAACGTGCCCCCAGCCATCACGCGGCACGAACCCGCCATCGTGGAGGTGGATCTGACCGCAACCCATAAGATGATGCCGCTGGCGTCGTCCGCCGACTATCCTTTCTGGACTTTCAACGGCCACGTGCCGGGGCCTTTCATCCGCGCCCGGATCGGCGACTGGCTTCAGGTGCACATCTCCAACACCGACACCAGCGGCATGCCGCACAACGTGGACTTTCATGCCGCGACCGGACCCGGCGGCGGAGCGATGCTCTTGACGGTGGCGCCGGGCCAGGAACACACGGCCTGGCTGCGGCTCCGTGAACCCGGGTTGTTCATTTACCATTGCGCGGTGCCGCCCATGATCGATCACATCGCCAACGGCATGTATGGGCTGATCCTGGTCGAGCCGACGAACGGATTGCCGCACGCGGATCGCGAATTTTATGTCATGCAAAGCGAGTTTTACACGAAAGACAATCCAACCGGCGCACGAATGCTTGAATACTCGCACGAACGCGCCCTGGACGAGCACCCGAGCTTCGTCGTGTTTAACGGCCAATCGGGTTCGATGCTGGTCATGGATGCGCTGCACGCCAACACCGGCGAACGCGTCCGGATCTTTTTCGGCAACGCCGGGCCGAATTTGATTTCGTCGTTCCACATCATCGGAACGGTGATGGAGGCTGTGTACCGCGACGGCGGCGTGGCCGATCCGCCCGCGCATGGTTTGCAGACCACACTGGTAACTCCGGGCGCGGCCGCGATTGTGGAATTCACGCCTCTCGTGCCGGGCATGTACACCTTCCTGGATCATGCGGCCGCCCACTCGGAGAAGGGGGCGATGGGAGAAATCCAGGTGAGCGGACCGGCCCGGGCCGACCTCTACCGCTCCGACCAGGACGGCCCGCCCACACAGTGAGATAACCCTGGTCACTCTCCAGCAACCTTAAAGGCGACTGCAACTGCTCCGGCCGCGCCCTCGGACCTGTTCCGCTGTTTACCATTAGGATTGAACAGTTCCCCAGCACGGTCCCGCCACTTTTGATCCGTCGCACAGCGGAGTGTCTTTTTGAGACTTTGGGGCGCAACCTTGACGACGCGGAGGCCGCGCTGAGAAGCCGCGAGTTCGATGATCGCCTCTCCCTTGATCGCTTCAAGACAAGAACCAAACCGACCAGACGAACATTTCAACAGCGCAATGACGGAACCGGCGCCCTTGCCGTGGCGATCGAAAACGGTGATGAGACTTTGCAGCAGTTCGGTCAGATCGTCCCCGGAGCGGACTTGAAACGGAATCGGTCTGATGCTTCCATCTAAAGCCAAGAAATTCCCGTATACCTTCCCGTAAAACCGCCAGCAAAAGGAATTGGCCGCCGGAGTGACAAATTCCTGTCATCCCCCCTGCGTTCAGGCCGCGGCCGCGCGACCGGCGATGAAACCCGTCGTCCACGCCGCCTGGAAATTAAACCCGCCCGTCAGACCGTCGATGTCCAGCAGTTCCCCCGCGAAGAACAATCCCGGACACACGCGGCTTTCCATCGTCTTGAAATTCACCTCGGCCAGCCGCACCCCGCCGCATGTCACGAACTCATCCTTGTTCAAACTCTTGCCCGTCACCGGAAACTCCGAGCGCGTTAGTTGTTGCGCGAGCGCGTGGGCCTGAGTCCGGGTGAGCGACGCCCAGCGCGTGTCGCGCGGAATGCCCGCGGCCAGAACGATCCGTTCCCACAACCGCGCCGACAACGGCGCGAGCGGCAGGTTCACAATCAACCGGGCCGGATGCGAACGGCGGCGCGCATTCAGTTCGCGCGACATTTGTTCCGCGTTCAACGCGGGCAGCCAGTTCACCCGCAACAGGAACCGGTAATTCAAATCGTGCAACGCCCGCGCGCCCCAGGCCGACAGCCGCAACACCGCCGGTCCACTCAAACCCCCATGGGTCACCAGCAACGGCCCGCGTTCGCGCAACCGAGCCCCGGGCACGGACATCTCGGCCAGTTCGACCGATACGCCGGCGAGCGCATGCAGCCAGGGTGATTCGATCTGAAACGTGAACAGCGACGGGACGGGCGGCTCAAGCGAATGACCGAGGGAAACCGCCAGTTGTCCCGCGGCGGCAGCTCGGCAACCGCCCGTTGCCAGCAGCAGTCGATCGCAGAAAAGCTTCCCGCCAGGGGAGGATTCCCGGACTTCAAAACCGTCGGCGACTCTGGCCACGGATTCCACGCCGCCATTCAAGCGCAATACCACACCCGCCGCCCGCGCGGCATGGATCAGGCAATCCAGGATCGTTTGCGACGAGTTGGAAACGGGAAACATGCGGCCGTCGCCCTCCGTCTTCAGCCGGACGCCGCGCGACTCGAACCACGCCACGGTGTCGCGCGCGGAGAATTTCAGAAATGGTGCGAGCAGCGCCTTGTCTCCGCGCGGATAACGAGTGGCGAATTCGCCGGGATCGAAGCACGCATGCGTGACATTGCAGCGGCCGCCGCCGGAAATGCGCACCTTGTCCAGAAACCGCGAGCCGCGTTCGAGCACGGTGACCTCCGCGGCCGGGGATGATTCCGCGCAGGCGATCGCAGCGAAGAATCCCGCCGCGCCGCCGCCGACCACGATCACCTTTCGCGAACCCATCGGCGCAGCATCGCAAAATCCCTTCGGCCTGGCGAAACTTTCTCGCCGCGTCCGCTCCGTTCGGGCAAGCTGCCTTCGCATGGCCAATGACTCCGTCCCTGCTCCGGCGCCCCACCGGCGTCGCCCGCGTTACTCCGGCAGCTATCCGCGCCGGTTCGAGGAGAAATACAAGGAGCACGACCCGGAGCGTCATGCCGAAACCGTCGCCCGGGTGCTCGCCTCCGGCAAGACGCCCGCCGGCACACATCGCCCCATTATGGTCCGGGAAGTCCTCGAAGTGCTGGCACCCCGACCGGGTGAACTCGCGGTGGACGCCACGCTGGGTCATGGCGGCCATGCACAGGAGATTTTGCCCCGACTGCAACCGGGCGGGCATCTCGTCGGCCTCGATGCCGATCCGATCGAATTGCCGAAGACCGAGGCCAGATTGCGCGCGTTGGGTTTCGGTCCGGAGATGTTTACCGCGCGCCGCAGCAATTTTGCCGGGTTGCCACAGGTTCTCGCGGCTGTGAATGCTTCCGGAAAACGCGAGCCCGGCGCTCCGCAGAACATTCCTGGTGCGGATCTGATCCTGGCTGACCTGGGCGTTTCCTCCATGCAGATCGACGATCCGGCACGCGGCTTTTCCGTGAAGCTCGAAGGTCCGCTCGATATGCGCATGAATCCGGAGCGCGGCCAGCCCGCCTCCGCGCTGCTGGAACGATTGAAACCGGAAGCGCTCGCCGCCGTGCTGGCCGAGAATGCCGACGAAGCGGACGCGGCGCTGCTGGCGCGGGCTCTGGCCGGCAAAACGTTTGCGACCACCACTGAGCTCGCCCGCGCCGTTCGCGCCGCGCTGCCGTGGTTGCGGAAGGACGGCGCCGATCTGGCCGTGCGACGCGTGTTCCAGGCGCTGCGCATTGCGGTGAACGACGAGTTTTCCGCGCTGGAAACCTTCTTGCGCCATCTGCCGGCGTGCCTGAAACCCGGCGGACGCGCGGCGATTCTCACGTTTCATTCCGGAGAGGATCGTCGCGTGAAGACAGCCTTTGCCGCCGGTTTCCGCGAGGGGTTTTACAGCGACATTGCCCACGAGGTGATTCGTCCCGCCGCCGAGGAACGCCATTCCAACCCGCGCTCCGCGCCCGCCAAACTGCGTTGGGCGCGCCGTGTCGCGTGAAAAGGCAGGGCGTGTCGCGGCGGCAGGGCCACCTTATTGTTTGCAGCAACGTAATGATGGTATGCGTCCATCATTTACATTGACCGCCCTGACGAGCACGATAGATATCCCTTCGGAGAAACTAACATGCCGCAGGTGAATCAACCCGCAGAAGAAAGTCAAAATTATGGGCGATAGATCCCCGAAGTCGAATCAGAAGAAATCCTCACAGAAGCAGGTCAAGGCCAGCAGCGCCGACCTGAAGAAGAAAAAGGCCGTCGCCGACAAACAGTCCGCCGAGAAGAAAAAGTAACCAGCCGCTGATTGCTGTCTCTCCTGATGTGAAAAACAGGAGAGACAGTTTCTTTTCACCATTTCGCCCGCGTTCGTGAGTCTGTGGATTGCGAGCGGCCTGTATGTCTTCGCCGCCCTCCTGTGGCTCGTGCCCGACCGCCGCATCGAGCATGTTCTGATGAAGCGGCAACGTGCCGCGACGGGCGCGAGCACGGGGGTCAAGCCGGGGCTCAGGCCATGCCGAGCACGTCAACGCGCGGATTTTCCAAACCTCGCGGAGACCGTTTTCAGGAACTCGGTCGCCGCGCGGGCGGGCGGACGTTGCCGGGGCCAGACCGCGACGATCTTTCGCTGCGGCCGCGGGTTCTGCAACGAACGGTACTCCGGCAGATCGTCGCGTTTCGATTGCGTGGCCATCGCCGGAACAAATGAAACGCCCAATCCGGCGCGCACGAGGGATTGAATGGTCTCCAACTGAGTGCTGCGAAAACTGATGTTGGCCCGCAGATCGCGGCGGGTGCAAAATTGCAGCACCTGATCGCCGAGACAATGCCCCTCCTTCATCACGATGAACCGCTCCTTCTCCAGATCGGCAACGCAGACCGTCCGCTTCCGCGTGAGTGGATGTCCCGGGGGCAGTGCCAGCAGCAGTTCCTCCGCGAACAATTCCCGCACCTCCAGGCGCGGGTCCTGAATCGGCTGGCTCGCCAGGGCGAAATCAATTTCATAAGCGAGCAGCAGCTTGATCAAATGCGCGGTGGTGTCCTCCTGAATGATAACCTCCACGCCGGGAAAGTTCTCCGTAAACCCGGACATCACCCCCGGCAGCAGGTAGGGCGCGATGGTCGGCAACACGCCGATCGCGACCGTTCCGCTCAGAAGATCCGTCGCATCCTTCGCCTCGCGTCTGGCGGCGTCCACTTCTTCGAGCACCCTCACGGCATGGCGCAAAAAGGCCTCGCCCTGCGGCGTGGGCTTTGCCTCGCGTTTCATCCGGTCAAAGAGCCGCCCGCCCAGTTCAGCCTCCAGTTTCTGAATCTGCTGGCTGAGGGAAGGCTGTGAGACATGGCACTGCTCGGCGGCGCGCGAGAAATTTCCCGTCCGCGCCACGGCCACCACGTACCGAAGCTGATGCATTTCCATAGGCAGTGCCTATGGTAACTACAGGAAACAAGTATTTCAACAATGACCTTGCCGAGGGTTAGAGTTGGGAATCAAATACGATTTGGATTTATGAGCAACAACAGCAAAGCACCTCAATTGACGACTTCGGCCGGGAATCCCGTCGCCGACAACCAGAACTCCATCACCGCCGGCCCGCGCGGCCCGCTGTTGATGCAGGATTATCAACTGCTCGAAAAGCTCGCGCACCAGAACCGCGAGCGCATTCCCGAGCGCACCGTCCACGCCAAAGGCACGGCGGCTTACGGCACATTGACCATCACGCACGACATCACGAAATACACGAAGGCCGGCGTGTTCGCCACAATCGGCAAGCAAACCGAAGCCCTCCTCCGTTTCTCCACCGTGGCCGGCGAGCGCGGCGCGGCGGACGCCGAGCGCGACGTGCGCGGCTTCGCGTTGAAGTTCTACACCGATGAAGGCAACTGGGACATGGTCGGCAACAATACTCCGGTGTTCTTCGTTCGCGATCCTTACAAGTTCCCCGATTTCATTCATACGCAGAAGCGCCATCCAAAAACCAATCTCCGCAGCCAAACGGCCATGTGGGATTTTTGGTCGCTGTCACCGGAGTCGCTGCACCAGGTCACGATTCTTATGTCCGACCGCGGGCTGCCCCGCAGCTTGCGCCACGTCAATGGCTATGGCAGCCACACCTACAGTTTCATCAATGCGCGGAACGAACGCTTCTGGGTAAAGTTCCATTTCAAAACCAAACAAGGCATTCAGTGCATGACGAATGCCGAAGCGGACGTCATCATTGCGAAGGATCGCGAGAGCTCGCAACGCGACTTGTTCGAAGCCATCGAACGCGGCGAGTTTCCCAAATGGCGCTTCTGCGTGCAAATCATGCCGGAGAAAGACGCCGAGACGTATCGTTGGAATCCGTTCGACCTCACGAAAGTCTGGCCGCACAAAGATTACCCGCTGATTGACGTCGGCGAGTTGGAATTGAACCGCAACCCGGAAAATTATTTCGCCGAGGTGGAGCAATCCGCCTTCAGCCCGTCGAATATTGTTCCCGGCATCGGCTTCTCGCCGGACAAAATGTTGCAGGCGCGCATCTTTTCCTACGCCGATGCGCACCGTTACCGCATCGGGACGCATTACGAGATGCTGCCGGTCAACCGCCCTAAAGTCGCCGTGAATAATTATCACGCTGACGGCCCGATGCGCTTTGAAGCGCCCAAAGGCACGAACGCTTTTTATGAGCCAAACAGCTTCGGCGGCCCCGTGGAAAACCACCGTTTCGCCGAGCCGCCGTTGAAGATTTCCGGCGATGCCGACCGCTACAATCACCGCGACGGCAATGACGATTATACGCAGCCGGGCGACCTTTTCCGGTTGATGTCTCCCGCACAAAAGCAACAGCTCTTCAGCAATACCGCCGGGGCCATGAACGGCGTGCCGGAAGAAATCGTGCGTCGTCAGCTTGGGCACTTCCATAAGGCGGACCCGGCCTATGCCGCAGGCGTGGCGAAAGCGCTCAATATCGAGTACGGCGCTCCCCATGCTCCCGAATCAGCGCCGACAATGGCCGGGGGCGTCCGGTAAGGAATTGCGCGCGCCAACCGGTAGGGCCGCGCTGCTGCGCGGCCCTCCCCAGATATAATTGATGCAAACTGCAGTCACCGAAGCGGAAGAAAAAAGATACGCCGAGTTGCAGGTGCTGGCGCTTGATTGCGCCCGCTCGGGCGAAACGGAATTGCTCGCCACAATGATCCAGCACGGCTTGCCGGCAAATCTTGCGGACGCCAAGGGCAATTCCCTGCTCATGCTGGCGAGTTACAACGGCCATCTCGATACCACGCGGATGCTCCTGGAAAATGGCGCAGACGTGGATCGTCGCAGTGATCGCGGGCAGACGCCGCTGGGCGGCGTGGCGTTCAAGGGTTATGAGGAAATTGTCGCGCTGCTGCTCCATTACGGCGCGGACATTGATGCCGACAACGGCGGCGGCATGACGCCGCTCATGTTCGCCGCGATGTTTGGCCGCGTCAAAGTCGTCGCGCAGTTGCAGGCGTACGGTGCATCACTCCAACGCCGCAACCGCCTCGGCATTTCCGCCAACCTCATGGTCCGCCTTTCCCTGTGGATGACCCGCCTGTTTCACCGCAGACGACCTCGACCCGGTAAATCCGTTCCAGAACCGGGACTTTTATGAAAAACCAACTCCCCTCACTCAGCACCCCCGGCGCCTGGCAGCTCATTAATAAATCAGGAGACGACGTGAGGAGTCTCTAAATAAATCTGTGTTTCTGAAGAAATTTGAGCCTCGTTACCTCGGCTCCTACAAAAAATGGATATTTTAAACGCGCTATTGACCCTGGTCACTCTCCAGCAACCTTAAAGGCGACGGCAACCGCTCCGGCCGCGCCGTGTGACCAGTACCGATGTTTACCGTCGGGATTGAACAGTTCCCCGGCACGGTCCCGCCACTTTTGATCCGTCGCACAGCCGAGGGTCTTTTTGAGACTTTGCGGCGCAACCTTGACGACGCGGAGGCCGCGCTGAGAAGCCGCGAGTTCGATCATCGCCTCTCCCTTGATCGCTTCAAGACAAGAACCAAACCGACCAGACGAGCATTTCAATAGTGCAATGACGGAACCTGCGCCCTTGCCCTTGCGATCGAAAAGGGTGATGAGACTTTGCAGCAGTTCGGCCAGATCGTCCCCGAAGCGGACTTGAAACGGAATCGGTCTGATGGCCGTGATGACGAACTTGTCGCCCGCACCCTTGGTCTCAGCAATAACGACTGCGGACCGGGTGGCGTTTACCCCGAATATCATGCGGGCATAATCTCAGAGGAGACGTCGAGGGTAAAGCGTCGCGTGGGCCAATGGGCGCCACAGTCGGGATTTCCTTCGCGCGTTCCAATGGTGGCCGTCCGCAAGGACTGAGGTGCTCCCCACTGTCGAGACAGTTTTTGGGGTGATTTAAGAGTGTGAAAATTGTGATCCGCCCACGGTGCTATTAGCGGAGATAAACGAGCAGGGGGGCGGCTTCTGAGCCGCAG
>PLQC01000152.1 GCA_003159675.1 Limisphaerales bacterium
TGATACGGCCCTGGGCGGACTGGAAAATGGACTTGCAAAACTATGGAGCGAGAAGAAAATCAACAAAAAGGCCCACGCTGGTCGTGGGCAAGAATCCAAATGGGAAATATCAAATAAGTACGGTATGAGTTCTCCGTTTCGCGCCCTTGCCTGTTCCTGTCTCCTATGGTCCGGTCTGCACTGCAGCGCGGCTGTCATCGTCACCGAAAATGTTTCTCCGGGTGCGACCAGTTGGCCGGGCAGTCCAATCCTCAACACCGTCGCGAATCCCTCCACTGCGTCCGTGGGCGAAGGTTTTAATGGCGGTGGTGGCAACACGAACCTGGGCCAAACTTTCACCATTACGACGTCGAACTACCTGTTGCAGACGATTGAGATTTATGTCGGGGGAGGCACCGGCACGGGTTCAGGCACCAATATTGTTCTGAACCTCTACGACCTGGGGACCCAGACGGCCCCCAATCCCAGCGCCTACAACGGCAGTATCATCGGCGCCAACGTGTTTGGTTCCGGCGCCGGTCTTTCGGTCAGCTATGCAAACCAGTCCGCCGGCGTTCTGAAATTCGATTTCACGGGTGTGGACCAGGTGATCCTGACAAACGGCCACATGTATGCGTTTGAATTGACCGGCGTCAATGGCACGACGCCCTTTTTTTGACAACGGGGAACCAATGATACTTATTCCGGCGGCGCCGCCTACCGGAACCGAGGGTGGATCAACGGCAGCAACGCGCGCGATTTTGCGATGGCGGTTTATGGCGTGGGCATCTCAAATAGCGCGCCGCCGCCGCCGGGCGGCCAATGCACGGTGGACTGGAACGATGTGCATCAACGGATTGACGGTTTCGGCGGCGGAGTGGTGTTTCTGAGCCCGGGTTCGCTCGATCCGGTCACTGCTGCCAACATGGACACGCTCTTTGGCACCGCAAATACCAATCAATTGGGCCTCAGCCTGCTTCGGGTCCGTATAGATCCGACTACCAACTGGAGCAACGCCCTCCTGGACGGCCAGAAGGCCGTCGCGCGTGGCGCCAGGGTATTGGCGACGCCATGGACGCCGCCGCCCGGGATGAAGGACAACGCGAATATCGTCGAAGGCTCGCTCCTGCCGGCGCAATACGGGAATTATGCGGCCTATCTGAACGGCTTTGCCGCCTACATGGCCACGAATGGCGCACCGCTGGCGGCCATCTCGATCCAAAACGAACCGGACGTTACGGTCACTTATGAGTCGGCAGTTTGGACCGCTACCCAGCTCCAAACCTTCTGTCACAACAACGCCGCGGCGATCACCAATGCACCGGTCGTGATGCCCGAGTCGTATTTTTACAACTTCTCCCTGTCAGACCCGACGCTCAACGATCCTGTTGCCGCCGCAACTGTGACGTTCATTGGCGGACACCTCTACAACCCGGCTGTGATTCAGGATTATCCCAACGCCCATAACAAAGGCAAGCCGACGTGGATGACGGAGTTCCTGCTGAACGATCAGACCATTGGCTCGGCCATCAGCACAGCCAAACAGATTCACGACTGCCTGACGACCGGGAACATGAGCGCCTACATCTGGTGGAAGTGCCTGGGTGATTCCAACGGTCTGATGAACGCATCCGGAGTTCCGCAGAAGCGCGGTTTTGTGATGGCTCAGTTCAGCCGATTTGTACACACCAATTATTATCGCCTCGGAGTAAACAACAACAGCAATGCCGCCATCAGTGCCTACAAGGACCTCGCGTCGCCTGCGTTTGCCATCATGGCGATCAACACCAACAGCAGCAGCTCGATCGTCCAGACGATTGGCCTGACGAACTTCAATGCCAGCACCGTGACGCCGTGGATCACGTCTGCCTCGAGTTCGCTGGGCGTTCAACCAGCGGTCACACTGTCCAATGCGTCGTTTACCTATACGTTGCCGGCCCAGAGCGTAGTGACGTTTGTGGGCCACGCCGGTGTTTCCAACTCACCTCCGGCGCTTGCGCCGATCAGCGATCAGACAATCAATGCCGGTGTGACGCTCGTGGTCACCAATGTCGCAACCGATCCGGACGTGCCGCCGCAAGCGCTGACTTTCAGCCTTTTGAGCGCTCCGGCCAATGCAACCCTCACGACGCCCAACGCCACCAACGCTGTGTTCACCTGGCGTCCGTTGGTGAGTCAGGCCAATACGACCAACATGATCACGGTGCAGGTGACTGACAACGGCAGCCCGAATTTGAGCGCGACGAACAGTTTCACGATCACGGTGAATGCGCTGGCGCAGTCATCACTGAGCTCAATTACCGCCTCCGGAGGACAACTGAATCTGGCGATAACCGGGCCGGTGGGACCCGATTATACGCTGTGGACCACGACCAATCTGGCCACCGGCTGGCAGGTGCTGTTCATGACCAATTCGCCGGTGACACCGTTCACCCTGGTGGACACCAATTTCAATGATGCGGCGCGCTTCTACCGCATTCAGCTTGGCCCATGAATCGCCTGACCTGATCAGGCTGCGGGCTTGAACAATCCGATGGCTGCGCCCTGCGGATCGAGCACCACCACGATGCGTCCGACTTCGGGCACGTCGAATGGAGGGGACACCACCTTGCCGCCGTACTGTCCGAAAACTCGAACGACGTTCAACGACTTGGAATGCGGGTCCTTGCGTGCTAAACCCGAGGGACGCTCGGCGACAAAATGTGCTGGTCGCCATTGTGCGCTGACGGGATGATTGCCTCATGAATCCCCTGCCTTTCCTCCTGGTTTGCTGTGCCGGATGGATGAACCGCCGCCAACAAGTCGTCATCGAGTACCTCCAAGAGGAAATCCACGTGCTCAAAGAGCAAATGGGAAAACGCCCTCGCTTCAATAATGACCAGCGCCGCCGACTGGCCGTGAAAGGCAAATCCGTCGGTCGCAAAGACCGTTTGCGCTTGGCCAGCATCGTAACCCCGGACACCCTGCTGGTGTGGCATCGCCGGTTGATTGCTCAAAAGTACGATACGAGCCAGAAGCGAAAGCCAGGCCGGCCTCTGAGCGCAGTCGGCCTTCGAGAATTGATTTTACGGATGGCTCGAGAGAATCGTTCTTGGGGTTACACACGCATTCAAGGCGCGTTGCAAAACTTGGGTCACGAAATCGGCCGTGGCACGATTGCCACGGTGTTGCAAGAGGCCGGCGTAGATCCGGCTCCAGAACGGCAAAAACGAACCACTTGGAAAGAGTTTCTGGGGACGCACTGGGAAGTATTGGCCGCGGCCGACTTCTTCTGCGTCGAAGTATGGGCCGCTCTGGGCTTGGTTCGTTACCACGTTTTCTTTGTGATCCGGTTGGTCACGCGTGAGGTTCACATTGCCGGCATCGTCCCCGAACCCCGAACCCAACGGGCCGTGGATGAAGCAAGTCGCCCGGAATTTGACCGATGGCAGCGACGGCTTCTTGAAGGGCTGCCGCTATCTCCTTTACGATCGGGCCAGCCTGTTCAGCGAGGACTTCCGGATGATCCTCAAAGCTGCGGGCGTGGAATCGGTTCGTCTGCCGGTGCGTTCACCCAATTTGAATGCTTTCGCCGAGCGCTTTGTGCGGAGTGTCAAAGAGTCCTGTTTGGACCGCATGGTTTTGATCGGTGAGTCCAGCCTGCACCGGGCCACGGCCCAGTTCGTTCTTCATTATCATCAGGAAAGAAACCATCAGGGGCTGGACAACAAGATCATTCGACCGGAGCTCAGCCCTTTGCCGTCCACAGGCCCCATCAGATGCCGCAAGCTCTTGGGCGGCATGCTGAACTACTATTACCGGGAGGCCGCTTGAAAATCCCGGCGTTTATGTTTTCGGACAGTACGGGCAACGAACCCTAGAATGCGTTGCAGAGGCATGCGCAGCCTTGAGGCAAGAGCATCCATCCGGAAAATCGCAAAAAGGCAACGAATTAGGGTTCGTTGCCTTTGGGGTTTTTGGGCGTTATTTAGGCAACTTCTGGAACGGGTCATAGCCCATATACTTGATGATCCGGACGTGATATGGGGCAGTTGGGAACAAACGGTCGCATTCCCAAAGACTCAGAGACCTTGTGCTAACTCCCAGTATTCGAGCTGCTTCCGATTGCCGAATGCCTGCGGCAAACCGTTTCTTCTTGAGATGCTGGCCGAGGGTCGTAGGCTCTTTTGAAATTGGAAAACTGCGAGTCCAGACTGGAGCAACGTCTTTGCGCGGCACGCTCACAACCCTGTCGCAAAAAGGCAACATCGCGCACGCCGGACGGAAAAATGCCGGGCGAATCCCGCTGCTCGCCGCACGAAATCCAGAATTACCTGGGCCGCATCTCCGGTCCGTTGCTCGACCGGATCGATCTGCACATCGAAGTGCCCCCAGTGCAGTTTCGCGAGATCACGAGCGACCGCACGGGCGAGGACTCCAGGCAAATCCGCGACCGGGTGGTGGC
>PLQC01000163.1 GCA_003159675.1 Limisphaerales bacterium
TCTGCAACCGGACGGCGTGACGGTGATTGAATGGGCGGAAAGATGGTTTGGAAAACATCCAACACCCAACATCCAACACCCATTATCGAAGCAAAGCGTTAACGGAATTGGCGCGATTCTAGGAGTGGCTCTGTGAGTCGTAGCACGGCTGAAAACCCAAACGCTCTGGAATGTTCCCAGGCGCGTCGCATTACCAACGCTGCTGTCACAGACTCGCGCCCCTTTGATCGCGGCTTCGCCGCGCTGCGTTCATCTGCTGCTTTGGGTGGCACAGGCTACCAGCCCGTCCCGGCCGGCGACTCGCCGGGCGGAAGGGGGGACACGCTGTGGGCTCGATTGAGAGCTTGGTGTTTTATTGTCCCTCGCTCTTCCGCCCGGCCAGTGGCCGAGCGGAACGGGCGAGTCGCCCGTTCCACCCGGAGAGAATCCTCTGCGCTTATCTGTGAGGGTATGTGTTTGCTCGAGAAAGACGGCTCGCGCCTTCGCGGCGACGTAGCTGCTTCGGCGGCGCAGGCGCGGGGACGCTCGCCCGATCCGTGTGGTTTCAGCTTTCTGATTTCTGATTTCTGCTTTCGAGTTTCTGCTTTGTTTGATTGAAACCAGGCGGGACCGGCGTATGCTGGCGGGCGTGAAGGGAAAAATCGGATCGTTACTGCTGTTCATGCTGGTGTTCGCGCTATCGCGGCTTCCCGGGATGTTATCGGCGGACTTTGCGAACTTCAGCGCGGCGTATGCGCTGGTGTTTTGCGCGGGAGTTTATTTGACGGGACGGGCGTGCTGGGCGGTGCCGCTGGTCGCCATGGTGCTGACCGACGTCGGCCTGAATTTCTATTATTGGCATCAGGGCCTGGATGTCTGGAACCCGACCGTCCTTCGATATCAACTGTTCAACTATGTTGCCTACGCGGCGATCCTGTGGCTCGGGCGCCGGTTCAAGCCGGGCTCCTCGTTTCTGGCGCTCCTGGGCGGCGGCCTGCTGGGTGCGCTGCTGTTTTACCTGATCACCAACACGGCGTCCTGGCTGTTCAATCCGTTCGGGAATCCCGAATACACGAAGAACGTGGCGGGGTGGCTGACGGCGCTGATCCGGGGGACGCGGGGCTGGCCGGAGACGTGGCAGTTCTTCCGCAACACGATGCTCAGCGGCGGTCTCTTTGCGGGGTTGTTTGTCGCCGCAATGAAATTCGCCGCCGCGGAATCGCCGCAGGACAAGGAAGCCGGCGTGAGAGCGGCAGAGCCGGAAGCCCCGGCGTCCGAAGGCGAGGAAGCAGCCGAAGAGGCGAAGGCTTGAAGACGGCCGGGTTTCCATTTTCCGAGGCGATTCAGCCTGTCAGGTCGTGATGCTCAAGGTGAAGTCCATTCGCATCGGCGTCATCTCCGACACGCATAACTTTCTAGATCCCCGGATCCCGCAACTATTCGACGGGGTGAGCCACATTCTGCATGCCGGGGACGTCGGCGAGGCGTCCATCACGGTTCAGTTGGAGCAGATCGCTCCCGTGACGGCGGTGAAGGGGAACACCGACTCGATGCTGCCGTTGAAGGAGACGGAAGTCGTGGAACTCGACGGGCGGAAGTACCTGGTCCACCACATTGTGGATCCGCGCGGTTCGGCCGGGCCGGTCAGCGAGCGCATTGCGCAGGAGAAGCCCGACGTGGTGGTGTTCGGGCACACCCACAAGCCGTTCTGCCAGATGTCCGGCGGGAGACTTTATTTCAATCCGGGTTACGCCGGAAAACCTCAGTACGGCGTCGAACGCAGCGTCGCCATTCTGCACTGGGAAGCCGGCAGCATCCGCCCGAAGTTCATCGATCTGTGAGGCGGACCCGGGGGGTGCCAGCCGGGAACCGGGAACCTGTTGACGCCTCTCGCGGGCTGTCTGTACCCTTGCTGGCGATGCTGGAGCCATCCGAAACGAGGGCGCGTGTTTTCAGGCGAATTCAGTTGGGGATGTGCCTGGCGGCAACGGTCCTTGCGATCTGGCCTCATGCCGTTCAGCTCGGGCATGCGGGCGCGCTCTGGCGCGACGAGGCCGGAGGTGTCCGGGAGGCCACCTTGCCGGACTTCGGCGAGACGTGGAGGATGTTGCCGCAAGCGTCGTTCCCAGCGCTCTTTCCGATGCTGGTCCGGATCTGGTCGGCAGCAGGCCTGGGTGCCAGTGATTTGAATCTGAGGATTCTCGGGTTTCTGATCGGGCTGTGCCTGCTTGGGGCGCTCTGGCTCAACGCGAGGCTGATGGGCTACAGGCTGCCGGTCATTTCGCTGGGTTTGCTGGCGGCGAATCCGGCGGTGATCCTTTGGGGGGATTCACTTCGCGCTTACGGCTGCGGGTGCGTGTTCATCGTGCTGACGCTGGACCTGATCTGGAGGCTGGTGCGGGCGCCGTGCCGAACCTCGCTTTTGCTCGCCGCCGCGGCCGCCATGCTGAGCGTCCAGACTTTATACCAGAACGCGGTCCTGGTTTTTGCGGCTTGTATCGCAGGCTGCGCGGTGTGCGCGCGACACCGGGACTGGAAAACCGCGGCGATGGTGCTCGGAGTCGGGTTGGCAGCCTCCGTGTCGCTGGTGCCTTATGTGCCGTCCATCATTGAATCGCAGCACTGGCTGCTCGTGGACAAGGTGGGATTCGAGACGGGCCGGGATTTCGCGATATTCGCCTCGGTGCTGGGCTCGCCGCCGGTTTGGCTGTTGTGGGGATGGCTGGGCCTGGTGTCGATGGTGTTGGGCATGGGATGGAAGGCGATGCGAGACAAGGTCCTCGCGCCGGAGATCGGCAGGGAAGATTTGCCGCTCTATTCAAGTCTGGTGCTGATTGCCGGTGCGGCGGGCTATTATGGTTTTCTGCGTCTTGCCGGACGGGTGGCACAGCCCTGGTATTTTCCGCCATTGCTGGTGTGCGCCGCGGCGGCCATGGATGCCGCGCTGGCGACAGGGGGCCGGCTCAGTCGCGTGGGGCCGCTGATCCTCGCCTCGGCCGCATTCTGTGTTCTTTTTCCGGTCGCCTTGAGGGAGGCTTCCTGGCGCCTGACGAACATCGACCTGCTGGCCGCCGAGGTGGAAAAGCGCGCGGAGCCCGGCGATTACATCGTGGTTTACCCGTGTCACTTCGGCATCACATTCGAGCGCTATTACAAAGGGCAGATCCCGTGGACGACAGTGCCGGAGATCGCGGATCACCGTTTTCACCGCCTGGATCTGCTCAAGGAGAAAATGGGCGAGACCTCGCCGATCCAGCCCGTGCTGGACAGAGCGGCACAGACGCTGGCCTCGGGCCGGAGCCTGTGGATCCTCGGGGGCCTGCCGCCGCATCCGGCGGCCGATGACATCAGCCCCCCGATCCGCCGCCGGCGCCTATTCCCAACAATCCACTGGGCTGGTGGGAGGGCTATTACGTGGACGCCTGGGGGCGGCAACTGGAACATCTGATCGGCGCGCACGCGGAACACGTCTATGTTCTTCCGGAGGACCCGGCGATTCCGATTCATCCCTACGAGAAGCTTCCGCTCTACATGGTGACGGGCTGGCGCGCGGAACCCCGGGCGCCCGGGGCGTCACCTTGAATCGGACGGCGCCGCGGCCCGGTATCAAACCAAGTTGGAATTCCTTTGGATGCGCATGACCCTCGTAGCCGCCAATGTGAATTGGCGGATTCGTCCCGCAGCACCAACCTCTGCCGTTGCGCCCGGGTAGTGTCATCAC
>PLQC01000157.1 GCA_003159675.1 Limisphaerales bacterium
ACGGCGCGGGCAAGACGACGCTAATGCGGCTGGCAGTGGGATTATTCACGCCGGACGCGGGCCGGATCATCGCGCTGGGCTTCGACGCGACACGCGAGTCGCTCGCGGTGCAGTCGCAGGTCGGCTACATGCCGCAGCGGTTCGGCCTTTACGAAGACCTTTCCGTCCAGGAAAACCTCGACCTTTATGCGGATTTGCAGGGTCTGCCGACTGCGGCGCGGGCGGAACGGTATCAGGAATTGATGCACATGACGGGTCTGGCCCGGTTCACCCAACGGCTGGCCGGGAAGTTGTCCGGCGGAATGAAACAGAAACTTGGCCTCGCCTGCACGCTGGTCCGGCCGCCGCAATTATTGTTGCTGGACGAGCCGACTGTCGGAGTTGATCCGGTGTCGCGGCGCGAACTCTGGCAGATCGTCTATCGCCTCGTGCAACAGGAAGGCATGACCGTGCTGCTCAGCACGGCCTACATGGACGAAGCGGAACGCTGTGACGAAGTCATCCTGCTGCACGAGGGAGAAGTGCTCGGCCACGGTCCGCCGCAACAGTTTCGCGACCGGTTGCGCGGACGCGCCTATCTGGTGAGCGCGCCGGGACTGAAGAAGCGGACGGTGCAGGAAAAACTCGCGGTGGCGGCCAACGTGGTGGATGCGGTCATCCAGGGCGGGCGGGTGCGACTGGTCATGGAAACTGACGCGATCCCCGACGCGGGACGGTTGCTGCCGGATGTCGCCGGGGTTTCAATCCAGCCGGCGCCACCGCGACTGGAGGACAGCTTCGTGGCGATGTTGCGCAAACGGCGCGCGGACGACGGCACCGCGCCGCGCCGCCATCCCGCGCCGCGAAACTCCAGGCGCGGGAACAACGGGACCGGTCCGGTCATTGAGGTCAACCACGTCAAACGGCGGTTTGGCGATTTCTATGCGGTCAAAGACGTGAGCTTTCACGTCGAACGCGGGGAGGTGTTCGGGTTGCTGGGGGCGAACGGCGCCGGCAAATCAACGACGTTTCGGATGCTGTGCGGGCTGTTGCCGGTCACCGAAGGCAGCGTGCGCGTTGCCGGGCTGGACCTGCGGCACGCGGCGGCGGCGGCACGGGGGCGGATCGGTTATATGTCGCAGAAGTTTTCGCTCTATGGAAATCTCAGCGTGCGCGAGAACCTGCGGTTTTTCAGCAGCGCTTACGGGCTGTCGGGAGCGCGCCAACGCGAACAGATGGACCGGGCACTGGACGAGTTTGAACTGACCGCGGTGGTCGAGGCCCCCAGCCTCGATCTGCCGCTCGGCCACAAGCAGCGGCTGGCGATGGCCTGCGCCCTGATGCACGAGCCGGAAATTCTGTTTCTGGACGAACCGACTTCGGGCGTGGACCCGCTGGCGCGGCGTGAGTTCTGGAGTCGCATCAACGCGCTGGCGGAACAAGCCGTCACCGTCATGGTCACCACCCATTTTATGGAGGAAGCCGATTACTGCGACCGGCTGGCGATCATGGCCGACGGCGGGATTCTGGCGCTGGGCACGCCGGAGGAAATCAAACAACACCAGCGCTCCGCCGCGCAACCGGAACCGACGATGGAAGAGGCGTTCATCGCGCTCATCGAACATCCGGAACCACCCGCCGGAGCCGCCCGATGAACGCGAAACGCCCGGCACCAAATCCGGCGGTTGCGCCGGCGCGCGGCGGCGGCCGGATGCGGTTGCGCGGCCTGATCCGCAAGGAATTTTACCAGGCGCTGCGCGATCCGAGCAGCATTGCCATCGCGTTTCTGTTGCCAGTGGTCCTGCTGCTGATCTTTGGCTATGGCGTGTCGCTGGACGCCGAGCACGTGCCGCTGGCGCTGGTGGTGGAAGCGCCGAGTGCAGACACGGCCAGCTTTACCGGACGTTTCCAACACTCGCGGTATTTCGCGCCAGTCGAGATGCGGGACGTGCGCGCGGCGGAGGCGGCGCTGATGGCGGGGCGTGTGGACGCGATTGTCCATCTGCGCAGTGATTTTGCGCGGCAGTTGCGCACGCCGGACGGCGCGCCGGTTCAGGTGATTGTCAACGGCGTGAACGCCAACACCGCGCAACTGGTGCTCGGCTACGTCCAGGGCGTCTGGCAGCGCTGGCTGACGCAACAGGCGCAGGCGCGGGGCGGGACGCTGAACGCGCCGTTGCAGGTCGAGTCGCGGGTCTGGTTCAACAGCGAGCTGCGGAGCCGCGATTTTCTCGTGCCGGGCCTGATCGCGATCATCATGACGCTGATCGGCGCGCTGTTGACGGCGCTGGTGATGGCGCGGGAATGGGAGCGCGGCACGATGGAGGCGCTCATGGTCACGCCGGTGACGATGGGCGAGGTGTTGCTGGGCAAGCTGCTGCCCTATTACCTGATGGGCATGGGCGGCATGGCGTTGTCGGTGGTGATGGCCGTCTGGTTGTTTGATGTGCCGCTGCGCGGTTCCCTCTGGCTGCTGTTCGCCACCTCGTCCTTGTTTCTGCTGGCGGCGCTGGGAATGGGGCTGCTGATTTCCACGGTGACGAAGAACCAGTTCGTTGCCGGCCAGGTCGCCATCATCACAACCTATCTGCCGGCCTTCATCCTGTCGGGATTCATCTTTGACATCGGCAGCATGCCGGGCGTGGTGCAGGCGATCACGCATATCGTCGCC
Source organism: Limisphaerales bacterium (assembly GCA_003159675.1). GTDB lineage: Bacteria > Verrucomicrobiota > Verrucomicrobiia > Limisphaerales > BOG-1460 > BOG-1460. Next base: position 2,651 of record PLQC01000157.1, read on the forward strand.
GCGCGCTATTTCGTGGCGATTTTGCAGACGCTGTTTCTGGCGGGCAACGTCTGGCCGGTCATCCTGCCCAACGCGCTGGCGTTGACGCTGATGGCGATATTTTTTCTCGGCCTGAGCCGGCGCAAAATGCGGAAACGGCTGGAATAGGCGGCGACCATGGGACAATTTCTCCATCAATTCCGGCAACGGCTGCAGGCGCTGGTGATCAAGGAATTTCTGGCGCTGCTCAAGGACAAGCGGAGCCGGATGGTGGTGCTCGTGCCGCCGCTCATCCAACTGCTGGTGTTCGGCTATGCGGCGACGTTCGACCTGAACCGCGTTCCCTATGCGGTCTATGACGAGGACCACGGCGCGGCGGCCCGCGACCTGGCCGCGCGGTTCGCCGGTTCGCCCATCTTTCGGCAGGTAGCGGTGGTGGCGCATGACGATCAAATCGCGCCGTGGGTGGACGGCAAACGCGTGCTGCTGGTGCTGCATATCGGACCGCAGTTCAGCCGGGAACTGAACAGCGGCCGGTCCGGCCCGGTGCAGGTCATCATTGACGGTCGCAACTCGAACACGGCGGCCATTCTGCTGAACTACGTCAACACCATCCTGGCCGCGTTCAACGCCGATTGGGAACGGCAAACCGGCGGCCCCGGCGCGCAAGCCCGGCTGGAAACGCGGGCGTGGTTCAACCCGAACCTGTTGAGCCGCTGGTTTATCGTGCCCGGCATCGTGGGACTGCTGACGCTGGTGGTCACCACGCTGGTCACGGCGCTGTCGGTGGCCCGCGAACGCGAGCAAGGCACGTTCGACCAACTGCTGGTCACGCCGTTCCGGCCCTGGGAAATTCTGCTGGGCAAGTCGCTGCCGGGTTTTCTCATTGGCTGGTTTGAAACCACCCTGATCGTCGTGCTGGCGATCGTCTGGTTCCACGTGCCGTTCCGCGGCAGTCTGGTGACGCTGTCCGTCGGCCTCTTTTTCTTCCTGCTCTCGACGGTGGGCATGGGGCTGATGATTTCCTCGTTGTCCGTCACCCAGCAACAAGGGTTGCTGGGCGCGTTCCTGTTCATCGTGCCGTCCATCGTCCTTTCGGGTTTTGCCACGCCGATTGCCAACATGCCGCACTGGGTCCAGCAGATCACCCTGCTCAATCCGCTGCGCTATTTTCTGGTGATCTTGCACGGCGTGTTTCTGGAGGGCACACCGTTTCATCTGCTCGTCGCTCAATTCTGGCCTATGGCGGTCATCGGCCTGGTCAACCTGACGCTGGCGGGTTTCCTCTTCCGTCACCGTTTATATTGAGCCGGAGCGATGCCATAAAAAAGGGGAGGCGCCCGCCGCAAACCCGCCTTGCCACGAGGTTGACTTTGTTCTGGAACGCCCGGGCCTGAATCGGCGATGATGATGTGGACAGCATCGGCATGCTGGATCAAAACCTCAACGCAACGCACCCGGGTTGGAGACGATTCCCACAAACAAAATGGAGCGCGTGGTTTTGTCACCGATCACGAAGAAGAACGGACGATCCAGAATCATCTCAAAAGGATTTTCCGGTCGCATCACGGCCATGGTGCGGAGCGTGGCAGTGGTAACCGCTGCCGCTTCGGTTCCTTCCTCGTTCACTTCCACAAAACTTTTCTGCTTCACCTCGCTCAAAAACAATTTCTCGGCTGACATGGCCGAAAAGTCCGCGTCAGTGGAAAAGGCGCGCTTCATGCCCAGCGCTTCGAGCGGTTCGTTCAAGATCACATTGTAATTCAATTTGAAGCGCGGGAACACCACCATGCCTTCGCGGTCTCTAAATTGCGGCAGGATTTTATTTTGCCAGACTCTGCCATCGAAGCTGGCAAGGAGTTTTTTGATGTCAGAACCGTTGTTTGGAAGAATGAGACACATTTGCAGACGCCCGCCGGCATAGGGCAGACGCACGGCTTGAAATCCCTCCGCCTGAAAATAATCAAAATGCCCGTGCTGCTGCATCATCGGAACTTGTATTTGAGTTTCATCGGGCGGGGTGAACGCGCGATCCTTCGTCGCGCCCTTGTCAAACTCGTGCGCCCAACGGCCTTTGAAATAAATAGCGTTGGCAAGGATGACGCGGGTCAGCGGGTTCATCGGCCATTGGACGATGTCTTTGATTCGTCCGTGAGTATTTACCTCCGCCCAGTTGTTGATGATTTTGGCCGATTGCGGGCTGGCAAAATCCAGTGCGCCGATTTTCGCCTGGAAATAATTGGTGCTGCGAGCCATAAACTCCGGTTTCAATTCGACGCCCTGCTTATACCAGATGGAATTGGCCAGACTCAGAGTGACATCGTTCTGACCGCTCGTGATGGATTGATCCAAACTTTTGCAAGCCGCGTCCCGCGCTGCCAGTCCGTTCACATGCAGGACGCTTTCCATTTCCTGTTTCGTCCTGCCCGCCGCGCCGTCGCCGACTATTTGCAGAACGGTTGAAACGCTGTAAGGCGAAATGAAAACATTGCCGCCAGGCTGTTTGCCGGCGATTTGTTTCAGCAAGTCAAAGGCAAAACCGGTGTTGGCCGCCGTCAGACTGTCCTGATCGGCCTGCGCATCCGCTAACGCAGAAAACCCGGCAATACAGATCAACACCAGCAGGCCTTGCCGCGCGATTTTCATAGGGCAGTTAAGATGAGCTGCCGGGCTTCACTGGCTGGCCAGTTCTTCCAGCGGCGTAGCGGAACGGCACGTCGCGCCCCGCAAGCCGTGCGAGGCGCGTCTCGACCGATTCAGCGAGCAATCGGGTGATGGTTTGGAGCAGGATGGGAATGTTCAGGGGCTTTTCCAACAATGCACCCACGCCCGCCCCCACCGCCGCGAACAATTGGTTCGGCCTCGCGGTGATGAGGATGACCGGCACAAGCGGATGCTCGGCACTGAGGCGTTCAAAGGTGTCCCAGCCGTTCTTGTGTGGCATGTTGAGGTCGAGAAGCACAACGTCAACCGAGGTGGAAGCGACGATTTCCAGCGCGTGTTGACCGTCATTGGCGGGAATCACCAGGTAGCCTTCCTCAACCAGCATATCTTGGAGTGAACCGCGCACGCTGGCATCGTCATCCACGAGCAGGATGCGGCGGCGGGCGGGCGGCTTCGTCGTTGTTGCGTTGGTTGCGGCGGAAGCGTCGCGCGTTGGCTGCTCCTCTGTTCCCTCATGTTTCCGGCTTCGGGACTTTGTCTGGGCTTTCATGTCAGGAATGGTTTGCGGTGTTGGCATTGAGCAGCCGCGTGACAAAGGCTCGGTTGGTAATGCGCTCGGTGTGTCGTTTTTCCGGTTCGTGCGTGAACTTGCGGATGGCCCGCAGTAGCACCGGGAAATCCAGCGGCTTTTCCATGAACGCATCCACGCCCAGCCGCACGGCTTCCTTGTATTGGTGCGGGCGCGCCGTGATGATGATGACCGGCATCAGCGGACACACACGGTCGAGCTTTGTGAACGCAGTCCAGCCATCCACGTTGGGCATGTTCAAGTCCAGCAGCACGAGATCCGGGGGATGAGCGGTGGCATGGGCGACCGCTTGACGGCCATCCGCAGCCACGTCCACGTCGTAGCCTTCCGATTCAAGGACGGCGGCCAGCGCGGCGCGCACCACGGCATCGTCCTCGGCAATGAGAACACGCTTGCGATTCGCGGTGGCGAATGAACCGGCAGAATCAGGCGCCAGCGCGCCCAGTGCGAAAGTGGGGGTTTTCGGGAATTTATCGGGTAATTTCATATTCTTTCTTTCACAGGTTGTTCTTTTTTACTGGGCCGCCGCAGCGGGCGCTCGAACGAGTTAAACCTAAGCCGCCGGGATGCCAACCGGCTGGCGGGTTGATTTGCTGGGCTTTAGTTCAAGAACGAATCCACCGCGTCACTTTTTTGGTTAAGAAGTTACCGCCGTCTGGTAAGCTGCTGGCCATTGATATGAACTCCGCTGCCCGCCTGCGCATGACGATGTTGATCGGAGCTATCGCTTTGATGGCTGGCCTGACGCTTTGGGGCGTTCAGGATTCCTGGCGGCGCATCGCGCAACTCGAACGCAAACTGACCGCCTCGCAGCTGGGAAGCTTCCGGCTTGCCGAAGAATTCCAGCAGCGGCTGCTGACCTTGGACAACCTCTTGCTCCGCTACACCGCCCGGCGCAACCCGGCGACATGGAATCAATTCCAAGAGGACAGCGTCCAGCTCGACCAATGGATTGACCAGCAAACCTCGAAGCTCACCACTCCGCGCGAGCTTGACCTCTTCCACCAACTCAACACGGCCTATGACGACTACCTTGCCGCCGCCGCTCAAGTGCAGACCAACGGACAGCCCGCAGGCATCACGGCGGAGGCTTTTGCCCAGCTTGAACACGTCGAACGCCACGAAGACCGGTTGCACCAACTCGGCATCCAACTCGCCGGCGCGCACCGCGAGGCGGAGAGACTATTCCTGGCCGACGTGAACCACACGCTCGCGAACCTGCGCGTCTTCCTTTTCATCGGCGTGGTTCTGCTGCTCGCGCTCGTCGCCGTGCTCGGCGTCGTCCTCTACCGCGACCTCATCGCGCCACTCCGCACGAAACTCGTGCAGAGCGAAGTCCTGCTTGAAAAGCAGGAGAAGCTCGCCACGCTCGGCACACTGGCCGCCGGCATCGCCCACGAAATTCGCAACCCGCTCACGTCCATCAAGGCCCGGCTTTACATGCTCGGCAAACGCGTTGCCACCGACGCGGCCAGCATGGCGGATACGGGCGTCATCAGTTCCGAAATTGGCCGGCTCGAACGCATCGTGCAGGATGTGCTCCATTTTGCCCGCCCTTCTGAACCGCAACTCAAAATCGTGCGCGCCGATGTGCCCTTGCGCGAAGTAGCCTCGCTCATGGGCAGCACGCTCGAGCATGGCCGCGTACAACTCGCGCTCGAAGGCGGTCCGGAGTTGCACGTTTCAATGGATACTGCGCTCATCAAGCAGGTCCTCATCAATCTCGTCCGCAACGCCGCCGAAGCCATCGAAGACCAGGGCAGCGTCACGCTGCGGGTGCGGGCGAGCCATGCCAAGCTTCACGGCAAATCAAGTGACGTGGCTGTCCTCGAAGTCACCGACACCGGCAAAGGCATTCCGCCCGAAGTCGAGAAGCGCCTGTTCGACCCGTTCTTTACCACGAAGGAAGCGGGCACGGGTCTCGGCCTTTCGATTGCGGCGCGCATTGTCGAGAAGCAAGGCGGCGCGCTGGAATATCAGACCCGGCCCGGTCACGGCACGACTTTCGGCATCATGTTGCCTGCCGTGCCCGCGCCTGCGACCGATTCATCCATTCCGCCCGCATGAGTTCTTCACCACGCATCCTCCTCATCGAAGACGATACCCAACTCGCTGCCAACCTCCGGCAGGTGCTGGAGGACGCAGGCTTCACCGTCACCCACTCTGCGCGAGGCGACGATGGCTTGCGCCGTGCCGGGAGCGTCGCGTTTGACGCCGTGCTCACCGATTTGCGCTTGCCCGGACTCGGCGGACTTGACCTGGTGCGCCAACTTCACGAGATCCAGCCGCGCCTGCCCGTCGTCCTGATGACGGCGCACGGCACAATCGAGACGGCTATCGAAGCCACCAAACTCGGCGCTTACGACTACCTGCAAAAACCGTTCGAGATGGAAGAACTGCTCGCGCTGCTCCACAAGGCAGCGGATGCCGGACGGCTCATGCGTGAACCCGTGGCGTTGGCGGACGCGCCGCCCGCCCGCACCGCGCTCGTGGGCGTCAGCCGGGCCATGCGGGAGGTGTGCAAGGAAATCGGCCGCGTCGCCGCCAAGCCGGTCACCGTTCTCATTCGCGGCGAAACCGGCACGGGGAAGGAACTCATCGCCCGCGCCATTTACCAGCACAGCGAACGCGCGAAGTCTTCGTTCATCGCCATCAACTGCGCCGCTGTGCCTGAGAATCTGTTGGAAAGCGAACTCTTTGGTCACGAACGTGGCGCGTTCACCGGAGCGGACCAACGCCGCATCGGACGTTTCGAGCAGGCGAACAAGGGCACGTTGTTCCTGGATGAAATCGGCGACCTGCCGGCGAACACTCAAGTCAAATTGCTCCGCGTCCTCCAACAGCAAACATTCCAGCGCGTTGGCGGCAGCGAAACCATTTCCGTGGACGTGCGCATCATTGCCGCCACGCACCGCGACCTCGAAGCGATGATTCGCGAAGGAAAATTCCGCGAAGATTTGTTCCATCGCCTGAACGTCGTCGCCATCCAACTCCCGCTGTTGCGCGAACGACGCGAAGACGTTCCTGCGCTCGTCCAGCATTTCCTCCGCAAATACGCCGCTGACTTCGGCATGGCCGCGCCCGCCATCACGCCCGACGCTCTCGTCGCACTGCAAGCCGACCCGTGGCCTGGCAACATTCGCGAACTGGAGAACGTAACGCGACGCCTGCTGCTGGAAGCTCGCGGCCTCTCCATCACCGTCGAGGCCGTGTGCGCCATTCTCGCTGCCCACGCATCGGTCGGCGGGCAGGCCGCGAACTCGCTTCCATCACTCGCCGCTACGTTGCTGGCCCGCGCTCAACGCGGTGAAATCAGCGACACGCACGCGCAAATCGTCGCCGAGGCTGAACGCGAAATTCTCACTCAGGCCATCGCGCTCGCGGAAGGCAACCAGGCCAAAGCCGCCCGCTGGCTGGGCATTTCGCGCCTGACGCTGCGCGAGAAGCTCAAACAACTCGGCCTGCATCCGGGCGCGAACAGCGACTCCGCCGCCGTGGACTGAAGTGCTCCCGCTCCTGCCGTCGCTGTCGGTAATCGGTTTATCCATCCCTGAGCAACGCCTGACCACCGGCGCGGCGCGATTTTCTCCCGCTTCGTTCGTAAACCCTTGAGCCTTCGCACAACGGCCTTCGAAACACCTCTGAATATAGGCTGGCACACGCGACGCTTAAAGTTCACGCGACGGTTGAGAACTCGCTCCGGAGAGCGTGAACAAAAACCGCCGGACGAAAGTGAAAGCCAGGAATCGCACTCATCGTGGACGACGACCAGAACACAACCAATGGAAAGGCATCATATGAAAATGAAAAGAAAACAAGATCTGACTTGTTCCGCTGCACGGATCGGCAAGGCACCGGTCATTCTGGCAGCTTTAACCGGTTTGCAAATGTTTGTGTTGCTGCCGCTCCCGGCGGCGGAACCCGGCAAAGTTATCACCGACAGCGGAATTACCGCTGCCGTTGGAACGGACTTCCAGCATGACAATGGCGTGTCGGGGGCTTCAATCGCCGTCCAGACCAGTCAGGGCATCGTCAGTCTTTCCGGGTCGGCGAACAACTTGTTGGCCAAAGAACGGGCGGTCAAGATTGCCGAGAGCGTCAGGGGCGTGCGCGAGGTGGTTGACCAGGTTGACGTGACGCCGGTTTCCCGTCCCGATGAGGACATCCGGAAGGACATAAGAGTGGCGCGCCCGTCGTATTGAACCGGCTCAAGGTCAAGTAAGCCGCCGGTGGTGGGCACGCTAAAGCATAGCGTGCCCACCAGAGTAAAAACCAAAAACAAAATGCAAGAGCGGAAAGAAATATAATTATGACAACTACAACGAACAAGAATAATGCAGTCGTGGCGATCTACAAATCGCACGTTGAAGCCGAAGCGGCCATCAAGGAACTACAGCGATCCGGTTTCGATATGAAGAAACTGTCGATTGTTGGCCGCGAATATCACACGGATGAACATGTGGTTGGCTACTACAATGCCGGGGACCGCATGAAGTATTGGGGGAAATTGGGCGCTTTCTGGGGTGGCTTTTGGGGATTGCTGTTTGGCTCCGCGTTCTTTTGGATTCCAGGGGTCGGGCAGATTTTGGCGGCGGGGCCGCTCGTTGCCTGGATTGTCGGAGCGCTGGAAGGCGCTGTTTTAGTGGGCGGTCTGAGCGCGATTGGCGCCGGCCTCTATAGCATGGGAATTCCAAAGGACAGCATTGTGCGCTACGAGACGGCGATTAAGACGGGGAAGTATATCCTCATCGCCCACGGCACCCCGGAGGATACGACCCGGGCTCACCACATCATCCAAGGGACCAACCCGGAGGCGTCGGAGCACCATCAGCCTTCACGCACCAGCCCGGAGCCGCGCCTCGTGGGAGCATAGTTTGACGGGATAACCTCGGTCGTGGTGGGCTTGGCGGTTGACTTGTGGGATGGTAAGCAAACTTAAGCGGTTCGCGGCAGCCGGTCCAAGTGCTGGCCGGCGGACAGTCCTGCAATGAGTGGTTGCGCCAAAGCCGAAACTGACCATGACCATCGCCAACAACAACCGCCGTGGGCTGACCACTGCCGAAGCACATAGACTGCTGAAGCAGTTCGGCCCCAATGCGGTTGTTGAGGAAAAGGCCCACCCGCTGAAGAAGTTCCTGAAACGGTTCTGGGCACCCATCCCCTGGCTTCTCGAAGCGACGATCATTATCCAGCTCTTCCTCGGCGAGAACGTGGAGGCGGCGGTGATCGGCGGACTGCTCGTGTTGAACGCCGTCTTGAGTCTGCTGCAGGAAGGCCGCGCGCAAAAGGCCCTGGCGCTCCTGCGCCAGCAATTGCACGTGCAGGCGCGGGTGCGCCGTGAGGGCGCCTGGGTTACGCTGTCGGCCGAGGAACTGGTGCCCGGCGATGTCATCCATTTGCGCCAAGGCACCATTGTGCCGGCGGATGTGCGTATGGACGAAGGGTCGCTGCTGGTGGACCAGTCGGCGCTCACCGGCGAATCGGCCGCCGTGTCGGTCGAGGCGGGCAAAACCGCCTACGCTGGCTCAATGGTGCGCGGCGGCGAAGCCACCGGTGAAATCACCGCCACCGGCGCGCATACCTTCTTCGGCAAGACCGCCGAACTCGTCCGCACTGCTGGATCGGCCAATCGGCAGGAACACGAGATTGTGGGCGTGGTGAAGAATCTGTTTGTGGTCAATGCGGCGATGGTGGTGATCGTGACGGGCTACGCGCACCACACGGGGATGTCGCTCGAACATACTCTACCCCTGCTGCTCACCATTCTGCTCGCCTCCATTCCAGTGGCTTTGCCCGCCGCCTTCACTCTCGCGGCCGCGCTTGGATCGCTGGAGCTGTCCAAGCGCGGGGTGTTGATCACGCGCCTCAGCGCCTTGCATGACATCGCCTCGATGACTGTGTTGTGCAGCGACAAAACCGGCACACTGACGCGCAACGAGGCCACGGTAAATGCGCTTTGGGCAGCCCCGGACTTTTCCGAAAGCGACCTTGTGCGTGCTGCCGCGCTGGCCAGCGATCCGGCCGGGCAAGACCCGGTGGACGGCGCGATCGTCAAGGCCGCCACTGATCGCGGTTGGCACGAGGGCGAGGGTGAGCGCATTGACTTCAAACCGTTCGATCCGGTCACCAAGCGCGCCGAGGCGGTGTATCGCGAGGAGCACGGCTCACGGCGTTATGTGAAGGGCGCGCCCGCTGTGGTCGCGAAACTCACCGGCGCGATGGAATCTGTCTGGCAGCCGCAGGCCGAAGGCATGACTGCGCACGGGGAGCGGGTGCTCGCGGTGGCGGTCGGCGATGAAAAAGCGTTGCGGTTCGCAGGTTTGCTCGGCCTCGCGGACGCCGTGCGGGACGATTCGAAGGCCGTCGTGAGCGCCATCCGCGACGCTGGCGTGCGCACGGTCATGGTGACGGGCGACAACGCGCTCACGGCGCGCGCCGTGGCCGAACAGGTGGGCATTCCAGGGAACGTGTGCTCGTCCGAGAAGCTGCACGGAGACCTCTGCGGTGACGCGCTCGACTGCGGCGTGTTTGCCGGGGTGTTCCCGGAAGACAAGATCAAGCTGGTGCGCGCCTTCCAGAAGCGCGGCGCGGTGGTCGGCATGAGCGGCGACGGGGTCAACGACGCTCCCGCGTTGCGCCAGGCGGAGGCGGGCGTGGCCGTTGCCAACGCGACGGACGTGGCGAAGGCCGCTGCGGCCCTGGTGCTGACCCTGCCGGGTCTGGGTGGCGTGGTGCCCGCGATCGAGACGAGCCGGCGTGTCTTCCAGCGCATCATCACCTACACGCTCGCCATGCTGGTGAAGAAAATCGAGATGATGGCGTTGCTGGTCATTGGTTTCTTGGTGACAAGGCAAACGCCGCTGACGCCGCTGCTGATGGTGCTGATCCTGTTTCTCAACGATTTCCTCACCATGTCCATTTCGACCGACCGGATGGAATTCTCGCGTCAGCCGAACCGCTGGAATACGCGCGGCATTTTGCTGGCCGCCGTGGTGCTCGCCGCGTGCAAACTGATATTCTCGCTCGGTGTCTTCCTGTACGGGCACTACTCGCTCAGGCTCGACACGCGGTCTTTGCAGACGCTGACCTTTGCCACACTGATTTTCAGTTCGCAGGCCGGGGTCTATCTGCTGCGCGAGCGCGGGCATTTCTGGCAATCGCGGCCGGGTCGCTACCTCGTGGGCAGTTCGGTGTTGGGCTTGGGCGTCACCGCGCTGCTTGCGCTGGGCGGCATATTCATGCCAGCGATCAGTTCTTCGATCCTGCTCGGCGTCGTTGGCGTGGGCGTAGTGTATTTTTTCTGCCTCGATTGGGTGAAGGTTCGGCTGTTCGCCCGGCTGGAGTTGCGATGAAGCATCCTAGCCGCGACACGATTCGCTCCGGTCAAGGCGTATTTCGAGTAAATGCGAGGAGGCTGAACTACCCGATAGGGCAACTCAAAGGTGGCCGGCAAAGCGTGCAAGCACCAAGGTTGTAACTTTTTGCGCCCTCCCGGCTCAGTCATAGCAGAGACGAATAAAGTCAAAGCTATGAAAAACATCATCGAACTGACGGAAGCGAATTTTGAGCAGGAAGTGCTGAAGGCGGAAGGACCGGTCGTGGTGGATTTTTACGCGCCGTGGTGCGGGCCGTGCAAAATGCTCGCGCCGCTGCTTGAACAACTGGCCGTTCAATTCAACGGCACAATCAAGTTCGCCAAATTGAACGTGGACGACGCCCCGGTGCTGGCCGGTCGTTACGACATCACCGGTGTGCCGACGCTGATGTTGTTTCGCGGCGGCAATGTGGTGGACCGGGTTGTGGGATTCCCCGGGCCACGTGTGCTCAAAGTATGGCTGGACAAAGCGGTCGGCGCGGCAGTTTCAGCTTAATGATCCAATGAAAGGAAGGACCATGATCTTGCGCATTCTCATCGGAGCATTATCCAACCAAACTGAATCCTCGTTATGAAAAGAGAATCCATCATCCGCCTGTTTGCTGGCACGGTCATTCTTGCGAGCCTGGCGCTCGCGCATTACCACAGCCTGAACTGGCTCTGGTTCACCGCGTTCGTCGGCTTCAACCTGCTGCAATCGTCGTTCACAAAATTTTGTCCGCTCGAAATCATCCTGAAAAGACTTGGCGTGGGCGGGTCTTGCGGCGCAGGCGAAAAATCAGGTGACTCTTGCTGCACCCGATGAAACGGCAACTGGGATTTCTCACGCTGTGGCTGACGTTTTCGCTGGCGGTGAACGCCGCCGAATCGTGGACGCTGGACCGCGCCTTGGATTACGCGCTGGCCCACAACCCGGACGCGCGGATCGCGCAGCAGCGCATCGCGGCGGCGCAAGCCGGACTGGAACAAGCCAACTCCGCCTTCTGGCCGCGCCTGCAAGTCCAGTCGAGCTACACCCGCACCGACAATCCGATGATGGTTTTCGGCAGCATTCTCAATCAACGGTCTTACAATTCTTCGCTCAACTTCAACGATGTTCCCGACGTGGATGACCTCAACGCGCGGGGCATCGTCACCGTCCCGCTTTATGCCGGCGGACGAAATGTCGCGGGCCGGCAGGCCGCGAAGGCGAACACTGAAGCCTCGAAGCAGGACAGCGCCGCCGTCCGCAACGCGCTGGGCTTCGAGGTGTCGCAAACATTTTACACCGTGCTGAAGACACGGCAGTTCATCCACGCCGCCGAGGCGGCGGTCAATTCTTTTGAGACCAACCTGGTCGTTGCCCAAAAGCGGCTGGACGGCGGCACGTTGTTGAAGTCCGACGTGCTGGACATTGAAGTGCGTCTGGCGCAATCACGCGAAGATCTGGTCCGCGCCCGCAATGCGAACATCCTGGCCGAACGTGCGCTACGCAATCTGCTGGGCATCGAAGGCGGTGAGTTCGCCGTGGCCGACACCGCGCCCGTCATCAGCGCGCCGGACGCGGAAGATTTTTCGCAACGCCCGGAACTGGCCGCCGCCCGCGAGCGGGAAAGCGCCGCGCAAGCGCAAGTCCGCAGCTCGAAAAGCGGCTACCAGCCGCGGGTGAGCGCCTTCGGCAGTCTGGATCATGATTACGGCTGGGTGACTGGCGGCGATGGAAACAGTTACACCGCTGGTGTGATGTTGCAGTGGGTCTTATGGGACGGCTTCTCGACCCGCGCCAAAGCTCGTGAGGCCAAAGCAAACCTCGAATCCGCCCGCGAGGAGCAGCGCAAGCTGCGACTGGCGCTCGATCTGGAAGTCGAACAGGCCCGGCTTGAACTCAAGGCGGCGAACGAGCGTTTGGCGGTGAGCAGCAAAGCCGTGGAGCAGGCGGAAGAAAGCGCGAGCCTGACCCGCAACCGCTTCGAGCAAGGGCTGGCCATCTCGACGCAGTTGATTGACTCCGAAACCGCGCTGGTCGCGGCCCGTGTTCGCCGCGCCGAAGCCGAGTCGGATCAGTGCATCGCCGTTGCTGCCCTGCGCAAGGCGCTCGCGTTGCCCCAACTTGATTCCCAGCCGATCCGCAAATGATATGAAACGATCGATCCCTAGAACTCTGGCTTTTCTTCCGACCGCTGTCGTCGCGTTCGCGCTCGTCGGTTGCGGCTCGAAGCACGAAAATGAGAATTCAGCCAGCCTGCCGACGGCCCAAGTCCGCGTGGAGACCATCGAGAATAAATCGCGAACGATGACCGAGGAAGTGGTCGGCACGGTGCGGGCGAAGTTGCGCGCGACGCTGGAAGCCAGGTTGAGCGGTCGCATCGAGAAGATGCCCGTGGCCGTGGGCGACCCGGTTCAGAAAGGCCAGTTGCTCGCCCGGCTGGATGCCGGTGAAATTGCCGCCCGCCTGGAGCAGGCGGAAGCCTCGCTGGAAGAAGCCGGTCGCGATTGGAAACGCGTTTCCGCCCTGTTCGATCAACAGAGCGCCACCCGGGCGGAATACGATTCCGCGCAGTCCCGCCTGCGGGTGGCCAAGGGCGCGGTGGCCGAGGCCAAAGCCATGATGAGTTACGTCGAAATCATGGCTCCGTTCGACGGCGTCGTCACAAAGAAGTGGGCCGACGTGGGCGACCTCGCCGCGCCCGGCAAACCGTTGCTGGAAATGGAGGAGACAGGCGGTTTGCGGCTTGAAGCCGACGTGCCGGAAGCGGTCATTGGCCGTCTCACGCTCGGCGACAAACTGGGCGTGCGCGTGTCGGGCGTCAGCAATGAACTTGAAGGCGTTGTCAGCGAAATCGCCCCGTCCGCCGATTCCAACAGCCGCACGTTCCTTGTCAAATTCGACCTGCTGGCGACAGCCGGTCTGCGCGCCGGACAATTTGGCCGCGTGGCCGTGCCGGTGGGCGAAACTTCGGCGCTGCATGCGCCTGCGTCCGCCGTAGTGCAACGCGGACAGATGGAATTGGTCTTCGTGGTGGTGAACGGACGCGCGCAATTGCGTATCATCAAGACCGGCAAACGCATTGGCGACGAGGTGGAATTGGTTTCCGGCGTGGATGCAGGCGAGCAGGTGGTGGTGGACGGCGCCGGTAATGTGGTTGATGGGCAACCATTGACCCTCAAACCATGAAAGCTGGTTCCGCCAATTCATTAGCCGAACATCCCGGCATTGCCGGTCGCATTGCTCATGCGTTCATTGATTCCAAGCTTACGCCGCTCATTGTCATCGCGTCGGTGTTGCTCGGCGTGTTCGCGGTGTTGCTGTTGCCGCGCGAGGAGGAACCGCAAATCAAGGTGCCGATGGTGGACGTGCTGGTCTCGATGCCCGGGTTCAGTGCCAAGGAGGTCGAGGAACGCGCCACCCGGCCGATGGAGAAGCTGCTCTGGGAAATTCCCGGCGTCGAATACATCTACTCCACTTCGAGCGAAGGACAATCGCTGGTCATTGTGCGCTTCAAGGTCGGCGAGGAGATGGAACGCAGCCTGGTGAAGCTGAACCAGAAGTTGCAGTCGAACTTCGACAAAATCCCGCACGGTGTTTCACAACCACTCATCAAGGCGCGGACGATTGACGACGTGCCGATTCTATGCCTCACGTTTCACAGCGCGCATTACGATCATCTCACGTTGCGGCGGCTGGTGGCGCAGGTGGACGACGCCGTGAAGCAGGTGCCCCAGGTGGCCGAAACCAGCCTCATCGGCGGCGCGCATCGGCAGGTGCGGGTGCTGCTCGACCCGGCCAAGCTGGCTTCGCGTAATCTCAGCCCTGCTGGTTTGATTCCGATGTTGCAGCAGGCGAACCGGCAATTCACCGCCGGCGAATTGACCAGCAACAACAAGGAAGTGGTGATTGAAACCGGCGCGTTTCTGACCAATGCCAGGGACGTGGGCAACGTAGTCGTCGGCGTGTTCGGCGGGAAGCCGGTTTACCTGCGCGATGTTGCTGACATCGTGGATGGCGCTGAAGAGCCCAGCCAATACGTTTTTTTTGGAATCGGCGCCGCCAAGGGCACGACCGCCAATGATCAACCCGCCGTCACCTTGAGTATTGCCAAACGTCCGGGCGCCAATGCCATCACCGTTGCCAACGAGGTGCTGAAGAAAATTGCCACGCTCAAAGGCCGCGTCATTCCCGCTAACGTGCAGGTGTCCGTCACGCGGAATTACGGCCTGACGGCGGAGGAGAAATCCAACGAACTGCTCTGGCACATGCTCATCGCCGTGGTCGGCGTGTCGCTGCTGATTCTGCTGACGCTGGGCTGGCGCGAGTCCCTCATCGTGGCCATTGCGATTCCGTCCACGCTCGCGCTGACGCTGCTGGTGTTTTACCTGCATGGCTTCACCTTGAACCGCATCACGCTGTTCGCGCTGATTTTTTCCATCGGCATCCTGGTGGACGATGCCATCGTGGTGATCGAGAACATCGTCCGCCACTTTCACCTGCCGCACAACCGGGGCCGGCACTGGTCCGCCATCGCGGTCGAAGCGGTCGGCGAAGTCGGCAACCCAACCATCCTGGCCACGTTCGCCGTGATTGCCGCCGTGCTGCCGATGGCATTTGTCGGCGGCTTGATGGGGCCTTACATGCGGCCAATTCCCGTCGGCTCCAGCGCGGCGATGCTATTCTCGCTGGCCATCGCGTTCATCGTCACGCCCTGGGCGAGCATCCGCATTCTGCGGTGGGGCACAAAATATTCCTCCCTCACCGAGGGTGCGGCGTTCGCGACCGAAGGGGACCGTCCGCGAGTCCACGAGGCGCCCGAGGAAAATTTTTTCACGCGGCTCTATCGTCGTTTCATGGGGCCGCTCATCGCGCATCCAAGACGGCGTTACGCCTTTCTTGCGGGTGTCACCGGGCTTTTGCTCGTTGCGATGGCGCTGGTCGGCATCGGCTGGGTGAAGGTGAAAATGCTGCCGTTCGACAACAAGAGCGAGTTTCAGATCATCCTCAACATGCCGGAAGGCAGTTCGCTCGAACGCACCGCAGAGGCGGCACGTGAAATCGCCGCTGCCGTCCGCACCGAACCCGAGGTGACCGATTATGAGGTTTATGCCGGCGTCGCCTCGCCGTTCAATTTCAACGGCCTCGTGCGCCATTACTTCATGCGGCGCGGCGCGAATGTTGCCGACATCCAGGTCAACCTTCTGCCGAAGGGTGAACGCAAAGCTCAGAGCCACGACGTCGCCAAACGTGTCCGTCCGCGCGTCGCCGCCATTGCCGCCCATTACGGCGCGCGCGTGGCCGTCGCCGAGGTCCCACCCGGGCCGCCAGTGCTGCAAACCCTTGTCGCTGAAATTTACGGGCTTGCCGAGAAAGACCGTCTGGCACTGGCGCGGAAGGTGATTGATATTTTTCACCACACACCGGGCGTTGTGGATACGGACTGGTATATCGAGGCCGACCAGCCGAAGGTGCGCTTCGTCATCGACAAGGAAAAGGCCGCGCTCCACGGCATCAGCGCCGAGACCATCTCCGAAACCCTGCGCATCGCCGTTGGCGGCGAATCAGTGGATTTGCTGCACGTCCCGCGCGAAAAGGAGGACGTGAACATCGTCCTGCAACTGCCGCTGGCGAGCCGGACGAGCCCCGAGGAATTGCTGGCGTTGCGCGTCCGCTCCGGCGACGCCAACGCGTTGCCCGAACCGGGTTCAACGACGGGAGTTCCTCCACTGATTCCATTGCGTGAACTCGTGACCATCGAACCGACGATCACGGACAAGAGCCTCTACCACAAGAATCTCATGCCCGTGACCTACGTCATTGGCGACGTGGCGGGCGTGGTGGAAAGCCCCGTCTATGCCATCCTGAAAATGAACCAGGCGCTCCGGGCGCTCGATACACGCGAATTTGGCGGGCGCGGCGCGGAGCTGAAAATCCTCAACGCCGTCCAGCCTTTCACGGACCAGGAACCTGCCATCAAGTGGGACGGTGAATGGCATATCACCATTGAAGTGTTCCGCGACCTCGGCCTGGCGTTCGCGGCGGTGCTGGTGCTGATATACATTTTGATGGTCGGCTGGTTCCGCTCATTCCTCACGCCGATGATCGTAATGGTGGTGATTCCGTTCTCACTGGTCGGCATCCTGCCGGCGCATGGCGCGTTGCACGCTTTCTTCACGGCAACTTCGATGATCGGCTTCATGGCCGGAGCGGGCATCGTGGTGCGCAATTCGATTATCCTCGTGGACTTTATCGAACAACGCCTGCGCGAAGGACTGCCGCTGGCGGAGGCGGTCGTCGAGGCGGGCATGGTGCGATTCCGCCCGATCCTGCTTACCGCGCTGGCGGTGGTGGTGGGTGCGAGCGTGATCCTAACAGACCCGATTTTCCAAGGACTGGCTATTTCCCTGATGGCGGGCAGCTTGGTTTCGATGATCATCGCACCGGTGGCCGTGCCGTTGCTTTATTTCATGGCCAACACTCGAACTTCGAGCCGGCGGTTGTAGAGTCTTGTTTGTTCTATTCGACCAGGGAACGGGCTCTTCAGTCGAGCCTGGAACCGGCAGGAATCCAAATGGAAGTTTTATTTTCATGGTTTGAACTTGAGTCGTGAACCCGTTGATCCGGTGGGTTGGGTGTGAGGTTTCATTCAAGGCCGGCCAGGAGGGTTTCCAGTTCTTGCCGGCGCGGGTCCAACGCTCTCCGCACG
The DNA here is from genome assembly GCA_003159675.1 of Limisphaerales bacterium. Lineage (GTDB taxonomy): Bacteria > Verrucomicrobiota > Verrucomicrobiia > Limisphaerales > BOG-1460 > BOG-1460. The sequence continues at coordinate 19,932 of PLQC01000157.1, forward strand.
GCACACTGGTTCAACCAATAAATGCCCCAATAGAGCAAGGCGAGAAACAGTGCAGAAATCACTCCGACAATCACTGCCGGAAAGCCCGAATTTCGCGCGGGCCAGGTCGAATAGCAGATGGAAATTCCCAAAGCCGCCGCAAACGGCAGCAAATACCACCAAAAGATATTTTTCAGAAGCCAGATCTGGTGGTTGACCTGAAGCAATGAACTTTCAATACAGGCCTTGAGGGAATCATTTGAGACTGGCTGTTTTCTGCGTTGCAGCAGGCGATCCAACACCATAAATGTGCCGACGCCGAAGCCGGCAAATGCAACCAGATAATCAGCCCAATCGTGATGCCGCATACCCTGATGCAAGAAAAACAAAGTCAGCAAAAAGGCCACGCCCACTTCCCGCACGTCGCGCCAGAATATTGTCGCCCTGAACTGTTGTTGGTTGCGCCGGACTTCCTTCAGCAGGATGTCGGCATTGATCGTCACTTGGGCGCCGGCGTCCTGGGATTGCCACGCCTTTTGCAGATCTTCAAAGTTCATCGGGTGCTCCTTTCAGTTGCTCCGCCAATTGTTTGCGGATGCGATTCAGTTTCACGCCGACATAGTTTTCCGAAATGCCGAGCACCTCGGCCATCTCCTGGTAGCTCAAGCCGTCGAGGTGCATGAGCGCCAGCGAGACGTCCACCTTGGGTAGTTGGCGGATGGCGGCATAGAGCCGTTCCACAATTTCCTGTTCCGGCAGCAAATCCACATGACTCGGCTGGGCTCGGGGTGATGCGTCCAACTTCAAAAATGTTTCATGCCTCTCCCGCCGCCGCCGCTCCACGCGTCGCCAGGCCAGTGCGGTGTTGAAGGCCACGCGATAAATCCAGGTCGTCTCCTTGGCCTCGCCGCGAAAGGCCGGGATGGATGACCACAGTTGCAGAAGAACATCTTGAAACAAATCGTCCTGATCTTGCGGCGCAGTCGCGCAGCCACGAACCACCTTCAACATGAGCCCGAGATGCTCCTCCAGCCATCGCCGAAATATCGTTTCCTGTTCCTGAGCGGTCATTGAAGGCGTCTGCAATCAATTGAATAGTGACCATGCCCCACCCTTTCTTACATAGAAAATGCGCTTTTTTTACAATGGAAAGACACAAATCTTCTTTGACTCGACGGCCATTTCCGTATTGGATGGCACCTGCCACGCAGCAGGCGACCTGTCGCGCCTCTTCTGAATCCCAGACGAGCATCCATCTCGCCCGACCCGATCTTGCGGGACAATATTTATGAATAAGAAAGTTCTCTTGACCAGCGTCTGCCGTCCCATGGGACCGGACTTCGGTGATGCGCCTTCCGTCGGTTACGAACTCCTCCATCGGCAGGTGACGCGCGCCCAGGGGATGTTCAGCCCGCGCACGGTGAACGTGCATTTTTCCCTCGATTACATCGCCGAAAACCTCGACATGCCCACGGTGGTCCTGCAGTACCCATCCCGGCGGGAGCTGATCCGCGAACTCAAGAAGGGATACGATTACGTGGGCATCTCCTTCATCATGGCGGTCATGCACAAGATGAAGGAGATGGTCGCCCTGATCCGGCAGTATGCGCCTCAAAGCAAAATCGTCCTCGGCGGCTACGGCACGGTGTTGAAAGACGACGTGCTCAAACCTTATGCCGACTACATCTGCCGCGAGGAAGGCGTCGCCTTTTTTCGGCGGCTGTTGGGTGAACCCGAAATTCCCATGCCGTACAAGCACCCGCTGATCGTGAGTTGGCTGCGGATTTTCGGCTGGAAAGTGTCGGGCACGGGCAAGATCTTCGCCGGGCTTGGCTGCCCCAACGGCTGTGATTTCTGCTGCACCTCGCACTTCTTCTCCCGCAAACACATCAAGCTCCTGCCCGACGGCAAAGACATCTTTGCCGTGGTCGAGCGTTACCTGGACATGGACCCGGACCTGGTGTTCCTGATCCTGGACGAGGATTTTTTGCTCAATAAAAAGCGGGCGATGGAATTCCGGGAGTGCGTGATGAAAAGCGGAAAGACGATTTCCGTTTTCGCGTTCTCGAGCGTCAAAGCGATCAGCCAGTACACCATCCAGGAAATCCTGGAAATGGGGATAGACGGCTTCTGGATCGGTTACGAAGGGACGCGTTCGAACTACGCAAAACAGCAGGGACGGCCCATTCAGGAAATTCTCACGGAGTTTCGCGAGCATGGCATCACCGTACTGACGTCGATGATCGTGGGGTTCGATTACCAGAATCGCGAGATCGTGGCGAAGGAACTGGAGGGTCTGATGGAGCTCAAGCCCGCGCTGGGGCAGTTCCTGATTTACGGACCCGTGCCCGGCACGCCTTTTTACGAACGTATCATCAAGGAAAACCTGTTGCAGGACGTTTACACCACCGACAAGGATCTGTTTTATCGTCGGGCGGATGGATTCCGGACCATGATCAAGCACCCGACGCTTTCGCCCGAAGCGATCGAAGACATTCAGCGCTGGTGTTTCGAGGAAGACTTCCAGCGGCTGGGCCCGAGCATCTTCCGGGTCCTGGAAGCGCGGCTGCTTGGTTTCCAGAAACTCAAGGATTCGCCGAACCCCTTTCTGCGCGCAAAAGCCGAATACTACGCCCGGGAATTGAGGGTGGCCTACCCGGTCTTTTTGACGGGAAGACTGCTGGGTCCAAACGCCCGGATACGGCGCTGGATCAGGGAATTGGAACGGCGGGTTCACGCCGAACTGGGTCGCCCCACGCGTGCGCAACAATCCAAGTCCTTGCTGGCGGTGGGCGCGGCGTTGTGGGCCGGGCTCACGTTGAAGTTGAACCTGTTTCAGCATCCCAAACTGGTGCGGACGACCTACCGGATGCCGAGCGAGCGCTGGAGCGCGTTCGGTCTTTGGGAGGAAATCGCGCGCAAGACCCGAAGCCCCGAACTGTCCGTCCAGGTTGATCTGCAGCATGCCAAGCAACAGGTCTGGATGCGTCTGGAAGGCACTCTTTCGGCAGCCAATGCATATGGCCTGGGGCAACGCATCTCCGAATCCCTGGCGCGCAGCAAGAGTCGTCTCGTCCTGGACTTGAAGAAGCTCCGCTGGGACAAGGCGGAGGACCTGCGTCCCTTGAGGGAAAAACTTTCACCCAACCGCTCGCGCATCCGGCTGGTCTTGCCCACACTGTCGGCAACCCATCCTGAACTGATCCTTCTCGCAAACGTGTTTCAACATTACAGGGGATGAAGAGTTGAAACCCGGCGCGCCGGTCCGTGTTGGCACGCTGCCCAGGCGCCGCCTTTTCCATCGGCCGTTCAACTCGCGGCGATGAGCGGGTGGGCGCGGGATGCACCAGACCCCGCTTGTCGTTCGCGGATCGGAAGCGGCCTTGGCCGATGCCTGCAACCGCATTGCACCTGCCGTTCTCATCGCCGGCAGACCACGCCTCCGCCGGCGCTTCCACCGGCTCCGGACAAACCAGGAAACTCACCAGATTGGCGGGGTTCAACACACCGATTCCGCCGGCGCGCAGTCCGAACATTAACCTCCGCTGAAAGCGGATTAAAATTCTGGATTGGACGAATCCCGAACCCGTATCCTGACAGGCTGAATATGACCTTCCCCGATCCCGCCAGCCAGAGCGAGCGCCGGTATTCCAACGGCGAACTCGTCCGCCGTTTGCTCTCGCTGGCGTGGCAGTTCCGCCGGGATTGTCTGCTGTCGCTACTGCTCGGCCTGACGCTCCTGCTGCTGGGTCTGCTGGGACTGCAGTTGTTGGGAGTGGTCATCGACGTTATCCGGCACGCGCTGGATGCGACGCAGCGCGCCCCGGCGTATCCGTTTGGCTGGACGCCACCGGAAAGCTGGACTCCGCTCCGAATCGTCACGGCGCTGTCGCTGGCGATCGTCGCGCAGGCCCTGCTGCGGGCCATCCTGACCTACCAGTACAACATGGTCACGGCCCGGTTGACCCAGGGAAAAATCGTGCCGGATTTGCGGGGCCGGATCTACGCCCGGCTGCAGCAGCTCAGCTTCCGCTTCTTCGAGATGCACGGATCCAGCTCGATTTTCAATCGCGTGACCGGCGATGTGCAGAACACGCGATTGTTTGTGGACGGCGTTGTGTTACAGGGCATCAACATGCTGCTCACGCTGGTTGCCTACCTGCTCTTCATGTGGCGCATCCATCCATCGCTCACCCTGGCGTGCCTGTCGGTAACCCTCGCCCTCGGGTGGGTCACGCAGCATTATTCGGCGCGGTTGCGGCCGGGTTACCTGCGCAACCGGGAGTTGTACGACGGCCTGGTCGAACAGTTCAGCGAAAGCATTCGCGGCGTGCAAACCATCAAAGGGTTCGCCGCGGAAGCGCTCCAGGTCCGGCGGTTTGAAGAGGCGAACGGGGAGGTTTCCCTCCAGCAACGGCAGATTTTTCTCGACCTGTCCGTGTTCACCCCGGCAACACAGTTCCTGTCGCAGTTGAGCCTGGTCATCCTGTTCGCCTATGGCGGCTGGCTCTATGTCCACGGACGCATCGCGCTCGGCAGCGGCCTGGTCGTCTTCGCCGCCCTGCTCCAGCAGTTTAATGGACAGGTCGCCAACATCACCACGATCGCCAATTCCGTCCAGCAAAGTTTCACGGCCGCGCGCCGCGTCTTCGAGGTGCTGGACACGCCCTCCGAGGTGCAAAACCGGCCGGCCGCGATCGTGCCGCCACGTCTGAAAGGCGAAATTGTGTTCGAGGAAGTCACGTTCGGTTATTCGCCCGAGGCGCCCGTGCTGCGGAAAATCTCATTCGCGGCGGCGCCCGGCCAGATCCTCGGCATCTTTGGAATGACCGGGGCCGGCAAAAGCTCGTTGCTGGGTTTGATTCCCCGCTTTTACGATCCGCAGCGCGGGCGGATTCTGGCGGATGGCCGGGATCTGCGGGATCTGGACCTGGACGCGTACCGGCGCCAGATCGGAATCGTGTATCAGGAGAGCTTTCTGTTTTCGAACACGGTGGCCGCGAACATCGCGTTCGGCATCCCGCACGCCACCCAGGATCAAATCGAGCAGGCCGCCCGCGTCGCCTCGGCGCACGAGTTCATCCGCGAATTGCCCCACGGTTATCACACCGTCCTCGGAGAGTCGGGCGTGGACCTCTCCGGCGGGCAGCGCCAACGCCTGGCACTCGCCCGCGCGCTGCTGCTGCAGCCACCGATTCTGATCCTCGACGACCCGACCGCCGCGGTGGACCCGAAAACGGAGCACGAGATCGCCTCGGCCCTGCGCCATGCCATGGCGGGTCGCACGACCTTCATTGTCTCCAATCGACTGAGCCTCCTGCGCCGGGCGGGCGTGATCCTGGTGCTGGACAAGGGGCGCCTGATCGAAATGGGACGGCACGAAGACCTCGCGCAGAAGCCGGGGCCCTACCGCGAAACAGCGCTGCTCCAATTGATGGACCTGGGCCCGGATCCCGAGGGAGTGGAGATGGGAACAGGATGAAGCCACCGGACCCGACTCTCGACAGTCTCGACCACGCGCGCGAGGCGATCACCTGGTTTCGCCCGATGGAGGACCGGGAAGCCGATCACGCTCCATTGAGAGCGACTCTCATCCGCCGGATCTTCACTTATGCGCGACGATATCGCGGGCGGCGCAACTGCCTTTTTGTTCTCACCTTCCTGCGTGGCCTCCAGTTGCCCGCCCTGGCGTGGATGATCGGGCAGACGATCAACGGCCCGATCGCGGGCCATGATCTGCCCGGCATCTATCTCCATGCCGCGATTTATCTGGTCCTGGTTGTGTTCATGGTGGTGACGCTGCACTTTCGGCAGCGGCTCGCACTCGAACTGGGCGAAGCCGTCGCGCACGACATGCGTGCGGAATTATTTCAAAAGCTGATGACGCTGCCGATGTCGTTCTTCAACAAGACCAAATTCGGCCGCATCATCAGCCGGATGACGTCGGACATTGAAAATGTACGCGTGGCCGTGCAGGACGTGGCATTCGTCGTCACGATCCAGGCCGTGCAAATGGTCGTGGCCGCCGGGCTCATGGTCTGGTACGACTGGAAGCTGTTTTCGCTGATGCTGATGCTGGTGCCGGCCATCTGGGTGCTGAACGACAACTACCGGCGTGAAGCCAGCCATCAGTTGCGAAAAGTGCAGGAAACCTGGAGCCGCCTGACCTCCACGCTCGCCGAGTCGGTCAGTGGGATCCGCGTCACGCAGGCGTTCGTGCGACAGGAGATCAACGCGGGGTTTTTCCGCAAGCTGGTGAACGTGCATGGCGAAAACAACGTCGGCGCCGCGCATGCCTCCGCGGTGTTCATTCCCCTGCTCCAGATGAAGAGCCAGCTTTTCCTGGGTGTCATGGCCCTGCTCAGCGGCTATGGCGCGCTCCGCTGGCACGGATGGCTGCACATGAACGTCACCGACCTCGTCATGTTCTTCTTCCTGGCCAATTTTTTCTTCGACCCCATCCAGGTGATCGGGAACCAGTACAACCAGGCGCTGGCCGCCATGGCTGGCGCCGAACGCTTCTTCCGGCTCATCGACCTCGAACCCGAATGGAAGGATGCGCCGACGGCAAAGCCGCTGCCTCCGGTCCGCGGACACGTCGAATTCCGAAAGGTGTGCTTCGAATACGAACCCGGTCGCCCGGTCCTGACGGATATTTCGTTCATTGCGGAACCGGGGCAGACGGTGGCCCTGGTCGGCCACACAGGCAGCGGCAAGACCACGCTCGCCGGCCTGCTCCAGAAATTTTATCTGCCGACACGCGGGAGCGTGCGCGTGGACGGCCGGGATCTTCTCGAGACGACCAGCGACTCGCTCCATCTGCAGATGGGAAGCGTGCAACAGCACAACGTGCTGTTCGCCGGTTCCGTCTCTGACAACATCCGGTTCGCGCGGCCGAACGCCGGAGAGGCTGACGTGCGCGCAACGCTCCGGGCTTTGGACTGCCTCGACCTGTTGGAGGCGCTGCCACGCGGCCTGGAAACGCAGGTGGGCGAGAAAAGCGCCGCCCTCTCCGCCGGTCAACGACAGCTCGTCTGCTTCGCCCGGGCGCTCCTCGCCGACCCGCGCATCCTCGTCCTCGATGAGGCCACCAGCGCCATCGACACCGTCACCGAATCCCGTTTGCAACGGGCACTGGAAGTTCTCCTCCGCAGACGCACGGCCTTTGTCGTCGCACATCGCCTCAGCACAATCCGCAAGGCCGACCTGGTGCTCGTGCTCGAGCAGGGCCGGATCGTCGAGCGGGGGACGCACCCGACCCTGCTGGCGGCCGGGGGTATTTACGCCCGACTACACAGGGAATTCGTTCGCGGGAGTCTCGATGGCAGAACAGGTTAGCCTGGTTCCCGAAGGCTGTCGCCAGTGGTGGCAGCGATTTGCCGCCGCGCGTCCCATCCCGCCTGCAGGTCGGCCTTCCGCGACCGGAACATCGTCCGCCGAATTGCTTCCATTAAGCCGGACCGAGCAACACCGGATTCCAGAGTCACCAAATTACCTTATAAAGTTCATTCGATAACTGCCGATAACGAACAATGCAGACTCTTCCCAAGCACGCAGATCCGGGCGGGCGATGGCTCGAATCTCATCCTGCGGAGCCACTGATATCTTCGTTGATGCCTGCGCGAGCGAGGCTCGGAAAATCGCTGTGCGGAACAGCGGTTGGATGGCTTTTGCTCGGCATTCCCGCGGCCTGGGGCCAGGCATCCACCCCCCCTCCGATGGCAGAACGGGTCCTGACCAACATCTATGAGATTTGGACCATGCCGCATCAGCAGAAGAGTCAGCCGTATCGGATACGGACCGAGATGGTGATCTATTATTTCGATTCCGAGTGGAACAACGCGTGGGGGGAATGCGAAGGAATACCGGCTTACCTGCCCATCTTCGACTGCCCAACGCCATTGAAGCCCGGCCAACGAATTGCCATCGATGGAGTCATCGTGCCGATCCGCGAACGATTCATCTGGGATCAAACCCGCGTCCGGATCCTCGAGGATGCGGTGCCGCTCAAGCCCGAGATGATACGGAATCTGAGCGACAACCCCAAAGCCTTGAAGGGGCATTTAATATCAGTGGAAGGGTTGATCGACGGCCTGCTGGAAGATTCCACCCACATCACAATCAACTTTCTTGCGGGCGAAACCACGGCCAAGGCGTACCTGGTGAAGGAGGCCAAGGGCCAGCCACTTCAATTAAAAGAGGGGGACTTCGTGCGAATGGAGTGCGTGTACTCGCCTCAGTTCGACGTAAACGTGGATATCAATGACCTGAGCCTGTTGGTCCCCCGGCCGGCGGACGTTGAAGTGATCGGCTCCTTGAACACGGATCGCCGCTTTAACATTCCCATCACACCCAGCCAGGAGATACGCGAAGACACGCCGACGAACGACATCATCCATGTTCGGGATGTGGTGCGCAGCCATTAGCCGGGCAAATGGGTGACCCTCTGGGATGACACCGGACAGGTGATCGTCAAGAGCAGGCAGACCCAGCCCTTGCGCTTCGGCGACCGAGTGGATGCCATCGGCTACCCTTCCGTAATGGGCGTGGAACAGTGCCTGGAAGGGAGCCTCTATCGGCTGGCATCTTCCACCTCCAATCCGGTTTCCACCGGCCGGCCGGATAAATCTCCCCTGAGTCTGGCGGAACGGGTCCGGGACTTGAGCCGGGAGGAGACGACCCGACGGCTGCCCGTGAACCTTCACGCAATCGTCACGTGGGGGCATCTGGAACTGCCTTTCGCCTACGTGCAGGACGCCAGTGGCGGCATCCGCGTGGTGAACCCAAAGTGGGAGGAACGGGACGCCTGGAAACCGGGAACGATTGCGGCGGTGCGAGGCGAGGTTTGTGAGGGAGATTACGTGCCGGTCATTACAAACGCCGTGATCAGCCGGATGAGCTTTTGGAACCTGGAACCGGGCCGATCCGTGACACTGGAACAGGCGCTCACAGGAGTGGAGGATGGACATTGGGTAGAGATGCGGGGGTTTGTGCGTGATGTGACACCGACCAACAGTCTGGTGCGGCTGGATCTCAGCACCTCAAGCGGCGAGTTCCAGGCGTGGCTCCCCGCCTCGCAGTCGCTGGCCTATTTGCGAGGTTCCATCATCCGATTGCAGGGCGTCTGCGCGGCTGTTTCGAATCCACGACATCAACTGACAGGGATTGAGCTTCTGGCACCCGACGTCAAGTACCTCCAAGTCGAAGAACCCGCGCCCGATGATCAGTTCTCCGGACCGCTGCGGCCCCTGGACAGCCTGCGGCGCTTCAGCCTGCAGAACGGGCTCAATCAGCGTGTGCGGACGACCGGCACGGTGGTGTTGCACGCGCCGGGCAGCTACCTGTACGTGCAGGACGGTGTTGACAGCGTGCTCGCACTCAGCCAGCAGCGGGAGGTGCTCCAACCAGGCGAGCGGGTCGAAGTCGTGGGCTTCCCCGGCAACGAAGGTCGAAGGTTCCTCCTGCGAGAAGCCGCCTACCGTTCAAGAACAGGTGATCGCCAAGGAACGGGCTCGCGAGGAACTGGCCGTGGCGCAGAGGAGCCTGATGCTCGCGTCCCGGCAGGCGGGCATGGCCGAAGTGGCCACCGGCGTCCTTCACAACGTCGGCAATGTCCTGAACGCCATGCCGTCAACCTCAAACGCGAGTTCTCCGACGTGCCGCCCATCGTGTCGGACCGCCACAAGGTCCTGCAAATCCTCACAAACCTCTTTCACAACGTCAAGTATGCCTGCGATGCAAACAACACCGGCGACCGGAAGATCACGGTGCGCCTGGGCCGCGCGAATGCAAACCGGATCAAGATCGAAGTGGCCGACAACGGCGTGGGAATTCCGCAGGAGAACCTCACCCGCATCTTTTCCTTCGGGTTCATCGCGCGCAAGAACGGGCATGGGTTCGGACTGCACAGCGGCGCTTTGGCGGCGAAGGAAATGGGCGGCTGCCTGTCCGCCCAAAGCGAGGGCGCAGGCAAGGGCACCACGTTCGTCCTCGAACTCCCGCTGAACCCGAGATCCGACACAAAAGCATCCGCCTGAGGAAACGATTCAGGCGCCGGGGACCCGGAACGGGAGCGATTGCCGTCGATGCCTCCTGCAGGACTTCTCCAGACGGTGCCCAAGTGAATAAGTCTCTAAAGTTCCCTTCTGCGCAACCGATTACAGTTCGGGTTCTCCCATGCACTGCCCACGCACGCGGGCAGCGACCGGAACCCGATACCGTGGCACCGCTTATTTCTTTCCATGAGCCTGGCAGGGCCGACCTGCCGGTCAGCCCGAACGCGCAGCAGCGCGTCCCCACCCGGCTCATGACGTGCGAGCACCTCCGAAGAAGCAAGGGGGCTCCATGAACCGTGGACACCGCCGCCAGGTTTTGGATTGCGCCAGTCCTCTGGCGCTTTCCTTGCGCGCGTTGATATTTCAAAAGCGGCAGAGTGCTGCCGCAGTCCAGGACGCTATCGCGCCAAGCCGGACCCATGGCGGTTCACGGTCCCCTTGCGCTCCCGATCTTTTGGGATTGAAGGCTTCCCATAAGCGTGGCCGGGCGAAGCAATGTGGCGCATGGCCGGGCGGAACGCTGTTTGGAACAGCGATCGCACTCCTTTTGTCCGGCCTTCAGACCATTCGCAGCCAGACTCTGAACCTGCCCCCGGTCGGCGCAAGAGTCCTGACCAACATCTACGAGATTTGGGAAATGCCCCAGTCGCTCCGGAACGAAGCCTTCCGGATGGAAACCGAAATGGTAATCTACTATTTCGATCCCGAATGGAGAGTCGCCTGGGGAGAGTGCTGCGGGCGACCTTCCTTTCTGCCCATCGCGGACTCGCCCACTCCTTTGAAGGCCGGCCAACGGATTGCCCTCGACGGAGTCATCGTCCCGACACAGGAAAAGTTTGAATGGGACAAAACCCGGATCCGCATTCTGGCCGGTTCGGCCGACACCAAACCGGAGGCAATTCAGAGCCTGACGCGTAATGCCGCGGACATCAAGGGGCACCTGGTGTCCGTGACGGGCCTCATCGACCACCAGATCGAGGATCGGACGCATCTGACCCTCAACTTGCTTGTCGATGGCGAGACCGCCAGCGTCTATGTCCTCAATAGCGGAAGCGGGCCGGCACCTCGCTTCAAGGCGGGCGATTTCGTCCGCATAAAGTGTGTTTACTCGCCGCAATTCAACAAGAACGGAAACCTGAGCGATCTGACGTTGTGGGCTGCGCGGCCGGCGGACCTAGAGGTCATTGGTTCCCTGACGACGGATCCGCGTTTTGCCCTTCCGGTCACCCCCAGCGAACGAATCCGGGACGACACTCCCACGAATGACTTGGTCTGCGTCCAGGGCATTGTCCGCAGCCATGAACCGGGCAAATGGGTCACACTCTGGGATGTCACGGGCCAGATCATGGTGCAGAGCAAGCAAACGCAACCGCTGCGCCTGGGCGATTCCATCGAGGCCATCGGCCATCCGTTTGTTCTGGGTGTGCAGCAGTGCCTTCAAGCCGGTTTGTACCGTCTGACAACCCATTCCATCCAAACCGCATCCACTCACACCGCCAAGCCGGACCAAACCGTCCTGCGGCTGGCTGAGCGCGTCCGTGACTTGAGCCGCGAGGAAGCGGCGCGGCACCCGCTCGTCATTCTTCACGGGGTGCTCACCTGGTATCATGCGGAAACCCCCTTCGTCTTCGTGCAGGACGCCAGTGGAGGCATCCGCGTGCTCAACCCGAAATGGGATGACCTCAACACAACGAAGCCGGGGACCATCGTGACGGTGCGCGGCGAGGTTGCTGAGGGCGATTTCGTGCCGGTCGTCACCAACGCCATGATCCGCAGGACCGGATGGTGGAACCTGGATGAGGCGCAAGCAATCTCGCTGGAGCAGGCCATGACGGGCGTGGAGGACGGGCGTTGGGCGGAAATGCGCGGTTACGTGCGGGACGCAACACAGGACAATGGCCTGGTGCGCCTGGATCTCAGCACCTCCAGCGGCGAATTCCAGACGTGGACTCCGGCATCCCAATCCTTTGCCGCCCTGCGGGGCTCCATCGTTCGCGTGCAGGGAGTCTGCGCCGCCATCTCCAATTCGCGGCACCAGTTGACCGGGATCCAGATCTGGGCGCCGGAGGCGAAATACATCCAGGTTGAGGAACCCGCGCCCGACGATCTGTTCGCCGGGCCGCTGCGCTCCCTGGGCAGTCTGCGCCGATTTAACCTGCAGAATGCTCTCAACCAAAGGGTGCGGACGACCGGCACGGTCGTTCTGCACGCGCCGGGCCGATACCTGTACCTGCAGAATGGAGCCGACAGCGTCTTTGCCTTGAGCCAGCAGAGCGACCCGCTGGAACCGGGAGATGAGGTGGAGGTCGTGGGGTTTCCGGGCGTTCAGGGCCGGAGGTTCCTGCTGCGAGAGGCCGCTTACCGCCGCATCTCGACCGGCAAAGAGCCGGCTCCCGCGCGATTGTCCTCAATGCAATCCGTGAATGTCGATATGGAAGGGGTGCTCGCCATCGCGGAAGGCACGCTGCTCAATATGGCCGAAAAAGAAGGCGAGTCGCGCCTGCTGATCCGCTCCGGAGATTCCACCTTCGAGGCGAGCCTGGATTCGACCGCAGACGATTCTCGAAAGCAAATTCAGGCTTTGGAGCCGGGCAGCCGGCTTGCCGTGACCGGGGTTTACGAAATGCAAAGCGATGAATATGGAAAGCCTCGTTCTTTCCTGCTTCATCTTCGTTCCAAAAACGACATTCGTCTCCTCCAACTACCACCCTGGTGGACCCTGGCACGTCTGTTGTGGGTGCTGCTCGGCGTGCTGGGGGTGTCTGTCGTCGCGCTCACCTGGGGCCTCCTGATCTCTCACAAAAGCAAGTTGCTCAAGCAGGCGCAAAGCGCCCTGCAGGCGGCCAACGACCGGCTTGAACTCCGCGTGCAGGAACGGACGCACGAACTCCAGGAACAGGTCGCCGCCAAAGAACGCGCCCGCGCCGAACTCGCCGAAACGCAGGAAAACCTCGTGCTCACGTCCCGCCAGGCGGGAATGGCCGAGGTCGCCACCGGCGTCCTCCACAACGTCGGGAATGTCCTCAACAGCGTGAATATCTCCTCCGGACTTCTGGGGGAACGGTTGCGGCGATCTTCCATCGAATCCGTCGGCAAAGTCGCCGACCTGCTCCGGAAACATCACGACCAGCTTGGCCGGTTCATGACAGAGGATCCCAAGGGCAAAGCCCTTCCCGGTTACCTCGAGAAACTGGGCGAGTTCCTCGTCCAGGACAAGCGTGAGATGCAGGCCGAAGTCGAATCCCTGGTCAAAAACGTCGACCATATCAAGGTCATCGTGTCCATGCAGCAAAGCTATGCCCGGGTCGGAGGCGTTCTGGAGGAACTTGATCCCAAGGACCTGGCCGAGGACGCCATTCAGATCAACAGCGCCGCCCTCGACCGCGACAGGATCCAGTTGATCCGCGATTACCATCCCGTGCCGCGCGTCATGGTGGACCGGCACAAAGTTCTCCAAATCCTGGTGAATCTTATCAGCAACGCCAAATATGCCTTGGACGAAACAACCGCAGACAAAAAAATGACCATGGCTATCTCCGCCATCGGCTCCGACCGCGTTCGCCTCACGGTAAAGGATAACGGCATCGGCATCCCTACGGAGAACCTCAACCGTATCTTCTCTCAGGGCTTCACCACCCGGAAAGACGGCCACGGATTCGGCCTTCACAGCGGCGCAAACGCGGCCAAAGAACTCGGGGGATCCCTGACCGTCCAAAGCGAGGGGACAGGACGCGGGACGACCTTCATCCTCGAACTGCCCACGGCAACGGCTTCGCCCGCCCGAGCCTCCGTGCCCACGCCGGACCATTAGCGCGTCGTCGCGGGTCCCAGGCACTTTCCGACCGCCACCGCCGCGCCCGCTCCATGCGCTCTCCGCAGCGGGAGGACCGCATCCCGCGCGAGAGCCTCAACGGCCCCGGCCGGCGCGGTACCCGTAACATCCGTAAAACGCAACGTAGGCAAAGGCGAAGATTGGAACCACAAATGAGGTCTGGATGCCCCAGCCATGCGAGGCCGCCATCTGTTGCAGGTCGGGGATGGATGCGGCGGGCGCCACCGCCCGGGCCGCATGCATCCCGATCAGGTCCGCAACCTTGCCCTGGATCGGAGGCAGCACGGCGCCGCCGAGGATCGCCATCACCAGAAGCGACGAACCCTGACTCTTCATCGGACCCAACCCTTCGATGGCCAGCGAAAAGATATTCGACCACATCACGGAATCAAAAAGTCCGATGCCAAGAATCGCCCATTTCGCAGTCTCGCCGCCGGTCGTGATGCCGGTGATCAACAGCACGATGATCACCACGCTGAACAGCGCCAGCATCCGATGCGGACTGGCTTCGCCGGCAAAGAACGCGACGAGCAGGATCCCCAGCAGCACGGCGTAATGCGCGGCGTTGGCGGGGCTGCACACGCCGGCGGCAGCCTGCGCCCAGCCCAGGTGCAACACAGCCGCAATCCACGGCATCGCGAGGATGACAGCAAGCGCCGCGATGGGCACGGCCACCACCAGAAGATGTTTCAGCCAACGGCGCATCTCGCTCAGCGCAAACGCCCCCATAAACCGCCCGATCATCAGGCCGCCCCAATAGAAGGCCAGATATTGGCTGGCGGTTTCATGCGGCAGGTTGCCGAGCTTGTCCGAACCGAGAAACAGAATGATCGCGCTGCCAATCGTCACTTCGCCACCGACATACATGAAAATGGCGAGCATCCCCAGCGCCGTGTGCGGATGTTTCAAGGCGCCCAGTCCGCGGCCCATTTGCTCCTGGTTCGTGAAGGCCGGCAACCGGGCGAATGTGAACAACACCGCGATGACAAGAAATACCCCGGCGAATACGAGATAGGGAACCCGGACCGAATCGGCCCCGTGCGCCCCGGCGCGCGCAAAAACCTCAAAAATCAGGTAGCCGCCGAGGATCGGGCCGAGCGTCGTGCCACAGGAATTGAACGCTTGCGAAAGGTTGAGCCGGCTCGAAGCGGTGCGTTCCTGGCCCAGAATCGTCACATAAGGATTCGCGGCAATCTGGAGCATCGTAAACCCGAGTCCAAGGATGAACAGCGCGAAAAGAAAAAAGCCGTACGAAACCATCAAGGCCGCGGGATAAAAAAGCGCGCTGCCCAGCGCGGACATAAGCAGTCCGAGGATGACACCGTTCTTGTAGCCAATGCGGTTGATCGGGTCGCCGGAAGTGGTCGAGACGGCGTAATAAATGATCGCGCCGATGAAGTAAGCGCCGAAAAAGGCCAGTTGCACCAGCATCGCCTGAAAGTTACTGAGTCGGAAGGCTTCCTTGAATCTCGCAATGAGCGGATCATTCAACACCGTCATGAATCCCCACATGAAGAACAGGGTCGTCATGACCGCAAAGGGACCGCGATGGGATTGTCGCTGGCCGGATTGCGAAGCGGAGGTTGCAGCTATTGTTTCACCCGGTCTGGAGTCGGTTGCCATGCTGGTTGTTTGAAAGTGGTTCGGTTCGCCGGCGCAGGACCCCCAGGCGCGGCATGAGCCTGACACCCCGCTCCGAAACGCACGAACCGATGCTACCGCGCGCCTTGAAAATGGAAAGGCCGAAGTGAAGACAACCACAACGGCGAATTGCCTCAAAAAGAAAG
>PLQC01000097.1 GCA_003159675.1 Limisphaerales bacterium
GAGACCGTGCCGCTCGTCGCCACGTTTTATGGATTGCAGCACTCACCAGGCGACAAGCTGTCGCCTCCCCACAGTGCGATGGGGGCACACTTGCGCCCGGGACGGGGAATGGCTCGTTCCCCATCAGCCCTTGTGTTTCTGCAGCTTCACTGGGACGGGCCCCACCCCTTTCCGTGACGGGTGGTCCGGTTTTGCGCTCGCCACGGCATTAACGGGTTTGACTTGAGCCGGTTGCAACCGTAGATTGCACGCACATGTTAGCTGCTGAATCCAAAGTGGTGGCGGCGCCTTCTATTGATCCGCTTAACTCAGAAGTGGCCTGCTCATGGAAACAGATCGTTGAACCCGTTGAACCGTTTTTGGAAGCCGTCCATGCCCGGCTCGCCAAACAGGTGGAAGACTTCGATCCCGCGATCGGTCCCTATGCCGAATATGCGCTCAATGGCAACGGCAAACACTTGCGCCCGGCGCTCGTCGCCTTGACCGCAAATGCCCTGGGCGAACTCAACGACTCCCACGTCACCGTCGCCATGATCATCGAAATGGTCCATCTGGCGACCCTCGTCCATGATGACGTGATGGATGAAGGCCAGATTCGACGCGGCCGGCCCACTTTGGCCGCCCATTGGGGCAATGAAATCGCGGTGCTTTTCGGAGATTGCCTGTTTGCGCAGGCCCTGAAACACGCCGCCAGTTTCCCCACGCCCGAGATCTGTCGCGCCGTCGCCATGGCGACCAACACCGTCTGCTCGGGCGAAATCCTGCAAACGCAGCATCGCAGGAACTTTGAGCTTTCCCGCGGCGAATATTTCCGGGTGCTGGAGATGAAGACGGCGGAGCTGTTCGCTCTCTCCTGCGAGCTGGCGGCTCATCTCAGCGGCACCTCGCCCGCCGAACGCGCCGCCTTGCGACAGTTTGGCCTCGCCTTCGGCATCGCCTACCAGCTTTACGACGATTGCATCGATCTGTTCGGCTCCGAGACCACGGCGGGAAAATCGCTCGGAACGGATCTGGCCAAGGGAAAGCTGACCCTGCCGGTGCTGCTGTTGCGGGAACGCGCGAGCGCCTCGGACCGCGCGCGGGTGGAATCCCTGGTCCAAAACTGGCAGGAAGGCGCGCTGGTCCAGGTGGGCGCGTTGCTTTCCCACTATGACACCCTGGCTCCCTCGGTGGAAAGCATCCATCACTACCTGGAGAAGGCCCGCCAGATGTTGCGTGGTCTGCGCGAATCCCATGGCCGCGCCTGTTTGCTGTCTTTGACCAAATACCTTGCGCGCCAAACTGACGCTTTGGTAATTTGCGCGTGAAAGCGCCCTATGGGGATTATGACCGATACCGCAACCGGCAAGGGGAAGAACCTTCGGCCCGACGAACCGGGGGAGAGTTCGGCTGCTGCGAATCCGATCGCGGAAATGGAGTTGGTCAAGCGTGCGCGGCGCGGTGATTTGGCGGCTTATGACGACTTGGTGC
This sequence comes from Limisphaerales bacterium, assembly GCA_003159675.1. Taxonomy (GTDB): domain Bacteria; phylum Verrucomicrobiota; class Verrucomicrobiia; order Limisphaerales; family BOG-1460; genus BOG-1460. Next base: position 1,471 of record PLQC01000097.1, read on the forward strand.
GCCGCTACCAGGAGCGCATCTACGCCACCATTTACCACATGACGGCGAACCACGAGGATGCCAACGACCTTGCCCAGGAATCATTTATAAAGGCCTTCCACGCCCTCAAATCCTTCAAAGGCGGATCCAGTTTCTACACCTGGGTTTATCGGATCGCGATCAACAAGACGATCAATTTCCTCAAGCAGCGGAAGAACCGGTCGCAGATGAGCCTGAACGACCTGGATTTCAATGCCGAACACGATCCCGACCTGGTGGCGTTGATTTCCGATAAGACCCCGCGCCGGGAGGCGGGTCTGGCGGAGCTGCAAGAAAAATTGAACAGCGCCATGGGGAAACTGTCAGAACCACATAGACTAGTGGTGACCCTGCATGATGTGCAGGGCATGTCCCATGAAGAAATCGCGAAGATTATGGATTGCAACATCGGCACCGTGCGTTCACGGCTGTTTTACGCGCGGCAGCAGTTGCAGGGATATCTCCTGGACTACTTGAAATAGCATGAATCCCGATTCCGAAAACTTTAATGCCGTGCGCCGGTTGCTGGCGCTGAAGCGCCACGAGCAACCGCCACCGGGTTACTTCAACAACTTTTCAAGCCAGGTGATCTCGCGGATCAAGGCCGGTGAAGGTGCCGAACCCGCTTCCTCAATCGGCCGGCTGTTTGCCAAGGCAGGCTGGTGGCAACACCTCGTGGCCGTGCTGGAAGCCAAACCCGCCTTCGCAGGAGCTTTCGGCGCCGCCGTGTGCGCGCTCCTGATCTCTGGTATCGTGTATTCGGAGAATGGGCCGACGCCCGTCTCCGCCGCCTTGATGGAACCGGAAGCGGGCTCCTCCCTCGCGCCTGCAACGGTCGCCGTGAACGATTCATTGAACGAATCCCAATTCGTTTCCGCCGGCACCAATGCGATTTCTCCGAGCCCTGCTTCGCTTTGGAACGATCTCCAATCTCCAAAGGCCCAATTGATCAGCTTTCCAGCCTCCTCCAACTAAACCGCCGGAAGCCACCTCGCATAGCAGGGGTCAGTTAATATTGTCATATTATCATCTGATTAAGTGACGCCTTTGTCTTTGCGTTGTCGGGCGCGTCAAATCTCCAAAACGCGGGAGACGGTTCACGCTTCCACCATTTTCCCCGGTTCCGGCTGGATAACTTTGATCTTCGGATGCCGCGCGCGGATTTGCTCCTCGAACCAGTGGCGTGATTTCTCCTGGCCGTGGCCGAGCAACACAATGCGCGGTTCGACCCGGCCGACGAAATCGAGCAGGTCCTGCCGGTTGGCGTGCGCGGTCAGATCGAATTCCTGCACTTCACAGGTGCGCGTCACCTGGCCGCCGCCCGCACTGAACAAAAACGTCTCGCCGGGCCTGGCGGCGCGGAGACGCCCTCCCGGCGTGTCCGGATCGCTGTAACCGACGAAGAAGATCGCGTGGCGCCGGTCGCCCGCCATGCGCCGCGCCAGGTCGTGCGCGGCGGTTTTTTCGGTCATCATTCCGGCCGTGATGACGAACAGCCGCCCGCCGGTGAGGCTCATGGATTCCGACTGCCCCTTCTCCAGAACGATGAGATTCAACGCCTCGTGCAATTGCAGGCCCGGGTGCTGGCGGTGCGTGCGATGCGATTCCAGATCGTAGATTTCCGTGAACACACGGCCCAGGCCCCCGATATAGACAGGCTGCCGTTTCAGCTTCCCCTCGCGCATCAACAGGGCCAGCTGTGCCAGGACCTCCTGCGTGCGCCCGAGTGCGAACGTCGGAATCAGCACCGAACCTTTGCGCGCGAGCACGCGCTGGATCGACTGGCTCAGCCGGGCGACTTCCGCCTCGCGGTTGAACCCGGGCGGCAGCACGCGGTCGCCCCGCGTGGTTTCCATGACCAGCACGTCGGCCCGGACGCCGTCGAAGCGCGCGCCCTTCAGGATCGTCTGGTCGTGAAAGCAGACGTCGCCGGTGTAAAAGAGGGTTTCCTTCCGGCCGCGGACCAGGACACCGGCGGAGCCGAGCGCGTGCCCGGCGTCGTAAAACTCGAGGGTCGGCGACACAAAACCGGCGCGGGTCTTGCGAAACGCGGCCCAGTCCACCTCGCGATTGTATTTGAAGCCTTGAAACACCGGCGCGATTTCATCGACCTCGGCGTGGCTGTAGAGCGGATATTCCTTGAGGCCGAGTTCGTCGCGCTGGCGGATCATGACGTTGACCGAGTTGTGCAGCACGCGTTCCACAAGGAAATAGCTCAACTCGGTCATGAGCACGTGGGCTTGCGGAAAATAGCGCAAGGCAACCGGCAGGGAACCCACGTGATCGTGGTGGCAATGGGAAATCGCGATGGCATCCACGTCGGACTTTTTGACCAGGTCGTAGAGCGGCAGGCTCGGGCGACCCTCCCGCTTCGGATGCGTGCCCGCATCCAGCAGCATCCGGTGTCCGTCCAGTTCCACCAGCCAGGCGCTGGCGCCAATGTCGGTGTCCGGGTTCAGGTTGGTGATGCGCATAATTCAATCAAACACAGGCCATGCGGAAGTGAGGGTGATGCGAACCCGTTGCGGGTTGCAAGTGGCAAGTTGCTCCCGCACAGCCTTACGGACCGCGACTGTGTGCGTAGCACCAGTCGCTGCGCCCCAGATATCGTCACTACGCCGTGGGACTATCCTCCGAGGCTCCCTCCGTCCCCACCTTTCTGCGGCTGGTCCTCGGCGGACACAGCCGCGCTCCACAGCCTTNNGACACAGCCGCGCTCCACAGCGTTGCCTCAGCCCGCCAGCTTGTATCCCGGCGGCGGCTCGAACTGCTTGATGTCCGGCCTGGCAAACTGGATCTGGTGGAAGTGCAAGATCGAGGTGGTGCCCTTGTCCTTCGTCTCGATCCGGATCGGAAAATCTTTCAGGTCGGTTGCATTCCAGGTGGTCGCTTCGAGAATCACCGTCTGCTGCTCTTTCACGGTAACATGGTTCTTCACACAAGAGTGGCCGTCGATGGTTTCCTTGCCCAACTCGGTGCGTTCGGTGTTCAAGGGTTTTCCAATGGCGTCCGCCTCGGCCTTCGACATGGGAACGACCGAATAATTCCGAAGCACGGGATAGAGGATGTAGCTGGCCTTTTTGTCGGGACGGATGATGGTGGCCATTTTGCCGATGCCCGCCTGGTTCATCGCGGAAATGATCTCAGGGGTCACGTGTTTGCTCCGGATCTGCGACACATCGATCTCGAGCCGGATTTTGCCCTCCAGGGCGGCGAAGTTCATCGGCATGCGCAGCAGCTCCTGCTGCGCGGGATCGAGCACGACGACGTCCACTTTGGCCGAGAAGAAGGTGGCCCGGCCGAAAAGCTGGGTCAACGCGGCGTTCATCCCCCCCGCCGCGCCCTCGGGCAACTGGGCCCGGCCGATGGATCCGAGGAGCGGGATGACAGCCGTCAAAAGGACCCATGCGGGTCGAAACGAGCGCAGCTTTTTCATACTGACTCCCGCCGAAATTAATTCGTCGCCGAAAATACACCAGACAAATCGAATGGCGGCTTGAACGGGCGGCGGTTCCCCCTAGTCTATGGCAACAACCAATGAAAACGAACCACCCGCAGGATCGGACCGTGCGACCAGGAGCGAGCGTCAACGCGCACACGGGACCGCGGCTGTGGCGAAGCCCAGCCGCAGCGCGCCAAGCCAATTCGCAGCCGCAACCGGCTCATGGACGGAACGCCGGATTTATCCGGCAGCCGGCCAAGCCGCCGGTGTGGCTGCCGGATGAATCCGGCGTTCCCGTGAGGGTGCCGGCCCGGAATCGCGGTCTCGGCCTCTTCGTTCTGGCACTGGCCTGTGCGTTGAGCCTCCAGGCGGCCGCCGCTGCGATGGCCACAAACGAAAACGTCCTGCGCGCCACGCTGGCCAACGGACTTCAAGTCATCATCGTGCGCAACGCTCTCGCGCCCGTCGCGACCACCGTCATCAATTACCGCGTGGGTTCCGACGAGACGTCCGAGGCGTTCCCCGGCACCGCCCACGCCCAGGAACACATGATGTTCCGCGGCAGCCCGGGACTGTCGGCCGATCAACTGGCGGACATCTCGGCAGCCATGGGCGGTGATTTCGACGCCGACACACAGCAGGCGGTGACGCAATATTTCTTCACCGTGCCGGCGGAAGACCTGGACGTGGCGCTGCACATCGAGTCGATCCGCATGAAAGGCATTTCCTCCACCGAAGAACTGTGGAGCAAGGAGCGCGGCGCCATCGAGCAGGAGGTCGCCCAGGATTTGTCCAATCCGGAATACGTTTTCTATACCCAACTGCTGGAAGCCATGTTCCACGACACCCCCTACGCCCACGACGCGCTGGGCACGCGGCCGTCGTTCGACAAAACCACGGGGTCCATCCTCAAACAGTTTCACAACACGTGGTATGTGCCGAACAACGCCATCCTCGTCATCGTGGGCAACGTCCAGCCGGCCGTCGCGCTCAAGCAAGTCCAGGACTCGTTTGGCGGCATCCGGCGACGCGAGCTGCCCGCGCGACCGTCGTATGATTTTCAGCCCGTCAAGGCCCAAACGCTGAATCTGGACACCGATCTTCCTTATGGCATGGCCGTCGTCACCTTTCGAATGCCGGGATCGGACAGTCCGGATTACGCCGCCTCACAAATCCTGTCGGACGTGTTGAGCAGCCAGCGCGGCAAGCTTTACGAACTGGTTCCCGACGGCAAGGCGCTGTTCGCGCAGTTTGCGTACGACAGTCTACCCAAGGCGGCCATGGGGTACGCCGTGGCCGGCTTCCCCGCGGGAGCGGACGCTCCGGCGTTGCTGGACCATGTGAAACAAATCCTGGCCACCGAGACCACCAACGGCGCGCTGGCCGACCTGGTCGAAGCCGCCAAACGACGCGAGGTGGCCGGCGCCGAGTTCGCGAAAAATTCCGTTTCCGGACTGGCGATGGCGTGGTCCCAGGCCGTGGCGGTGGAAAGCCGGCAGTCACCGGAAGACGACGTGGAGGCCATCCGGCGCGTGACGGTGGAAGACGTCAACCGTGTGGCGCGGAAATACCTGGATCTCGATCACGCAATTTCAGCCATTTTGAAGCCACAACCGTCCGGCAAGCCCATTTCATCCAAAAGTTTCGGCGGCCAGGAATCCTTCGCGCCCGCCCGGACCAAGGGAGTCCGGCTGCCGCGCTGGGCTGCCAAGGCCGTCAGCCGGGCTGAAATCCCCGCCTCGACGCTGGATCCGGTGGTGACCGTGCTTCCCAATGGCCTGAAGCTCGTCGTGCAGCCCGAATCCATCAGCGACACCATCAGCGTGTTTGGACGGGTCAAAAGCAACGCCGACGTGGAAACCGCAACAGGCAGGGAAGGAACGGATCAGGCGCTCGACGAACTGTTTTCCTATGGGACGAAATCCCTGGACCGCGTGGCGTTCCAGAAGGCGCTGGACGACATCGGCGCCACTGAATCGGCGGGGGACGGGTTTTCGCTTCAGGTGCTGACCAACGATTTCGAACGCGGCGTGGAACTGCTGGCGGAAAACGAGATCTCCCCCGTCCTGCCCGAGAAGGCGTTCACCATCCTCCAGCCGCAATTGGCCGCATCCCTCGCCGGGAAACTTCAAAGCCCCAATTACCTCGCGGACCGCGCCCTGAAGAAAGCGCTGTTCCCGCCGCAGGACCCCGTTCAGCGCGAGGCAACGCCGGAAACCATCCAGTCGCTCTCCATCCGGGACGTGCGGGATTACTACGAACACGTTTTCCGTCCCGATCTCACCACCCTTGTCGTCATCGGCAACGTGACACCCGAGCGCGCCCGGGCGGTGGTCGGAAAATATTTCACCGAGTGGAAGGCGTCCGGATCGAAACCGGAAACGCTGCTGCCGCCCGCGCCGGCCAATGCGGCGTCCACAACCCAGGTGCCCGATTCGAGTCGCGTGCAGGACGAGGTCACCCTCGCCCAAACACTGGGTCTCACACGGACGAACGAGGATTATTATGCGCTCCAACTGGGGAACCACGTGCTCGGCGGCGCCTTCTATGCCACGCGCCTTTACCGCGATCTCCGGGAAAAGAGCGGACTCACCTATTATGTCTCGTCGTCATTCGAGGTCGGGCAAACCCGGGGCGTTTACCGCGTGAATTACGCCTGCGATCCCCCGAACGTAGCCAAGGCGCGCACCATCGTGGTCAGCAACCTCAAGGCGATGCAGACGGCCGATGTGACGCCGCGCGAACTGCTGCAGGCCCGGGCGCTGTTGCTCCGCGAAATTCCCCTGGCGGAATCGAGCATCGAGAGCATCGCCAGAGGATGGATTTCCCGGTCGATCCACGACCTGCCGCTGGACGAGCCCACTCGAGCCGCGCAGCGTTATGTCCGGCTGACCGCGCCGCAGATTCGCGCCGCATTCGCCAAATGGCTGCGCGTGGACGATCTGGCGCAGGTGACACAGGGACCGGCGCCGCAATGAGCGGCGCAAGCCACCGTTAAATGTCACGGATCGACGTTTGACCCTTCGGGCAAAGTGACGAGGGACCAGCCCGGCGCGATCTTCCCCTGCTCCACTCGATGACCGACGGAAATCCCCGGCGACGCATCCGGATTCTTGCGGCACACAGATGGGAGGGTCGATCCGCCGTGGTCATTTCCGCAGGGGACACGAGTTAAAGGCACGAGTTATGCTGGAAAAACACACAACAAAAACAGAATCATGAAACTGAAAACTCTGCTCACCGGCCTGGCGGCAGTAGCGGCGTGTTCCACGAACACTCTGCGCGCCGATGTTTTGAAAACCGTCACCGTCACAATGACGGCCTACACACAAAACACCAACAACGACAATGGCACGGTGGATACGACCGCCAATCCGCTCGTCAAGACCTACAACACGCAGGCCATCCTGAATTTGTTGGCACAGGACAAGCAGGCCGAGGGCCAATGGGGGAGCAGCGTTTTCCCCGCCGGGTCGAAACTGGCCGCGACGAATGACGCATGGGTGGTGGTGGACAGCGCCAACACCGTGATGGCGGATGTTTCGGACATCCTCAGCGGTTCCAGCGGTGGCAATGAGGTTCTTTCGGGCAAGCAGAACGATACCACGCAATTGGCCAGTCCCACTCTCAACACGATGGAGGTGGTTAAAATTACGTTCGACGACACCGCCATCGCCGGAGGGAATAACATTTCGTTTTACCTGCAAGGTCTCTCCACCAAGACGGTCACCGATACGACGCCGACGAGCGCCGGCGTTTATACCGAGACGCAAACGGGCAAAATAATGGGTGCGGCGGGCGAAGGGACCTGGAGCAACAGCACGCCATTTGTCTGCAGCGGCAACATGACGACCACCGCCAAGGCGACGTTTGGACAAACCAGCATTCCGGGCGGCTTTGCGCCGGCGTCACTGGCGGGCTATGCGGCGACGCTGAAGTTCGGCGGCAAATCAACCATTGCCATCACCTGGGGCGATGCCACATGGGGTCAGACCGGCACGGGCAGCGACACCAACGCGGATGATTACTGCGCGGGCAGTTATGCGTATGTCAAGACCGGCCCCAACACCGCGCACATTACAAGCAGCGACATTGGCATGTTAAGCTGGCTCGGCACAACCAATGTCACGGACGTTGACGTCACATTCACCAGCGCCTCCGGCGGCAGCCTCACATTTTGGAGCGAAAATGATTCCGGGACGGGGCCGATGACGCTTTCGCACGTGAGCAACCTCGTGCCCGCGACGCTGGCAGGCAAGACGATTCAGTTTTACAAAACCCCCGGCGTGGTGGAAGTGACGATGAATTTTACCAATGATGTTTCATTCACAGAGACCAAAGCCGGGATTGTGACAGGTTATGGCACTTACACGCTCACCCAATACAGTCCCACAGCGGCAATCATCCAACAAAATTACACAGATCCCGGCGACTCCGGGGCCGTCTCGTATGCGGAGGTGGTCTTCACCTCAGCCACCGCCGGTCGGGCATTTCATAGCTTCTATCAAAGCCCGGCCTACGGCAGCAACCCCGACGATTCGGGGTTGGGCACTTTCAAGGTCCAGTGAACGGCGGGCGCCACGATTCCGAGACAAGCAGAATCCTTCACCCGGCCCATGGCCGTCCTCTCCCATCGAATGGGAGAGGGATGTGTACCGTCCCGCCTTGACGCATGATGGATACGGCGTCCTTTACGTCGGTCGAACTTCAAACGTAGCGATCACCACAGCGCCGGAGTTCGCGCACGGGTTGCTTGCGTCCGTCCACCACTTTTGCGAAAGTGGTGGCATGAGATTGTCGATTCGCGATTCCGTTTTTGGTATTGCTTTTGACGATTTTGGCATTCACGCCATCAATCCAGCGCAAGCGCAAATTGACGATCTCAGATTATTCGCAAGTAATTGTTCATAAATGATGGCCGGTGTGGCGAAATGGCAGACGCACAGGACTTAAAATCCTGGGACCGTAAAAAGTCGTGTCGGTTCGAGTCCGACCACCGGCACCACCAAACAAATCACCAATTAAATCAGCATGTTCAGCAATATTTGTGTTTTGGATAGAGCATTGGTATAACGTCTGGGTATAAGGTGTCCCTCCGTGTTGTTGGCGTTATTCGAGCTTCCTCGTGTTCCCTTCCAGCTCTCGCCAGAGCACAGTACGGTGCCGCTCCACAGTGCGGCAAGAGTTCGTCAAAAGTGCGGTGGTTTGGTGCGGCAGGGAGTCTCCCCGATAGTACGAGAATGCATCAAAGGTGCATGGGTTTGTGGGCATTTTCGATGACGGGCTGCAGATCCGGCGTCGTTGCCATGTCTGCGCCTGGGTTGGGGTGACTGATGAATCACTAGGCCTGGCGGCAGAGCGGTGCGTGACTGGTTAAGTGGCTGTGCTATGCTCGTTTAAGGTCATGTCGGCAGGTGGACTGGGGTTAGGCAAGAGTTGGGCAAGAGTGGGGGGCGGCGGTAGCACGAAAGTATACCAAAAGCACGCTTTCTTCCTGTAGTGCCAGGCGCTCAAGGCCCCTTGGCCCGTGTGTCTGTCCTGGGGGTCTGCGGAGGGGGTGAGGATTGCGTGAGGCGGTACTGTCAGGAGCTGACCCATCAACTCCATTTCTTGCCAAGTTCATCAAGTCCGGCCCGCTTTAGGTCGTCCGGGGTCATGACAACTCGAACCTCGACATCAGCCTGAAATGTGAGGAACCACGGCTCTGCCAACGTGGGCACCTTCGATGGGTCCGGCAAATCGACGATGAGAATTGCTGACCGGCACCCATCCTGCTCAGTAAAATAGACAGCCTCTGGTTTCGTGGCTTCCAGAATCCGGTTCAACTTTGAACCGATCGTGCCATCCTTCACTGCGGCGTTGAATTGCTGATGTGGGATTTTGACGTTTAGTAGTATCCGCATTTGTCGTTTCTTTGTTTGGTTTTTTGTATTTCCCAGGGAATGTGGCGCCGCCTAGGCCGCTTTGACGGTGCCACCAGCAGCTTCCACTTCTATTTTCGTGATGCTGTCATAGGGGACATTCATCTTCTTGAACCAACCAGTGATTGCTTCCGGCTGCGGAGCCTGCCAAACACAGTAGATCTTGCCTTCGGTCAGGTTGGCGAAACTCTGGAGACATTTGACGGTCGGATCCTGCTGTGAAGCCGCCACTACCTGAGAGAACTGAAGCCGCAGCGCGGCCGGCGCTCAGGGGATGGGTGGGGGAGTGAACGGAAGCAGCAATCTGAATGACGGCAGTGGACCTGGCATGAGCAGGGACTGTGACGGCGTGAGGATTGGCAGTGTGAGTGAGTGCCTTGGGGTCGGAAATGATGGAGTCCAGAGGTCACTGACCTTTGGCGGATGTGAAGGGGTTTTCGGAGCGGAACTTGAAGTACATGATCCGATTCGCCCGGGAATATGGACCCCGGCCAATTGTGCAACAGCCTGTTGCACAATTGGCCGCATCGGCAAAAAGGCCAACACCGTTGGCCCATCTGATGGCTGGGACGCTGAATGGAGTAACTGTGCCGCAGGCTGCGGCACAATTGGAGACCCGTAATATTTCGCCACAACCGGTGGCGAAATTGGCCGTTCCAGCCGACCTCATAGAAGTGCAGCAGCTTGCTGCACAATTGACCGGCTCAGATGACTTGGCATTTTTGCAACAGCTTGTTACAAAATTGCCATGGGGACAAAACGTCATCTTGCTCGACAAGGTCAATGACCTCCGCGCCCGGCTCTGGTATGCGCAGCAGACCGTGACACACGGCTGGTCGCGCAGCATTCTCGCCCTCCAAATCAAGAGCGGTGCCCACGCCCGTGCCGGCAACGCCGTCCACAATTTCCACGCCACGCTGCCGCCGCCGCAGTCTGATCTCGCGGCGCAGGTGCTGAAGGACCCCTACATCTTCGACTTCCTCACGCTGGCCGAACCGTTCCGCGAGCGGGAACTGGAATTGGCCCTGCTCGACCAGGTGCAGAAGTTCCTGCTGGAGCTGGGCCAGGGTTTCGCCTTCGTCGGACGCCAGTATCACCTCGAAGTGAGCGATGACGACTTCTATCTCGACCTGCTGTTCTATCACTTGCGGCTGCGCTGTTTCGTCGTCGTGGACTTGAAGCGCGGCCCGTTCAAGCCGGAGTATGCCGGCAAGATGAACTTTTACTGCAATGTGGTGGATGACCACCTGCGCCATGCCGACGACAAGCCCACCATCGGACTCATCCTCTGCCAGGACAAGAACCGGATCATCGCCGAATAGGCGCTCAAGGGCGTGAAAAAGGCCATCGGCGTGTCGGAGTACCAGCTCACCCGCGCGCTGCCCAAGGCGTTCCGGTCCAGCCTGCCTACCGTCGAGGAAATGGAAACGGAACTGACCAAACTCACCGCGCGGGGAGCACGAACGGGCAAGGGGAACAAGGGAAAATGAACCAGGGAGAATTTAACCACGGATTTCACGGATGACACGGATGAAAAAAGGAGGAGAAATCTGTGCAGTGCGCGGTCAGGAAAGGCTGGGAGAAATGAGCGCTAGCATTGTAACGCAGATTGTTAATCTGCCGTATCCGCCCCGGCGGCCAGGCCCAGAGGACTCCTCCCGCGGCTGAGTTTACGCAGCCTTTTATTTCGCAACTACCGGTGCTACATAGTGAGGTGCAAAACGCGCTGTTGCCCGCAAACTTGCCGAGTTGACAAATCCCTTGTGAAAAAGAGCGTTCGCTGTAGAAGAAGAAAGATGTCGAAAACAAATACAGCCAACCGCAACGACATGTCGCCGTATTCCGACAGATCCGCGTTCAAAAGCGATATGGCCGGCATCGCGGGGTTTTCACGCTTGCCTCTGGAACGCCTCGGTGCCTCACCTGCCAAGCAGCAATCGCAGGTGGGGGTAACACCCCATATCATCCGCGCAGGTTCAAGCGCATCATGATGGGGGAAATCATCGCCAAAGCGGCAACGTTATTTCGTCGGGCCTGATCAGCGCCCGCGCCGAAACTGAACAGTGTCCAGCCGGCCCCGATGGCGACGGGCGAGCCGGCAGGTTCCCAACAGGATAAATTCCTGCGGGATGGTTAATTGCGGGAATCGCGACCGGAAGCAAGAACAACATGCAGACTCTGCCATTGCGCTTTCAAAACTGGGTGACCGGACATGCGCGTTCGCGCCCAGGCGCGGGCGAGCCGCCTTTGCGGGCCGAGTTGTTCAGCGTCGAACAACTCGCGCGCCATGCCCGAGCCCTGGCGGCGGATCACCAGTTCGTCACTCAACACAGCTCCAACCGCCTGTTGGCTCGATTGGACGGAAACGAGCAAAGCCTCCGAGCCTTCAATCGCGCGACCCTCGCCGTAAATCCAAGCCGGCGCATCACTCCCGCCGCCGAATGGCTTCTCGACAACTTCTACCTGATCGAAGAGCAGATTCAACTAGCCAGGCGGCATCTGCCCCGGGGCTATAGCCGGGAGTTGCCTCGCCTCTTGAACAGCCCTTCCGCCGGACTTCCGCGCGTTTACGACATCGTGCTCGAATTGATCTCGCACGTGGATGCACAGATTGATCCGGGACCGCTCCGCGCCTTCATCGCCGCTTACCAAACGGTGGGTTCCTTGAAACTGGGCGAGTTGTGGGCCATTCCAATTATGTTGCGGCTGGGGTTGATTGAAAATCTGCAGCGCGTCGCCACCCGGCTGACCATCGCCCGGGAGGATAGCGATCTTGCGAACTGGTGGGTGGATCGTTTGCAGGATATCGCGGAAAAGACTCCGTCCCACCTCGTGGTGGTGGTGGCGGACATGGCGAAGTCCGATCTTCCCTTGTCCAGTTCGTTCGTGGCGGAATTTTGCCAGCGTTTGTCGCGACAAAGTCCGGTGTTGCATCTCGCGCGCAGCTGGCTCGAACAGCGGCTCGTTGAACAGGGGTTGTCCATCGAACAGCTTGTCCAGATGGAGAGTCAAAACCAGGCTGCCGACCAGGTTTCCGTCAGCCACAGTATTGCCAGTCTTCGCTTCTTGAGCGCCATGGACTGGAAGGAGTTCGTTGAGAGCCTGAGTCTGGTCGAGGCGACTTTGCGCTCCGATCCTGCGGAAGTTTACCGCGCGATGGATTTTGCGACCCGCGATCGCTATCGCCATTCGGTCGAGTTCCTTGCCCGGCACAGCCAACTTTCGGAAGCGGACGTCGCGCAAAAGGCCGTCCAACTGGCCGCAGACAGTGGCCGGCAAAAGGGGCGCGAGGACCGGACTGCCCACGTGGGCTTTTACTTGATCGACAAGGGTCGGGCTGTGCTGGGACGCGCGGTGAACGTGCGGTGGCCCTGGAGAACGATTAAGGAACGATGCATTCACCGTTTTCCGCTGACGTATTATGCAGGCGGTATTGGGATGCTCACTTTACTCGCCACGTTCGGGTTTATGCAGCAGGCCCTGACGCTCGAAGTGCAGGGATGGAAACTCATTTTCTTCACCCTTGTTTTCCTCCTTTGTGCCAGCCAACTGGCCGTGGCGTTGATGAACTGGCTCTCCACGCTGCTGTTGAAACCCTGCCCGCTCCCCAGATTGGATTATTCCTCCGGCATCGCTCCGGCTTGCCGCACGATGGTGGTCGTTCCCACAATGCTCACCAGTCTGGAAGGCATTGATCGCCTCATCGAGACATTGGAGATTCATCATCTCGCGAATCGGGATCAGTACCTTCACTTCGCCTTGCTTACGGATTTGTGCGACGCGCCGGAAGAGGTCCTGCCGGGAGACGAACTGCTGCTGCAGCGGGCGCGGGCAGGAGTCGAGATGCTGAACCGCAAATATTTATCCGATGGCCAAGCCCTCTTTTTCTTGCTTCACCGCCCGCGCCGCTGGAACGCCAGAGAGGGCTTGTGGATGGGTTACGAAC
>PLQC01000048.1 GCA_003159675.1 Limisphaerales bacterium
CACAACAACTCTTACACCACCCGGAATCCCGGGCGGTACTGTTTCTGCTTGTAGAGCCGGGCAATTGCTGTAGGATGTAATCTGTGTTGAAGTTGGCTATTAGACACCTGAACAATTCAAACAGGGCGGACTGACCATGCCTGCTTTGTTGCCAAACAAGACGTCAACGTCGGATGCGGAACAAGTCCGGGTGGCGGGCAAGCGTCGGGGCACTCTGCTCGTCGTGGATGACGAGGATGGTCCGCGGCAATCGTTGCGGGTGATTTTCAAGGACGACTACGAAATCCTCATGGCCGGCAACGGGCCTCATGCCGTTGAGCTGGCTCAACAGAACCGGGTGGACGTGGCCGTGCTCGACGTCCGCATGTCGGGCATGTCGGGGATTGAGGTGCTCGAGAGGCTGAAGTACGTGGATCCTGCGATCGAAGTGGTGATGATGACGGCTTTTGAGACCACGGACACGATCCGGCAGGCGCTTCGGTTGCGGGCCTGCGATTACATCAACAAGCCGTTTGATATTTCCACCATGCGTGCCGCCGTCTCGAGTGCGATGCAGCGGCGGACGCTGGAGAGCGAGATACACAACAACGCGGAACAGTTGCAGGAATTGATCAAGGAGCTGCAGACCCAGAAAATCGAGGAGCAAATCGCGAACACACGCGGGGAGATTTACGCCAGCATCATCCACGATATCAACGGCCCGCTCACGGTGATCTCCGGTTTCATCCAGTTGATGAACCAGCGCTTCAACGACGCAAGCCGGCTCGAAGTGGAGGACCTGGAGTTCATCAAAGACCGCCTGAAGATCATCACCCGCCAGGTCACCAACTGCATCGAGATTTCGCGACGTTACCTGAGCTTCCTGCGGAAGCAGTCGGATGAAGCGCCACGCGTCGGGGTCAACCAACTCCTGACCGATCTCAGCCACCTGATCAAGGTGCATCCGAGTCTGCAGCACAACGAATTCGCCATGCAGCCCCTGGCCGAAGACATCGGCGTAAAAATCAACGGGACGGATCTGATCCAGATCCTGTTGAACCTGGCCGTGAATGCGTTTCAATGCTCGCCCCGGCGCCACCGCGTCGATATCGAAGGCCGTATATTGCAGGAACCGCTGGACCTGGCCGCGTTCAAAGACGGGCTGGAGACGCGGTTCTTGAACGTGGAGAACTTCGCCAACACCGCCCCGCTCCTGCAGGTTTCTGTTCGCGACAATGGTCCCGGGATTCCTGCGGAGATCCTGCCGAAGATCTTTCAGCCCTACTTCACCACCAAGGGGCCAAAGCAGGGCACGGGGCTGGGCTTGAACATCGTGCAACGCCTGATCAAGGAAGCCAAAGGAGCTTTGCATCTGCAGACGCGCCTGGGCGAAGGCACGACCTTCACCATCTACCTTCCCGCAGCCCGGCTGATGAAATAGCGTCATGCAATTCCATTTGCTCAAATCAAAGATTCATCGCGCCAGAGTCACGGGAGGAAATGTCAATTACGAGGGCAGCCTGACCATCGCCCGCGATTTGATGGACAAGGCGGGGTTGCTCCCGTACGAGCGGATTCTCTGCAGCAACCTGGCCAACGGGAACCGGTTTGAGACTTACGCCATCCCGGGCGAACCCGGCTCCGGCCAGATCGTTCTCAATGGCGCGGCGGCGCATCTTGGCAAGAAGGGCGACCGGCTCACCATCATGAGCTTCACGTGTCTCAACAAGTCCAAAGCCAGGAGGTGGGCGCCACAAGTGATTGTCCTGGGCAAAGGCAATCGCATCGCGAATCGACGGGGTCTTTGAGCGCTCTCCTCGCGACCGCCGCGGGGACCAGGCCAAAAGAGGGATTGATCTGTGTGCCCGATGGCCGTAGCATGACTCCCAGGAAAGAATAATCCATTCATGACCACACGGGTCGCCCCAAACGAGAGGAAGAGGCTCACTGTGCTCTGGCAATACGACGTGCTCGACACCGTGCCGGAGGAAGTGTTCGACGAATTGACTGAACTGGCCGCGCGCATCTGCGAGGCGCCTACAGCGTTGATTTCGCTCGTGGACGAGGATCGCCAGTGGTTTAAGTCCCGGGTCGGGGTGACGGTCAAGGAGACCTCGCGCGACGTCTCGTTTTGCGCGCACGCCATCCGGCACGACGGCTTGTTTGTCGTCCCCGACGCCACCAAGGACGACCGATTCGCGAGCAACCCGCTCGTCATTTCCGATCCCAAAATCCGGTTTTATGCGGGCGCCCCGCTGATTTCGCCTGACGGGTTTGCGCTGGGCACACTGTGTGTCATTGACAAAGTGCCGCGCATCCTGCGATCGGAGCAGCAGCAGGCATTGCGCGTTCTTGCCCGCCATGTCATGACGCAACTGGAACTGCGGCGCCACGCGCACGAATTGGCGGATGCCCGCAAGGCTCGTGAAGCGGCCGATGGTGAACTGAGACAGGCGCGAACGGAAATCGCAAAACTGAAACGTGATCTGGCCGGTCTTCAGTCCAGGCGCGGTTCCGGGCGTCACACAACCGTGAAGTCCGCGAAGGCTTCCCGCTGAAGGCTTCCCTGTTGGAGGGCGAAGGGGCCGCTGAGCGGGGGTTACCCGGCCAATTCAAGGTTTGCCGCGGCGCACTTCCGCGCTTCGTCCACCAGTTCCGCCCGCTTCTCAATGAATTGGGCCAGGATGCTCACGGCGATCTCCGGCACGCTCCGGGAGCGGATAGGGATGCCCACCGGGCAGGCAACGCGTTCCAATTCTTCGGCCGTGGCGATTTTTTCCTCCAGGAAATGGTCGTGGATGGTTCGCGCCTTGCGTGAGCTGCCGATCATTCCGAGAAACAAGAACGGTTTGTGGATCCAGTCCTTGAGCACGAGCGCGTCGTGGCGATGGCCGCGGGTGACGATCAGTCCGAAACTGGGTTTGTCGGGGAGAGGCAGCGAGCAGAGGGTTTGCCAGGGGCCGACGTTCAGGGAAACGGTCGCCGGAAAATAATCGTGGTTGGCCAGTGCCGGCCGGTCGTCAAAGACCGACACATCAAAATCCAACTGCCACGCCAGGGGCGCCACGGCCTGGGCAATGTGGCCGGCGCCGGCAATCCACAGCGCGCAGGGCGGCGTGATCGTTTCCCGGTAGAGCCAGTCATTTCCGGAGGAAGCAACCGTCCCCGCCGGCCCGGGGCCGGCCACGGAAAGATCACCTCTGACGCCCCACGTCAGGGACGCCTGTCGTTCGGCCAGCGTGCTCCAGAACCCGGCGCCGTAGCGTTGCGCATTTGGCAGAATCACCCCAAACACCTTGCCGCCGCAGATCAGGCCGTCGTCCCAGCCGAAATCATGGTCGAGCACCAGATCGAAGGTTGAAGGCTCGCCGGTGCGCAGGGCCTCCACGGCGCGATGCTGGATTTCGGCTTCGAGACAGCCGCCGCCGAGCGTGCCTAGGATGCGGCCATCGCCATGGAACAGCGCTTTGGCTCCGACTTTTTGCGGACTCGACCCCTTCACTCCGGTGATCACCCCAAGGGTCACCGGCTCGTCGGCACGGGCGGCATCCGCAAGCGCCTGGAAAACGATGTCTATCATGAAATCCGGCCCACCGGCGGTTGGGTGTTACCCGGTTTGTGGAGAGCTTTGCCTCATCGAAAACCTTTCGCTGCCCGGCCGACAGTTTTGAAACCGGTTATTCTAAAAAGTGGTTGGCGACGTACAATACCGCGGCCAGCAGGGCCGAGACAAAGAGCCCGATGACGATGCCCCATCGAAGCATCCATTTCTGCTTTCGCCTCACCGCCTGGCCGCCCATGCCAGGCAGGAGGTAAAACCGCTTCCGCTCTTTGTTTCTTGCGCTTGAGATCATCGACACTTGGGACGTTACAGCACGGCAAAGTGATTCGCAAGTCCCGGCCTGGGCAGGCAGCGTTTGGCCAGCGCGTGGAACGGCCTCACGCGATGTGGAGCACCATGTTCTGGCCGCCGAAGGGATTGGGTACCCGGAGCGGGCAGGCAGGGTCGTCGCGCCACACGCCATCCACGATGAAGAGGTAGTGGTGCGAGCCCATTGGCAGCCCGACCGTGGCCATCCAGACCCCGTCATTGCCCTTCTGCATGGGTATGCCGCGCTGTTGCCAATTTGTGAAATCCCCCACCAGCAGGACTTTTTTCGCGGTCGGTGCGTTCAATCGAAACGTTTGGTTCTTGAAGATTCCAGCCTGTTTTGCCATAGCTCAGTATCCTTTCCAATCGTTGGGAGCTTCCCGCCAATTGCAGCTAATATCAAGCAGGACATATCGACCGGTTGTTCACAGGCTTTTGACAAGAGGAAATTTGTACCCATCGGCAAACGGAAGGAATGGACACTGGCAACCTCCGGCCTCGCGCCGGACCAATCACTTTTCCTTCTGGAACACGACAATGCGGTTATTAAGTCCGACTTCCTCCATGTCGTGGGCTGCACGAAATAAATTGGGGCCGCATCTTTACATTCTACATTGTTATTAGGCGTGGGTGCATGGCGCGGCCCATACGGATTGAATGGCCTGAGGCGTGGTATCACGTGACGGCGCGAGGTAATGAGCGCCGGGCCATTTGCCTGGACAAGCCGGATCGACGGCCTTTTTGCCAGGTGCTGGAAGGCTGCTCCAAATGTAGAATGTAAAGATGCGACCCAAATTTACTTGCGCCGGAAGACCTTGGCCAGTTTCCGGTCCGTTTCCTCGGTGGAAAACTGTTCCGGGTTCCACTTTTCCAGCCCCCAGTCCTCAAGGTCGGCATAGCGTTCGTGCTTTGGATTGCCAGCGGCTTCGACAAGTTCCTCATAGCCCCACACGCCGCCACAATCCTCGATGGGATCGGCGCGTGCGCCGTCGGTGCAGCGCGGGTAGCGAACACCGGCTTCGGGCGCCAGGATTTTTTCCACTTCGATGACATGCTCCCAGTCATCACCAAAGTCGTAAATGTAAATGAACTTGGTGCGGACACGTGGAACCAGCTCCCAGAGCGCGGGGACGTTGGAATCCCCGGCGGCTTCTGCTGGTGCTGATTGTTCCTGCAACTTGGCTTTCAACGATGAGAGAAGCTCCAGGGCTGACTGTGCCTTTTGTTCATTGGCCAACGGACTGCGAGCCCGTTTCCGGATCCGGCGAAGCTCATTTTCCGCAGCGTGCCGATCTTCCAGGCACCAGTCGGTTCCGTCGCCGATGCGCCGGCCCTTGATGTCGAATTCTCCCATGTGATCCCCGGACCAACCGAAGACGGCGTCAATGGCTGCGGCCACGCTGTCCATCTCCATGCCGGCGTACACTTCGAGTCGGCGCCAGATCGGCGGATGCACACCGACGAGGCTGATTTTAAGACGATAAACTTGACGGTCGCGGGCTTTCAGAGCCGCCAGGTCGTCGGCCTTTTTCTTTTTGGTCATAAGTTGTTAATTTGCTGCTGACGTAATGGGTCGAGTACAGCTCCTCCAAGTGCGGGTTGCCATATTTGCTGAATCGGAGCGGCTGACGACGACCGTTGCCCCAGGACATATAGACCGTGCGGCTGGGTTTGAGCCGGAGTTGGTCGCGAGAGTGCGAACGAACCGCGCGGAGGAGAAACTCGAATTGATTGAGGCTGCCAGGCATGACTTTCTCCAGGTGCGGCACTTGCCGCAAGCGCCATCGCTCATGGTTCTCTTTGGTCAACTTTCCCATCGCTATCAATACATCCACCATGCTGATGTAACCCTTGCTCTGCAAGAGTTGGTCGGCAACCGCAATGACTTTGGCTTCGAGCTCGTGTCGATTCATATGGCCAGACGGTTGGACTACTGCCTGATTTCCGGCTCCGGCAACGATTCATCCGGACAATCGATCTCATCTTGCCAGCAATCCTCGCGTTTATCGAACGATGCGAGGCGGGCACCTTCACGCCACGAACACGTCGGCAGACACGCCAAAGTGCCGCGCCAGAGTCCGCACATGATTGAGCGTCAGTTTGCGTTCACCGCGCAGAATCATAGCACCCAGGTTGCGGCTGCCGCCCAAAAGGCGCGAGAGGTCCGCCGCCACAAGGCCCTGTTCGCCAAGCAGGTGTTTCAGCACGTCCACGCCCGTGACTTTCGGCCACTTCACGTTTTTCGCGTCGTATTCCTCGATAAGCGAGCAAAGCAGGTCAAAGTAGTCGGCTTGGTCGCGGGTGAAATCATCGTGCCACAAGGCCATTGCATCGGTCACTTCCACAACGTTCGCATAGTCCACCGCGTCGTGTATGGGGCGCGGCAGGAACACCCGGCAAAGGCTCGTGTAGTCCTTTGGCAAGTCTTGAAAGCGGAGCTTCGTCTTTGTCTTCATAATTCGTCTTTCCAGTCGTCCCGATCGTATTCGGCGTGCGTCAGGAAGCGGAGCGTGTAAGCCATCCGGCTGTTAAAGTGCAGGGCCACAATCAGCCGATGGGTGTTGCCACAGACGTTGAACACGATCACCGGTTTCCTCCTGCGGACATGCACAACGTCCGCGCTGCTATAGCAGCCACGCACGTCAGCCATGTTTCGCCATGCCGCCGCCCGCACCGTCGCTGTCCAGGCAGCCAAATACTTCGCGGCCTTCGGATATTGTTCCGCCGCGTCGCGGAGGAACTTTTCCTTAATAATCCGCACGCATACAATTTGTATTCATTTGCCGGACTTGTCAAACACGAAAGAACACCACTGAACATGGGCAGATGAGTTGTAACTTTTTGTTGTAACTGGGACGCTTTGATTTGCAGGTTATTGGTAGAGAAAATGGAGCGAGCGAAGGGATTCGNNCAAATACGCGCACAGATTTTAGACTCTTCCAGTCCTGATTTGGCAAAGGTAGTCGCGGCTTGGTCGAAACTTTCTGCGCCACTCAAGGCGGCAATCCTGGCAATCATCGCGACGAACGAGATTCAATGGGAGGCGTTGTCGTGAAAGCTGTTTTCATCATGGCCAGTCCGGCCAAAGGACTCCAAGCCTCTGTGAGCAAAGCTGTTCCTCGAAGCGATTTTCCTCATTTTCACAATGGGTCTGGCCAACCCGTTGTGCAACCAATCGGCCACTCTGCTCGCAAGTCCGGCGGGAATGGAGCAACCAAAGGACTAATCGTTGTCATCCCCAACGGCGAAGGTCGTGGCGTCGCCTGTCGCGTAGTAAGCCAATAGGAGAAATATGAAACAGAATCTGGCAGTAGAACAGTTCTTGGCGGGCCGCCGCGTGGTCATCGCCAAGTTTGTGGCGCATCGCCACAAGGAAGTTCAAAACAAAGCCAAGAAGCCCGTCGGGGTCGTGAACCTTTACGAGATTCAATGCACCGACGGCAAGGCCCCCACAGTCCAAACGTGGTGTCCTCGCAGCGTCCAGACGATGGAACAAGCCGCCAAGGAATGCCCCTGCACGTTCAAAGAGGGGCAAAAGCTGGTGATCGAGTTCGATCTGATGGAGCCGAACGGTTTCGACGCCAAGAACGGTGTCTTGATCCGGGCGGTGTCAACGTTGCCCTTGGAGTAGTCGTAACGTGGTCACGCATGGCGACCCCGTGGATTGGGTTTGGCGGCGGATGCGCCGCAGGCGCGCCGCCGCCAATCCATCCTTGTCCGAGAGGTGTGTCCAGAAGCGGTCAATCAATTAGCCAAAATGAATAATGCCCGAAACATCGAACCGGAGATGCGGCTCAAGGTCGCGCAACTGCATGTTGAGATGGGCGATTGGGTCCACTCACTGGCACCGTGGCAGGTCATTTCGCATCTGACGTTCAGGTGGGAAGCGTCCATTTGGTCGGCGTCCCGGTGTTACGAGAAGTTTATGCGAACCGAATTGCGCGGCGTTTCGTATTTCTACGCGCTGGAACCGAATCCGGGGCGGGATGGTTATCATGCCCATGCGCTGTGGGTGGATTGCAAAAATCTGCGGCGGTCGGACATTTGGCGGACCTGGTTTAAGCGTTACGGCCGTAATCGGATTGAACCGGTGAACAGCCGGGATGATGTGTCGGACTATTGCGCGAAATACGTTACCAAAGAGGGTTCATGGTGGAACGTGAAGCTGCTGAGTCACCGGCACCCTCAATTTGCAACGAACTTCATGCTTTCGCAGGCACCGCACGCGGAGTCATGACGGGTCTCGGCGAAAGCCGGGTGGCTTGAAGATGAAGTATGCCCGGATGAAATCGAAGGATGGATGTGCCAGAACGGTTCGTCCCGGTCGGGCAAGCGGCTAGAGGCGCTTCGGTGTTGGCTGATCTGTGCTGGCTGCGATTACGTTTGGAGCTTGTAGGAGATAGTTAGATTGCTAAAATTACTGGGAATAAAAGAAAAGACAAGTTATGGCATCGGTTAAAATTCATGATGAAGTACAACTGCCCGCCGGGACTTGGCACATCTGCTTCCAGCGCGTCACGTATCATTACGACGACGGGAATAGTGAGGACGGGTATCGTTTTATCTGGCGAAGGCCAAACAACAGCCTCCAAGCTGCGCGAGGTCAGGCGAGAATCCCAGACCGTGTAACCCTCAAAAGATTGATCAAAATGGCAGAATCGCAAGGTTGGCTGAAATAAAAATTAAACTGTACCACCACGGGCTTGACCGAGTGCTGGAAAAAGGCATAAGGTTCCCGCATGAACGGGTTTGGGTGGCGATTTCAGGTGCTTCAATAGACTAACGGGTGCTTTGAATAATCGTTGTTGAACTGATGCACTGCGAGAGCCCGAGTTTAGACTACACCCTCTGAAAAAAATTACATATGCAAGATCCGGATCAAACACCGCAAATTGTTCACCTGGTCCACCATGAAGGCGCTCCCACAGTGCCTACACCGCAGCCTCGGAGCACGTCTGGGCTTGCTGTTACGTCGATGATCATGGGTATTCTGAGTATGTTAGGCGGGAGCTGTCTTATCTTTCCGCCCGTTCTGGCGGTTATTTTTGGGCATATTGCGGTGGGTTCGTGCAAGAAGAATCCCCTACTGGACGGGAAGGGGATGGGCATCGCGGGATTAGTTATGGGATGGTTATGCATCGCTGGTTTTATCGTCCTCATTGTCGTCTATGGCAGCATAGCTGCCATTTTGGTCAAGGCGGGACTTTCAGATCAGCACTAGCCTTCGCACAAGGGCCGAACCAAACGCTGCACGCGACGCCGGGTTGCGCCATTCTCTTTCTCCTCGCGCTTCGGCCCGGTGCGCTTGAGCTTGGCCGTTAATCTGATACTGTTCGCCGTTTTGCGGGCAGATTGGTGCTGATCTGTGAGGAGGTCGAAGTTGAAAACACCGATAAAGATGGGGCTAGATTAGATGTGAGGAAACATGCTGAAGTGGGTTTCTCAATTTCGAGTCAGGGGTGTTCAACCGCTTCGACGCAACCAACCGGCCAGCCAGGAGCCAGCGGGTGAAAAGAAAAAAGATTGCCGCCCCTCGCGGCGGCGGAGAGCGAGTAAAAGCACAGTCTAATTTGCCCCCCTCGGCGACAGCGGACAGCAAGCTTGACACCCCAAAAGTGGCCGTCCCTCCCTGCCTTCAACTTCCTGGTGGTGAACAGCCGGGATGATGTGTCGGACCATTGCGCGAAATACGTTACCAAAGAGGGTTCATGGTAGAACGTGAAGCTGCTGAGTCACCGGTACCCTCAATTTGCAACGAACTTCATGCTTTCGCAGGCACTACACGCGGAGTCATGACGGGTCCCGGCGAAAGCCGGGTGGCTTGAAGAGGAACTATGCTCGGATGAAATCGAAGGATAGACACTCCAAGACGTCCCGGGCTGGTGTTGCGTTTAAGCCGCACGTCCCGCGTAGCGCAAGGGAGTGAAGCGGAGTCGGGCGCAAGGGGTTAGAGTCCGTGACGCATTCCCGCCCAGCTCTGCCGCGTCAAACATTCTAATAATTGCCATTCTGATAATCGCCAATCAGAACATTGTCACATAGCATTCCTTCGCCTTTAAAAATACGTGTACCACTCTTTTTCCACTCTAAAGAGAATAATCTGTTAGTACCATTCTTAGGCGAAATCTTTAAATTTGCAAATTGGGGTTCTCCCTTCTCCTGCCAAGTTGAATAATATTCCCCAAGGTAATCACCAGTATCACTTCCTATTAAATCACAACTTTCTGTAGATGTTTGTGGCAATCCACCAACACCACTTTTGTTGTTCGAGAATTCGCCAATAAGATTTCCGTTGCTCGTTCGTCTAAAGTAAAACCGGCCAATTATTTCGTTTGCCATATAGTCTTTTCGGGGATTGTGGCCGTTGTCGCGGAATTTGTCGAGACTTTGTGTGCGGGCGAGTTTGTCGGTTGAACCCCAATTGTTGGACACGCGTAAATAATCCTGGTAGAATTCCTATGCCCAAATGAAACTGACTTCATTAATCGTCGTAACGGTTCGTTTTGCTACCAGCTTGGATTTGCGCGCCAGCGCGGATTGAAGAAGCGGAGCACTAAATTCCGCATCAGCGGGGCGGAGCCATCCTAAAAAGCCTCTCCTCCTTGAATCAGTCAGCTTGCGCGGGCAATTGCGCGCAAAGCGGATGGCCTTCAAATCAGCAAGGCGGATGACAAGCAGGTGAACGCGAACGGGGAATTTTAGCTGTTCGTATTTTGTTCACAATAACTGTTGACGGTTCGTTCTCGTTCGTTTAAGTTCCTTCACATGACTGACGATTATACAAACAACCTGCCGGATCCAGAGATTGTGGCGCGTGCCGCCGGCGAAGCTGCCGCCCCCCGTGTGCTGGAAGATTACAGCGATGCCATCGAAATATTACGCGACAAGAAATTTACTTTCCGCGAAATAGCCAAATGGCTTGGAAAAAACTTTGGCATTCAGGCCGATCACAATTCGGTCTGGCGTGCCTTTACGAAATACATGGACAATTGCGAAGCCCATGAAGAAGCCCAGGCGGATGAAGAATTGGAGCGGGAAGAGGCCATAGCGGAAGCCGAAGCCAACGGGACATTAAGAGTTTTAGCCCATGCCCCCGTCCCGGCAACTGAAGCAACTGTCGCGGAAAAAGCCGCAACGGAGAATCCCAAAGCCGCGTCTCAAAAAGCAAAGCGGAAAAAGAAAAAGTAAGCCGACCATGAAAGAAGTCGAATCAACGAACAATGACCGGCTGCTTCGGAAAAAAGAAGCGGCTGCCATGCTGGCCTGCTCATTGCGCACAGTGGATCGGTTGGTCAATGCCGGACGGTTGACGCGCGTAAAAATTCTGGGCGGGATTCGGTTTCGTTTTAGTCAGGTTCAATTTTTAATGAATGGAGGCAACCATGATTTTCAAGGTTGAAAAACGCCGGTCGCGGCCAAACGGCAAGCTTCACCTGACACGGTGCTATTATCTGCGGTATCGCGTCGGCGATATGCCCGTGGATCGCTGGAAATCACTCGGCGCAACCGATCTGCAAGTGGCAAACAAGCGGGCGCAACAATTCATTCAGGAACGCGAGCGGGAGGCGGCTGGCATCCTTGAACCCAAACTGGTGCGAGATGCCGCACAACGGCCTTTGGCGGAACACCTGAACGATTACGAGGCTGATCTGGTGAAACGCGGACGTGCGGGGCGTGGTGGCCGTGGGGCGAGTTTGCTCAAGTCGCGCATTCTGCGGCTGCTGAATGATTGTGGCTGGAAATTATGCGCCAGCATCACGGCGGATTCCTTCATTGCCTGGCGGAACCGGCAAACGGATTCGGCGCGGACGTTGAATCATTACCTGCAAGGCATGTTTTCATTTCTTAACTGGATGGACCGCGTCGGTCGCATCAAAGCCAATCCGTTGAAATTCGTAGGCAAAGTGGATGAGCGTGGACAAAAGAAGCGGGTGCGGCGGGCCTTCACGGATGAGGAATTGGTGAAGCTCATTAATGGTTCAGGGCCGCGCGGGATCATCTATTTCACGGCGGCACGAACCGGACTGCGACAGGAAGAATTGAGGCAACTTGTGTGGGGAGACGTAAGGTTGGATGACAAAAAACCTCAGATTGTCGTCCGTGCCGAGACAGCGAAAAACAAAACGGAGGAACCAGTGTTTTTGGTGCCTGAAATTGTCGATGCATTGAAAGCATATCGCGGGGCACACTGGTCGCCGTCGGATCTGGTATTCCCAAAAGGCATACCGCGCGCCTCACGGCTCAAAGTGGATGCAGATCGCGTTGGCGTTGATTACAAGGATGAGCTTGGCCGTTATGGCGACTTTCATGCGCTGCGCTACACCTGGGCAACCTTCATGCGGAGGAACGGCATTCCCGATAACTTCGCGAGAAAGCAAATGCGTCATCGAACGATCCGGCAAACGGACGGTTACACCGATGCAATGCAGTTGCCGATTTACGATTCGATCAAGAACCTTCCGAGGCTTGGGGAGTATACACAAATACGCGCACAGANNGAGCGAAGGGATTCGAACCCTCAACGCAAAATTCAGAAGCTTCACAGCGCCAAGTCCCTCCGCAATGCTCTCAAGAGGGCTATACACAAATACGCGCACAGATTTTAGGCTCAGCGGGTCAAAACGGGTCGCAAGCTGTCGCATCGGGCGAAGGGAAGAAAAGTGAAGAATCCCCTGATTCTGTCAGTGTTTGTCACACGTTGTCGCACTGTGACGCGGGAATGGAATTGGAGCGAGCGAAGGGATTCGAACCCTCGACATTCACCTTGGCAAGGTGACGCTCTACCAGACTGAGCTACGCTCGCTTCCTAGCAGGGAGGCAGAAATTACGGGAATTCCGATTGAATGCAAGTCCTGTTTTCCCGAGTGTTTTTCCGCGCGCCCAAGGTCGGGGGCGGAAATCAGGGGAATCGTGGAAGGGAGGCGGACGGATCAGGCGGAATCGGCGATTCGAAACCCGTCGGCCGGGCACGGTCACGCCGGGGCAGTTGTCTCTTCGACGTGCGTGCCGAGAATCTTGTTGATGGTGGCAAGCAGTTCGTCGTTGTTGATCGGTTTTTGGAAAAAGGCGGCCGCCCCGGCGGCCAGCGCGCGGTCCTTGTATTTTGCGGCGTCACCAGCGGTAATAATGATCACCGGTGTGGTCTTTACCTCATCCATCCGGCTGAACCACTCGATCATCCGAAAGCCGTCCCACGGAACTCCGCCACCGTGCCCGACATCCGGTGGAAAGCTGATGTCCAGCAGGATCAAGTCGGGCCTTTGCCTCCGAACCACGCTCAGGGCTTGCGAGCCATCCAGCGCGGTGACCACCTCATAATCGTTCGCTGTCAACTTCATCGAAAGCGTCTTGAGGACCACTTCGTTGTCATCCACGATTAGAATCAGAGCTTTCTTCAGGTCCATAAGTCGCTTCGACTGGCGCGCGTTTCGGCGATACACAACACAAGCCCGGGTTTCAGCACAATTCAAGCCACGGACGAAAAAAGAGGCCTTCCTGTGGCCTAAACGCCCCGGTTTGAAATTCCAGTGTACCAAATTTAGTCGCTTCCTGGCGATGAATTGCCCAATCTGAGGCGTACACTCCTGAACATGGCAAATCCATTTTACAACCCCGGCGCGCGGCGAGCCGAGAAAGTCCACGATTTGTTTGCCACCGTTGCCCGGCGTTACGACCTCATGAACGACCTCCAGAGCGTCGGGCTGCATCGGTTGTGGAAGCGACGGCTCGTGTGGTTGGCCAACGTGCGCGCGGGGGAGCAGGCGCTGGATGTGTGCTGCGGCACCGGTGACATCGCCTTCGCCCTGGCTCGCGAGGGGGCGTCGGTGGTGGGCCTGGATTTCAATGAACCGATGCTGGCGGTTGCGGAGGCCAGGAGGCAGAGGCCGGGAGACGGAAACGGGAGGGAGATCGGTGACGCGACGTTGGCCGGCGATGGTCTCAATCCGCGCTTTGTGAAGGCGGATGCCCAGGCGATTCCATTTCCGGACAACACGTTCGAGATTGCAACGGTGGGATACGGGCTGCGGAACCTGGCCCGTTGGGAAACCGGTTTGAGCGAAATGCACCGGGTGTTGAAACCAGGCGGACGGTTGCTCGCATTGGATTTTGGCAAGCCGGACAATTCACTGTTGCGCTGGGTTTATTTCAGTTATTTGAGGTTCCTGGTGCCGGTGTTGGGTGCGATGGTATGTGGAAACCCGGCCGCCTATGCCTACATCCTGGAGTCGCTCCTCCATTTTCCAGCGCAGCGCGGCGTGGATGCCAGAATGCGGGAGCTCGGGTTGTCCCGAGTCCGCATCATCAACCTTCTGGGGGGGATCATGAGCATCAATTACGGAAAAAAATCCGACTCAAACCGCGCGGGTTAAACATTGAAAGTCGTTGCCAAGCCGGAATAGGTCTGGCCAGAATGTCTCGATGCATTTTCGGGAGAAAATGATTTCCTGGGAGTCGCTGCCGCAATGGCGCGCCGCCATGCGTGCCAGCGGCAAAAAGGTTGTTGTCACCAACGGCTGCTTCGACCTCTTGCATCTGGGTCACGTGAGTTATCTGGAACAGGCGCGCAACGAGGGAGATCTCCTGCTCGTCGGCGTCAACGGGGATGCCTCGGTCCGTGAATTGAAGGGGCCGGAGCGTCCGCTCAACTCGGAGTCGGATCGAGCGGCCGTGATCGCGGCGTTGGAGAGCGTGGCCGCCGTATGCATCTTTGCCGAAAAAACCGCGACGCGGTTTCTTTCCCGGGCCCAACCGGACATTTACGTGAAGGGCGGCGACTACACATTGGAAACGCTGAACCAGGATGAGCGGCGGACGGTGGAGCAATCGGGCGGAAGGATTGTGATTCTTCCGCTGGTCTCAGGGAAGTCCACCACGTCGTTGCTGGAAAAAATCATGAGCCTCTGACCCCCGGGGCTGTGGAGGATAGGATGAAACTGCTGCTTATCTCCCTCGCCGGCATCGGGGACACCCTGTTTGCCGGGCCGCTGATTCACGAGTTGCGGCTCAACTTCCCCGAAGCTTCCATCGACGCCCTGGTCATGTGGCCGGGCGCCCGGGATATTCTGACCGGCCACCCGCATTTGAATGCGATCCATCAGAAGAACCTGATTCGCGATTCCAAGGCGGCCGCATGGAGCTTTCTCCGGGGATTGCGGAAGCGGCGATACGATGTGACGATCAATTCGATTCCACAAAGCAGGGTCGATTACCGGCTCGTGGCGCGCGCCATTGGGGCTCCCGTCCGGATCAGCCACGACTACCCGCATATGAGGTGGCTGACAGGGCTGCTGGTGAATCGCATGATTGAACCGGATTACTCCGTGCACTGCATCGAAAACAATCTGGCGCTTCTCAAACTGATGGGCGCCCGGCCGAGGCTGGAACAGCACCATTACGAACTCTATCTATCGGCAGCGGAGCACCAGTGGGCCGAGGAATTCATCACCCGCCAGGGGTTGAAGGGGCTCACCTTGATGGGCATTCACGTCGGGTCCGGCGGCACCAAGAACCTTGCGTTGAGGCGCTGGCCGCTGCCTTATTATTCACAATTGATTCGCGAGTTGAACAACGCCCATCCCGACGTCGCGATCCTGTTGTTTGGCGGCCCCGAGGAGGAGAAAGACCACGAGCAGCTCCTGGCCCAGGTGGACCGCAAACGGGTATTCACTCCGCAGACGAAAGATCTTCGTCAGGCGGCGGCCCTGCTGGGCCAATGCCGGTTGTTCCTGAGCGCGGACACGGCCTTGATGCATCTGGCAGCCGCCATGAAAGTGCCGCGACAAATCGTCATCGAAACGCCGACCTGGAACAAAACGGTCGAACCTTATGGCCGCCCCTTCGTGTTGGTGGCAAACCCGGCTGTCGCGGGCAGGAACCTGGATTATTATCGGTACGACGGGCGGGGCATCCGCGGTACTGCGGAGGAGATCATCCGGTGCATGAAATCGGTTACCGTGGACGCTGTTTATTCCGCTGTGCGCGACACCTTGAAACAAAGCAGGAACTAACCTCTGAAATAAAGATAAGCTCCGAGGATGCAGACCAGGATGAAAATGGATGCGGCCACTTCGTGCCAGCTCCAGCTCGCGCGCGTCTTGACGCGGTCTTCATCCGTTGCGGTGCCGAAGGTCAGGCTCTTGATCTTCACGTCGTCCGGCGCCGGGGTCATGTAGCTGACCACGATCATCACGAAGGCAGAGACGAGGGTGATGAGGATGCTGAAATACTGGAAGTTGATGTTGTTGACGATCCAAAGGAATGAGTTTTGGGGATAGCTTTTCATGAGGCCCATCGTCACCGGTGTGTCCACGAGCATCCGGAAAACTCCCAGGATGAAACCCACCACCATGGCCCAAAGGCAACCCTGCGCGTTCAGGCGCTTGTTGAACACGCCGAAGAAAAAGACCACGAAAATGGGCGGAGCGAGATAACCCTGCACGGATTGCAGATAATCATACAGACCATGCGCGCCCTTGATGACGGGGATCCACGCCATGGCGATGAGGACCATGACGATGGTTGCGGTCCGGCCCATCCGCACGAGTTCGTGCTGCGAGGCGCCGGGCTTCCATTTTTGGTAGAGGTCAACCGTGAAAAGCGTCGAGCAGGCGTTGAACACGCCGGCCAGCGAGCCCATCAGCGCGGAGAGCAGCCCCGCGACCACGATGCCGCGCAACCCCGGCGGCAGAAGATGCTGCACCATCAATGGGAACGCGCCCTGGGCGGCGTTCGGGCCGGCATTGGCACCAAAGAGGGCTTCATGCAGTCCAGGGTTCCTTCCGCTCTTGGCGAGCGCGTAGCAGATCAGGCCGGGGATGATGAACAGATAGACCGGGAACAATTTGAGGAATGCGGCAAAGATGGAGCCGCGGCGGGCGGTTTGCTCGTTGGGCGCGCCGAGCGCGCGCTGGACGATGTACTGGTCGGTGCACCAGTACCAGAGACCGATGACCGGGGCGCAGATGGCCATGCCCAGCCACGGGTAGCGGTCGTTAAAGTACCAGGCGATCCGCGTGGGTTCCTTGACGGGAGCCCAGGTCCCTTCCATTCCGGCGGGAATGAGCGGTTTCCAGAGGTTGAACATGTCCGAGCCGCATATCCGTTTCAACTCGCCCCAACCTCCCAGTTGATGCAGTCCGTAGAAGGTCAGCAACGCAGACCCGCCGATCAAAACGGTGACCTGGACCGCGTCGTTGTAGGCCACAGCCCGCATGCCGCCAAGGGCCGTGTAGAGGCCCGTCAGCACGATCACCAGCACGGAGCCGATCCAGAAACTGTCAATCACGTGCCCGCCGATATTCAGTTGCATCTCCGGGAGCAACGTTCCAAATACAACACCTCCCGCGAAAATGCCGACAGCGATCTTCGACACGATGAACGTGATCAGCGACACGATGGAGAGAACGTAACGGGAGGCGGGAGAAAACCGCCGCTCGAGAAACTCCGGCATGGTGAACACGAGCGAACGGGCGTAGAACGGAACAAACACCCAGCCCAGCACGAGCAGACACCAGGCGTGCAATTCGTAGTGAGCCATCGCCACACCGTCCTTGGCACCGGAACCGGCCAGGCCGACGATGTGCTCGGAACCGATGTTGGAGGCAAAGATCGAAGCGCCGATGATCCACCAGCTCAGATTGCGGCCGGCCAGAAAGTAATCGGTGGCGGTGTCTTTGTTCTTCCTGACGACCCACCAGGCTACACACAGCAGGATGCCGAAGTAGAAGGCGATCGCCAGCCAGTCCAGGGGCGTCAAGGTGGTGCCGCTATTGGCGGCGGCAAGAAAGGGAGTCAGGTTGTTCATGGTTGACTGCTCGGGGGTTTCAGGGAGCCGCGCCACGCGACGCGGCGGCGCGGATTCACCGGGGTTTTACTGAGTGGAGAACTTGTAGATGATCGTGTTCTTGTACGTCTGGCCGGGATCCAGTTCCGCGCTGGGGAATTGCGGGTGATTGGGCGAATCCGGGTAGTGCTGTGGTTCGAAGCAGAGCCCATTGCGGCGCTGGTAAACCCGGCCGTCCTTGCCGGTGATCGAGCCGTCCAGGGAATTGCCGGTGTAGAATTGGACGCCGGGTTCGGTGGACCAGACTTCCATGACGCGACCGGAGGTCGGTTCCATCACGCGAGCCATCAGGCCCAGTTTCCCCATCGGCTTGTTGATGACCCAGTTGTGGTCGTAACCGGTGCCGAACTTGAGCTGCTCGTCGTCGTTGTTGATGCGGAGCCCGACCGGCGTGGGTTTGCGGAAATCAAACGGGGTGCCGTCCACCGGTCTCAATTCCCCTGTGGGAATGAGCGTGCTGTCCACCGGAGTGAACGTGTCCGCGTCGATCCAGACAATATGGCCGAGGATGTCGCCCTTGCCTGCGAGGTTGAAATAGGAATGCTGCGTGAGATTGCAGACGGTGGCCTTGTCCGTCCTGGCCGTGTAGTCCACGCGCAGCGCATTGTCATCTGTCAGGGTATAAGCGGCGGTGACCTCCAGATTGCCGGGAAACCCTTCTTCGCCATCCTTGCTCAGGTAAGCCAATTCCAGCCGGGGGCCGTGGGGACCGACATCGGCCTTGACGACTTTCCATACCCTCTTGTCGAAGCCAACAGGGCCGCCGTGCAGGTTATTGGGAGGGTTGTTGGTGGCCAGTGTGTAAGTCGTGCCGTCCAGCGTGAACCGTCCTTTGGCGATGCGGTTGCCGTATCGCCCAACCAGGCACCCGAAAAATGGACTGTTCGTGATATATCCCCCCAAATGGTCGTAGCCGAGGACCACGTCGCCGATCGTGCCATTCCTGTCCGGCACCTTGAGGGAGGTGACGGTGCCGCCGTAGGTCATGATGGTCGCCTCCGCCCCCTTGGCGTTGCGCAGCGTGTAAAGATCCACCGACTGGCCATCCGGCGTGACGCCGAATGCGTCCTTGTCCATTTTACCTGCGGACGAACTCAGGGCTGCGCACCCTGCCAGGCCGATGGCGCAGGCGCCCGCGCCGAACAGAAGCATCCATTCAATCATGTTGGTTTTCACGGTTTGATGTTTGGGTTGGTCTATGGGCATTGGAGCTGACGGACGTTGCCTTCGAAATGCCTCGAATCCACGCCCTGAATCACGCGTCTTGGAAACGACTGTTGCGGCAGAATTTCCTGCCAGTGTTCCGAATCCGCAGATTTCACGGCTTTGTAATACTGAGGTTGGGAGTCACGGTCAAAATAAATCTTGCCAATCCACGGACGGGGAGACCTACGCTAAGTCCCGCTGTTGCCGGCACTTTCAAAGCGTTGACCTGTCGCAAATGGGCGGATCGAACACCCGTGTTGAAGAGCCGCGAAGAGGGTGTTTAAACCAAACCTTCCAGAACGCTGGGCAGCCGCTCCAGACAGCGGTGCAATGACGCGCGCGCGATGGTCTGTTCCGCTGCGGCTTGATTTGGAAACAACACGTGCCACCCGGATGCTTCCAGGCACTGTTCGCGCGTGACTTCCACGAAGTTGCCGCTGCATCCAATCCGCGCACTGCGCATCAGGAGATCGGCGATTTGCACCGATGCAACGATCAGTTCATGACCCTTCGCCTGCTCCGGGTGATGGTGGAATCGCGCGGACTTGACCATCAGGTCCGGTAGATTGTGGCGCTCGAGGTAGAGCGCGCCCAGATGGGAATGGTCGATGCCAAGAACCTCCGTTTCAATCGCCGACAGGTCCTGTGTCGCCTGCGTCGCGCGCCGATGTATCTCCGAGAAATGTTCCGGAAACGACCACGCCATCACGATTTTGCCGACATCGTGGACCAGTCCGGCGATATAGTCCGACTCATCCGGAGGGGATTGGGCCAGGCTCACCACTTCGCGCGTGAGGATCGCCGTCCCGATGCAGTGCTGCCAGAACTCGCGCCATGGAAAGGAGCATTGCGTCGAGAGCCGTTGAAAGTCCTCGATGATCGGCGTGACCATCGTAAGCTGGAGTATTACGTCCGGCTGGTGCTGCAGGCACAAATCGAAATCGCCGAAACGCAATACGAACTGGGCAAATATGCGGATGCGCTGAATTCTTCTCGCGGTTGCTGAAGTAGAACAACCCTTCCATCATCCGGCCTGAGATCGTTTATAAGCTCGTGCGCTGTCTCTCCGCCCAAGGCCGGTACGCCGACGCGACATCCGAGGCGCAGGATTTTCTGGCGCGCTATCCCGAAGCGCCGGAACAGCCGGAAGTCCGGTTTCATCTGGCGATGGCCCTCAAAGAGCTGGGTCGCAACGGTGAATCGCTGCAACAAGTGCTCCTCCTCCTCCGGGAACAGCGCGAGCGCACCAAGAACCGTCCGGAACTCTGGGCTTACTGGCAGCAGCGCACCGGCAATCTCATCGCAAACCAGCTTTATCGCGAAGGCGACTACACCAAGGCCCTGGAAATTTACCTCAACCTCGCCCAGCTCGACCCTTCCCCCCAATGGCAGGTGCCCGTCGCGTATCAGATCGGGATGACGTACGAACGACTCTGGCAGCCACAAATGGCGACCGAAGCCTACTCCGGGATTCTGGCTCATGAATCGGACCTCGGCACGAACGCGCCGCCAGGGCTCAAAACCGTCTTCGACATGGCCCGCTGGCGCATCAATTTCATCCGGTGGCAAAACAAGGCCGAAGCGGCCAACCGCCAGTTCCACCTGGCCGCTTCCACCAACGCTCCCACAACCGCGAACCTTTCCGGAGTTCCAACCGCCGTTCCATGAATACCAAAACACTTCCTCCCTTCGCCTCGGAATTGGCAAGTCATCTGGGCGGCTATCTCGGACTGTGTGAAGAAGTTCTCTCGTTCACCACCCGGGAGAGTCAGGCCTTGGCCGCCCAGACGGACTATCAACCCTTCGAGTTCCACCAGGGCAGAAAAGCCTTGCTTTTGCGGCTGGATGAGGGTCTTAATCTGCTGCGCGTGTGGCGACAAGGCTGGCAACAAGTAGACCCGGCCGAACAGATGCGTTACTCGGAAGTGAAACTGTTGCTCCAGATGGTCCAGGATACTTTGGTCAGAATCCTCGTCCTCGACCGCGAGAATCAGCAAGCCCTTCTTCGGCGGGGCCTGGTGCCAGCCAGACATGTCCCGTCGTTCGCCTCCCAGCCGCCGCATTATGCCGCCCAGTTGTACCGGCGCCACGCGTCCTGACTATGTCTATCGAGAAAATCATCGTCCTCGAGGACGATCTGATCGTCCGCAAAAATCTCGAACACCAGCTCCGCCAGCGCCGATACGATGTGGCGTCCGTGTCCACCATTGCCGCCGCCCAGGAATACCTCAACAAGGACAACTTCGACCTCATCTTCCTGGACGTTCGCCTGCCTGATGGCGACGGCACGGAACTGCTGAAATCGATCCAGCTCCGCCCCCAAAGGCCGCTCGTGGTGATCAGCACCGGCTTCGCCTCGGTCGAATCGGCCGTCGAATGCATGAAAAACGGCGCGTTTGATTATTTGATCAAACCGTATTCCGCCGAGCAGATCGAAGTCGTCCTCAAGAAGGCGGAGGAGTTCACCCAGCTCCTGCGCGTCAACCGTTTCCTCAGCCAGGAAAACGAGGATTCCGGATACGAATTGCTCGGCCAAAGCGCGGCCATGGATAACCTGCGCCAACTGATCCGCAAGGTCGCCCGCACGCTGGCCACGGTTTTGATTCAGGGCGAAAGCGGGACCGGCAAGGAACTTGTCGCCCGCGCGCTCTACCGCGAAAGCCCGCGCGCCAACGCCCCTTTCATCCGGGTCAACTGCGCCGCGATTCCGGAAAACCTCATCGAAAGTGAATTTTTTGGGCATGAAAAGGGCGCGTTCACCGGCGCTTTGACCAAGCGCGAGGGCCGTTTCGAGTTGGCCCACAGCGGAACCATATTGCTCGACGAGATCAGCGAGATCTCCCCCAGCGTCCAGGCCAAGCTCCTCCGCGTCCTGCAGGAACGCGAGTTGGAACGCGTGGGCGGCAACCGCACCATCAAGGTGGACGTACGCGTCATCGCCACCACCAACCGCCACCTGGAACAAAGCGTCCAGAAAAACGAATTTCGCGAGGACCTCTTCTTTCGCCTCAACGTCGTCCCCATCCAGGTGCCCCCCTTGCGGGATCATCGCGAAGACGTGCCGTTCCTGGCCGGGGAATTCATGCGCCGCTTCGGCCGCAAACACGGCATCCGCGTCCACGGTTTCTCGGACGACGCCGTCCGTCTTCTCAAGGAACATCACTGGCCCGGGAATGTGCGGGAACTGCAAAACGTCATCGAACGCGCCGTCATTCTTTGCGGCGACACCGGCATGCTCGAAGCCGAACATTTGGGAATGTCCCTTTCCGCCGCCGGTCAGCCGCCGGCGCCTGGCGAGCAGGCCCCGGTCACCGCCGCCGGCGAGTTTCCCAAGCTCGCCGAGATGGAAAAGCGCCACATCCTGGCCGCGCTGGATCGCTGCAACAACAACCGCACCCATGCAGCCCGGTTGCTGGACATCAGCATTCGCACCCTCCGCAACAAACTCCACGAATACCACGGCACCGCACCCAGGGCGCAGGCCGAAGAGGAAGCGGTTCCGGAAAACTGACTGGACCTCTCTGAGGCAAAGATAATCCCTGCTGGTTGTCTGCTGCTCCGACTGCCTGAAGATAATGCTGGAAGTGGAGGAAGCCTTCTGCGAACTCAAGCGCTACCTGGAAGTCCGCCTCGATTGGGGATGGGGGATGAATCGCGAGTGACACATTCAATTCGGCACATGAGAGGCGACTGCCCATTCGAGCTCAAGCGGCTCAAACAACTCCTTGAAGAAACAAGCAACGGCGAGAATGAACCCACAAACGAATAGAATTCCGTTTTCCGGGCTTGCCCCCTTTCTGATTTGATGAATGAAAAACTACAAATTGTCGGGACTGACACGTTTCGCGGGACTGACACGTTTCGGGGCTGGGCGGGAGTGCAGGATTGACAAGCGTCGGCGCAAGGGCGACGGCGGAAAAATCCGCATGGCCCGACGGCCGAGAACCGAGACGACGATGAGCTTGAAGTGGATAGCAGAGCGGCTGAGGATGGGCAGCGCGAGCATGGTAACGCGTTGCTTGCGGTCGGTGATTTGATGAATGAAAAACTACAAATTGTCGGGACTGACACGTTTCCGTTTCCCCCAACCGCGCCCGAGCCATGACGTCGCTGCTAGACCGACTTTCGCAGATC
>PLQC01000035.1 GCA_003159675.1 Limisphaerales bacterium
TTCTGCGAAAGTCGGGCTAGACCGTCTCTCATTTCATTTCAAACCACGGCTCCCGCCACGGCAGGAAGGATTCATAGGGCCCAACCAAACAACATTCAACATCGAACATTCAACATCGAACGCCCACTGGAAGGACCGCTGCGTTTTCGTGATGTTGGGGGTTGAATGTTGGATGTTGAATGTTTCTTCGCCAAAGAAACAAGGAGTAGAGAAGACTAAGGCTGCTTCCTCAGCACCGTGTCACGCTGGGCCCAGTCCGGGTTCGACCGCGGATAATCGAGGTTGTAATTCAACCCGCGGCTTTCGGGCCGTTCCAGCGCGCTCCGCACGATCAGTTCCGCGACGGTTGCAATGTTGCGCAACTCCAGGAGATCGCTGGTCACGATGAAGTCCCAGTAATACTGCTGAATCTCCTCCTGGAGATTGGCGATGCGCTTTTGCGCGCGCTCGAGGCGTTTGTTGGTGCGGACGATGCCGACGTAATCCCACATGCAGCGCCGGATTTCATCCCAATTGTGCGACACCACCACCATCTCGTCCGGGTTCGTCGCCTGGCCGGATTGCCACTGTGGAATCGTGTAATCGGCCGGGGCGAAGCGGGCGGAGGCGGCTTTGCCGGCGGCGCGATGCGCGCAAACGATGGCCTCGAGCAGAGAATTGCTCGCCAGCCGGTTCGCGCCGTGCAGGCCGGTGCAGGCCACTTCACCGACGGCATAGAGCCCCGGAATCTCGGTTTC
Organism: Limisphaerales bacterium; assembly: GCA_003159675.1. Classification (GTDB taxonomy): domain Bacteria; phylum Verrucomicrobiota; class Verrucomicrobiia; order Limisphaerales; family BOG-1460; genus BOG-1460. Next base: position 738 of record PLQC01000035.1, read on the forward strand.
GCCGTCCACGTTCGTCACGACGCCGCCGCATTGGTAGTGCGCCGCCGGAACGACCGGGATGGGCTCCCGGGTGATGTCGATCCCGTATTGGAGGCAGGTCTTGTGGATGTTCGGAAACCGCTGGAGAATAAACTCCGCCGGCCGGTGCGAGATATCGAGCACGACGAAATCCGCGCCGCTCTTTTTCATCTCGCTGTCGATGGCGCGCGCGACGACGTCCCGCGGGGCCAGTGATTTCAGCGGATGATAGCCGTCCATGAATTCCCGGCCGTCGATCGTTTTCAGGACGCCGCCTTCCCCGCGCACGGCTTCACTGATGAGAAAGGATTTGGCTCTCGCATGGTAAAGGCAGGTCGGGTGGAACTGGATGAACTCCATGTCCGCGATGCTGGCGCCCGCGCGATACGCCATGGCCACGCCGTCCCCGGTCGCGATGTCGGGGTTGGTGGTGTAGAGATAGACCTTCCCGCAGCCTCCCGTCGCCAACAGGGTTACCGGCGCCGCAAAGGTCTCCACCTGGCCGGAGCGCTTGTCGAGCACGTAAACCCCGAGGCACCGGTTCTCGCCCACGTAACCCAGCTTCTGGCTGGTGATGAGGTCGATGGCGAAATGGTTCTCGAACATCTCGACATTGGGCTGCGCGGCGATGGCAGCCAGGAGAGCGCGTTCGATTTCCCGGCCGGTCACGTCCTTTGCGTGCAGGATGCGGCGCTTGGAATGACCGCCTTCCTTGCCAAGATCCAGTTCGCGCTCGCCGTTCGCGCCGGCGGCCTCGCGCTCGCTGAACTTCATTCCGATCTCGATCAACTCCTGGATCCGCGGCGGGCCCTCCTGCACAATTGTCCGCACGACTTCTTCCCGGCACAATCCCGCTCCCGCCTGGAGCGTGTCGCGCACGTGCATCTCGAAGGAATCCTCCTTGCTGGTGACCGAAGCAATGCCGCCCTGAGCGTAGTTAGTGTTCGATTCCGCCTTGTTTTTCTTGGTGATGACGGCCACGCGCCCGCGCGGCGCCACCTTCAACGCGAAGGAAAGGCCGGCGATGCCGCTGCCCAGGACCAGATAATCAAACTGCCTCATCAAAAGGTGTTCACAAGCGCGCGTTGTCGATCAGTCGTGTCTTCCCAACCCACGCCGCCAACGCCATGTGGGTGCCGCGCCGGACTCCCGTCACTGGCAGCAAGGTCTCCGGTTCGAAAAATTCAACGTAATCCAGGCGCGCCACCGGTTCCCTGTCGATCAACTTTTCCACTTCCGCTCTCAGGCGCTTTGCCGGGACCGGGGCTGTCGATTGCCGGACCACCGCCTGCGCCCTTAGGATCGCGCGCCAGAGCGCCACCGCCTGCGCCCGCAATTCGCCTTTCAGGCGCGTGTTGCGCGAACTCATGGCCAGCCCGTCCGGCTCGCGCACCGTGGGCGCAACAACGATTTTGACCGGAAAATAAAGGTCCCGAACCATCCGCCGGACCACCGTCTCCTGCTGATAATCCTTCGCGCCGAACACCGCAACGTCCGGCCGCACGATGTTGAACAATTTCGCCACCACGGTCGTCACGCCGCGAAAATGCCCGGGGCGCGCAGCCCCCTCCATCCGCTGCGACAATTCCTCTTCCACAACACAAGTGCTGTCGCGGCCGACGGTGCCGGCGTGGTACATCTGCCCGTCCGGCGGCGCGAACACGGCGTCCACACCCGCAGCCCGGCACAGTTTCAAATCGCGTTTCAAGTCGCGAGGGTAGCGGGAAAAATCCTCCTTCGGCCCGAACTGCGTCGGATTCACATAAATGCTCACCACGACTTTGCCTCCGCCGCCGGCTTCCCGGCGGGCGCGCCTCATCAGGCTGAGGTGTCCCGCATGCAAATACCCCATCGTCGGCACAAATCCGATGCGCACACCCTGCCGCCTCCAGCGTTCCGCCAGGTGTTGCATCGCGGCGACCGACTTCGACACTTGCATCCGCGAAAAGTGCTGCACTTGACCCAAAGTATCAACTTCAATGTCGGGACGGGGACGGGACGGGCCGCATCTTGACACTGCCCCCAATCGCAAGCAGACCGGAGCGCGGCGTTTAGAGCCAGCGTGAAAAGCTGGAAGGGTAGCACGGGCCAGTGGCCNNTCGGGGGCAGTGTCAAGATGCGCCCGACGGGACGGGGTGGCGACGCTCGTCGCCATGGGAAGTTTCCAAAAACTCAAGAGAGACAGGCCAGCCGCCGTCGCCACCCCGCTCGCGCAACAACAAAAAGGCCGCGAAGGCATGACCTTCGCGGCCGAAATCTGAAAACAAAGCGAGTTCAGCTCCGGAACTGAAGCGGTGCGGACTCCGGCATCTCGTGAGCGCACGGCTGGTTCGTGGGGGCGTCGGCCACCCGGTCCGAAGGTTGCGTCAGCCCTTTGGCCAGCAGGTAAGCTTCCACTTCATCGCCGCTCACATCCGCAAGCATGTGGCCGTTGATCTCGACGCAGGGGCTCAGCATCTGGCCGCTCTTCTCGATCATTTCCTGGCGCTGCAGCGGGTCGTTGATGATATCACGGTCTTCGAAGGACAGGTCGTACTTGTGCAGGACCGCCCGCACACCTTGGCTCCACCCACAAGTCGGCTTCAGATAGGTTACAATTGTCGGTTTATTCATAATGTTCCATTTATTGCTGCTCTTATGTCAAAATATGGTTGTAACCTGCCACAGCCGTCGGATTTGGCAACTCTTTCCTTGCAAACCTGCAACTTGTAACTCCCTCACAGCCCGGATACCGTTTCGGTCATGAACCTGGAAGATCATGCGGGCGACATCATTCGCAAGGCCCGGGCGATGGCTGGCGTTTCCGCCGGAGCCGCCGCGACTGCGGCGGGATTGAGCGAGGCCGGACTGGCCGCGTTTGAGGATTCGGGCGAGGTTGCCGGGAGCATCCAATTCGCGGCGCTGGCTCCGCTCCTTCAATTGAACCCGGGCAGGCTGGAGGCGGTTGCGAAAGGTTGGTTGCCTGAGGGGAAAGATTTGGGCGCCTGGCGGGAACTGCGGCAAATCAGCACGACAGAGGGCGGCAATACGGTGCATTGTTACCTGGTCTGGGACGAAGTCACGCGCGAGGCGGCGGTGTTCGACACCGGCTGGGACGCCGGCCCGGTGTTGAAGCTGGTGGAGGAAAACCAGCTTCAGCTCAAACACTTGTTCATCACGCACACACATCACGATCACGTAGCCGGCATGGCGGGAATCCGCGACCACTTTCCCAATATCCATTTGCACACGGACGCCCGGAGCGCCCCGCCGCAACATCGGAACCGCCGCAACGATTGCATCCATTTGGGCAGCCTGCGCATCACGAACCGGGACACCCCCGGCCATGCCGAAGACGGCGTGACCTATCTCGTTGGCAACTGGCCCGAGGACGCGCCGCACGTGGCGATTGTGGGCGACGCGATTTTCGCGGGATCGATGGGCGGCGCGCCGCAGCATGGGGAATTGGCAAAACAAAAGATCCGCGAGCAGATCCTTTCCCTGCCCGCCGACACCCTGCTTTGTCCCGGGCATGGACCGGTGTCAACCGTTGCGGAAGAGAAGCAGCACAATCCGTTTTTTTGAGTTGCCGGGTTGCGACTCATGCGGCGGGATGTCGCCGTATTGCGAATCCGTAATCAAAAATCGCAAATTGACCGCCGCGAGGCAGGTTGCTAGCTTCCACCTCCCCTCCTCGGCGGGGATTTATGCGACATACAATTTCGGTTCTGGTGGAAAACAAGTTCGGTGTGCTGACCCGCGTGGCCGGGCTGTTCAGCGGCCGCGGTTACAACATCGACACGCTCAACGTCGCGCCGACGCAGGATGCGACCGCCTCGCGCATGACAATTGTCACGCACGGTGACGAAGCCACGATGGAGCAAATCGTCAAACAGCTCAACAAACTGCCCGATGTCATCAAGGTCCACGACTTCCAAGAAGGCGAGTATGTGGACCGCGAACTGGTTCTGGTGAAGGTCACCGTGGACTCGAAGAGCCGGGCCGAGGTGATGCAGATCAGCGACATTTTCCGCGGCAAAATCGTCGATGTGCAGCCGAAAAGCCTGATGATCGAGATCACCGGGACCGAGGATAAGGTGGAGAAATTCATCGAGTTGATGAAGCCCTTCCGCATCGCCAATCTGACGCGCACAGGCAAAGTCGCCCTGGCGCGCGTGCAGACAGAAGCCTGAGCTGCAGCGGAAAGACTTTCTTGCGCGCCGGTCGCAAAGACTTCACACTCGGCTCGAATTCGTCTTCACCGCGCGGCGCGCCCGGTCGCGATGCCGGCCTGCCCGGAAGCGGGGAAGGCGGACGCTGAAACCAACATATTGGAACTATCAATGCCTGCAAAAGTTTACTCGGATAAAGACGCGGATTTAGGTGTCCTCAAAGGCAAAACACTGGCGGTGCTCGGCTTCGGATCCCAGGGCCACGCCCACGCGCTCAACCTCAAGGACAGCGGACTCAATGTCATCGTTGGCCTGTACGAAGGCAGCAAGTCCATCCCCGCCGCGAAGGAAAAGGGATTCAAAGTGGTCCGGACGGCGGAGGCGGTGAAAAGTGCCGACGTCATTTTTGTCGCCGTGCCGGACACGAAACAGGCGCGGGTTTACGAGGAGGACATTGCGCCGAACCTGACTCCGGGCAAGACACTGCTATTCTCGCATGGCTTTGCGATCCATTTCAAGACCGTCATCGCGCCGAAGAACGTGGACGTCATCCTGGTGGCGCCGAAGGGGCCCGGCCACATCGTGCGCCGGCAGTACGTCGAGGGCAAAGGCGTGCCGGCGTTGATCGGCGTGTACCAGAATCCGAGCGGTCGTGCGAAGAAAGTGGCGCTGGCGTGGGCCAAAGGCATTGGAGCGACCCGTGCCGGGGTGATTGAAACGAGTTTCCGGGAGGAAACAGAGACCGACCTGTTCGGCGAGCAAACCGTCCTGTGCGGGGGCCTCTCGGCGCTGGTGCAGGCGGGCTATGAAACCCTCGTCGAAGCCGGTTACCAGCCCGAGATGGCTTATTTCGAATGCCTCCACGAACTGAAGCTGATCGTGGATTTGATGAACGAATCCGGCATCAGCGGCATGCGCTTTTCAATTTCCGAGACCGCCAAGTGGGGCGACGTCAGCGTGGGACCCAAAATCATCGACGCGAGCGTGAAAAGGCGGATGAAGGCGGCGTTGAAAGATATTCGATCGGGCAAATTCGCTCGGGGCTGGATCGCCGAGTACAAAGGCGGATACCGGAAGTACCACGCGCTGCTCAAGAGGGGTGAAAATCATTCGATAGAAAAAGTCGGGGCGCGGTTGCGCGGTTTGATGCCCTGGATGCGAAAGCGCTCGATCAAGGGGGCGCAGGCCGCCTATTGACCGCCTATTGACCGCCCGTTGACCGCCCGTTGATTTGGGTCGTCGCTTTTCTGTCCGACCACGGCCGCTCTTTCCATCACCCGGTCGCGGCGCCCCGTTGCGCAGAGGGGTCGCGTCGCAACCAAAACTTCGCCATGGTGTTTGGAGTGATGTTTGCTATATTCCTGCTATGATGCCGGGTGGAAGAGCGATGGTTCGCATTGGGGTCAGCGTGCTCCTGGGCATGGGAACACAGGTGCTCAGCGCCGGCGCACCGGAAAATCCGTATCAGGGAATTGTGGACCGCAATGTGTTTGACCTGAAGCCGCCGGTGGACCCTGCGTCGTTGGTCCCCCCGACCCTGTCCCCGCCCAAGATCACGCTGACCGGCTTCACCACGATTCTCGGCAACAAGCGGGTGCTCTTCAAAGTCCAATTGCCGCCCAGACCGCCGGCGCCCGCAAAGGAGGAATTCTACATCCTCAGTGAAGGCCAGCGGGACGGAGACGTCGAAGTGTTGGAGATCAACGATACAGCCGGTGTCGCCAAATTCAACAACCACGGCACGCTTCAGACGCTGGATTTGGCCGAAGACGGCGTGAAGCCTTCGAACACTCCGATTTCGCCGCAGGCATCCGGGCCCAAGCTGCCAAACCGGACGCCAACGGGGCAGAATCCCGAACCCCGGCCTCAGGGCGGCGACATGAAGAGGATTCCCACGCGAACACTTCGGATGACGCCCCTGCCAGGCGGGGCGGGGTCCCGCACCATTCCAGGGTATCCGGGACCTCAGCCCCCCAACCCACCGCCGCAAGCCGGGCCTTGATACACGCCGGGAATTGCTCTAGGGCGACGGAGTCGAAGACTGCGGCTCGGAGTCGAGCTTGTTATTCTCCTTGGCATCCAACGCTTTCCAGTGGCGCTCGTCTTTGTCCTGCAGTTCCATGGCTTTTTTCTCGTCCCGCTTTATTTCCGCTTCCGCATTTCGTACGCCCGGCATGCCCTTTCTCTCATTCGTAGCCTCAAGCGCCGCAATGTCCGGAGTCCTCAACACTTTGGGCTCCATCAAAACCAGCAGTTCCTCGCGCTGCTTGGTGTCCGATTTGCTGTCGAACAGGGCGCCCAGGATCGGGATATCTCTCAGAATCGGAATGCCCGAGCTCGACTTGTTGTCCGAGTTGCGCACGAATCCACCCAACACGATGCTTTCCCCGTCGCGGACGGCGACTTCGGCCGAGATTTGACGGCTGGTGGTTGTCGGAACGTTGCCGACGTTTGCGATGGCGATGGAACCGCTGATTTCATCGATGGTTTCGTTGATCTCCATCACCACGAGCCCGTCCTGATTGATGTAGGGTGTGACCGTCAATCCGACGCCGACCTGCAACTGCTGGTAGGAGGAACTCGGCGAACCGCCGTAGCCGCCATAATAACTGCTGGTGATGTAAGGAACGGTGCTGCCTACGAAAATCGAGCCGGGTGTGGCGTGGGTGGTCAGAATCTGGGGTGTTTGAACCACATTGATGCGCGAGTCGCTGGCGGCCGCCTGTAAAGCAATATCGACGCCTCCCTTGTAGCGCCCAAAATAGCCCAAACCCTGCGAAGTCGGCAGGGCAGTCGTCAGGTTGGTGGCGGCGACGCCGCTGAAAAACTGGGCTAACGTGTTCAGCGGCGTATTCCCGGCGACATCCGACGAATTGGCGGTGCCGCCCACGGTGTAAGCGCCAGTCGTCCTCGGGTCCTGGCCAGCGCTGAGGCTGTAATTCCATCCGTTGTTCAACTGGACATCCAGAATGACCGTTCGGATGAGCACCTGGGCCAGGACGACGTCCAGTTTTGCCACGATGCTCTTGATCATGTCCATGTCCTGGCGGCTGGCGAAAACCAACAGCGAATTGCTGCGTTCATCGGCGATAATCTTGTTCTGCCCGATGATTTGCAGGTCGCCCGCGCCCGAACCTGAGGCGCCCTTGATAATATTGCGCAATCGATCGGTGAAACTGCTGCCTGGGGCCGCCGTCTGGCCGGCGGCGCCCGGCGTGGTGGTCGTTCCCTGCGCACCCATTTGCGAGTTCACGCCCGCGCCACCCGTCGCGTAGCCCGGTGAACCCGGACGCGACATCGCCCCCCCGGAACGCCCGGCGCCACCGGTGCTGCTGCTGCGGCCGATGCTCGTGCTGCCGCCCCCGCCGCCCAGACTGTTCAACGCCTCGGAGATGTCGGACGCCTTCGCATACTTGATCGGAATGACCTCGGAGACGAATTCCAATGGCACTACAACGTCGATCTCCTTGATCATCTCCAGCATCCGCTTGATGTTTTCGGAGTAGTCGCGCAGGACGAGGATTTGGCTGGTGTCAATCGGCAGGATCGATCCCTGAAGTTTGGCGAAGGGCTGAAGCACCGGCACCATTTCGCTCGGCTTGACATATTTCAACTGGACGACGTGGGTGACGTACTGGCCGACCTCAGGCAGTTGCGCGGCATCCAGTTTATTGAAGGGGGCGCCTTCCTGGTTGGCCTGGGTGGTGGGCACGGCCTTCACAAACTTGTCTCCAATGTTGATCATGGTGATGCCGTTCATCTCGAGCACGGCGTCGAACGCCTCGATAGCCTCCTTCTTCGACAGAGGCGTCTGCGTCTTCAGCGTGATCAGCGGCGCCGGGAGATTGGCGGGCCGCAATACCGTTCGGTTCACGAGTTCCGAATAAATCTGGAGGACCTGGTTCAGGTCGGTGGCGGGGAAATTAATGGTCCCGGCGGGGATCAATTCTTCGACGGTTCGACCCGCGCCGGAGGGCTCGTTCGTCTCCATCGTCGCAGCTCCTGCCAGGACGTTCGTCGCCGCGAGAATCGACGGCGGTCGGCCCTGCGACTTTAATGAAGTCGGCGGCGCAGGAACGGCGGGCAGAGTCGCCGCCAGGATCGAGGCGGCAGCGCCCGGTCCGGCGGGCGCCGTCGCATTCTGCGCCGTCGCCGTCTGGGCCGGGACCGGGGACGCCGGGCGGGGCCGGGTTTCGGATCGATACGGCGCGAAATTATGGGGCGGGGGTTGGGCGCAGGAAGCCAGAAAGAGCGACAGGATCAGGGGTAAAATTCTTTTCATGGTTTTTTCGGCTTGGGTTGGTTCAAACTCGATGGGTTGGGCAGTGGCGCCGCCGTCTTGGCCGGCGGCGCTTTCCTGGCGGGGGCGGTGGCCTGCGTTTTGGGATTCCTCTGGTAGCTCTGGTAGCTGGCCACGAGCGTGACGTTGATGTTCAATTGCTGCCGGTTCTGGTCGGGGTGCACGGACAACGACCGGACGCGAACCAGGGAAGTTCCCGAACCGAGTTCGTACAAAAAGGCCACAAGCTGCTTTTCGGTGGCGACTCCGGAAATGGTCTGAGTCTGTTCGGCGAAAAACTGGTCGTTCGTCCGCGAGGTCTGGTGCCCGTACCCGGTGATCCCAACACCGGATTGCCCCGCCTGGGACTGGATCGTCCGCATGAATTCAAGCGACTGGTCCTCCGCCGGCACGGACATCCCCTCACTTTCCATCTTGCTCAACTCGGGTTTGATCCGATCCGACTGCTGGATCGCAGCCTCATAATTTGCCAGCTTCAGGCGCGCGCCATCGAGGCGGCCTTTCAGGTCTCCCCAATCCGAGAAATGCGGCCACACCCAGAAGAGGTTGACGACGATAAAGAGCAAGAGGGCGACGACGACGACGAAGCGGCGCTCGGAAGGGTTCAGGCGGGAGAAATACTCGTTCATGGCATTTCTCCCCGCTGGAGTTGCAGCCCGAAACTCCAATTCAGCGTCCCAAGTCCTCCATTCACGTGGGTCTGAAGGGCATCGCCACCGCTGGAATTGAACAGCGGCAGGCGCTGCGCCGTCGCCTTGCGCAGCTTGCCGCTGAAATCAATGACCCCGGTCACTTCATTGGCCGACGCCGTCCCGCTGAGCGTGATCGTCCGACCATCGCTGAAATTCAGCGCATCCAGCGTCAGGCCTTCGGGCATGGCTTCCGCAATCGCCTCCCAGCAATCCAGCGCCGCATACTTGAGATCCTGCCGATCCTTGAGTACGGCGTAGCGCGCCTTGATCTGAAGGGCATTCGTGTAGGACTGGCTGCGATCAACCACCTGCTTTTCCACGCCGGTAGTCTGATAACTCAGGAATCCGACCGCAATGAAGTAAATCACACACCCGATTATATAAAGAACGAGCGTCGCCCCCAACCCGGTCATCCAAAGCCGGTCCACATACTTCTGGTGGTAACCCGCCGCAAACTCGGCGGGCAGCAGATTGTCGGCCGAATCGGCCTCCGCGCCCCGTCGGGCAGTCAATGCCGCCAGTTCGGCATCGGACAAAGGAGCGACAACCGCGATCGACTCTTCCAAGCCCTCGAGCAGCGCCGGCTCCCATTCCTTCGCGGTGACGGGATTGGCGACCAGATGCCAGGAGGGAGGCGATGTGAGCCAGCCTTCGAGTTCGCCGGCCCAGGCCATTTGCATCAGTTGATCCTTCAACCCGGCGGCGCGGCCGGGACCCGCGGGGGATGCCAGCAGATCCAGGTTCTGCAGCAAGCCGCCGTACCACCACGCCACGAACGCGGTGTTCGACGCGCCGGGCCTGGGATAAATCCAGGCTCCATCCCCCTTCACCGTCGTCGAGTGCAATTGATCCAGCACCGGCACCTCCAGGCGATCGGCCATATACCGCTGCCCTTCGAGGCGCCCGAGGAATTCCTCGACCGCGCTTCGAGCGGCGATGGTGACGACCACGGTCTGCATGGGGCTCGCTTCGGCTTCGCCGCCGCCCGGACCGGCGGCGGAATGCGGGAGCAGGTGCATGGTCCAGACCGCCTGGGTGACGGGGATGGGCGAAAGCTTCTCCAATTGCAATTCGACCATCGCGCGGGTCTCCTCGGGGCTGCTCGGTGGAAAGTGGGCCACGCGGATGAAGACGTTTTCGGGCGGCAGCCAGGCCACGTTCAATTTGTTTCGCCAGAGCGAACTCCAACTCTTGCCGACCATCATGGCCGGCAACGGTTCGCCGGTTCGGACGACCTCTTCCCGGCTCAACACGAACGACTGCGCGTCGAATTGCCAGAGATGGCGCGAATCCTCGCCCACCTGGAGCACATTGCAGGAATGCCAGCGCGCCATATCAGAAAAGGCGGGATGAGGCGGGAGGAATGAACGGCGTCACCTCGCCGGTTCGGTGTCCTTCATTCCGCGTTCCGCATTGGATCCAATGGTCCATGACTCTCGACATTATCGTTTGGCGGCCACGGCGGCCTTGTCCCCCACCAACGCGTCCAGGTGTTCCTCGATTTGCGTGACCCGCAACACCTCTTCGATCGTCGTGATGCCGCCCTTGACCTTGTTCCATCCGTCCGTGCGCAGCGTGCGCATCCCCTGCTCCATCGCTTTTTGCGCGATAGTGGTGGCGGCGGCGCGGCCCAGAATCAGCGGGCGCAACGCCTCGTTCAGGAGCAGCAGCTCGTAAATCGCCAGCCGCCCCTGGTAGCCCAACTGGCGGCACTCCCCGCACCCGGTGCCCCGCATGAATTTCGTCGTGTCGATTTCCTCCTCGGGAAAGCCGATCTTCTTCAGGTAGCTGCGCTCGACTTTTTGCTCCGTCCTGCAGATCGGACAGATCGTGCGCACGAGGCGCTGGGCCATGACGGCCTCGACGGACGAAGCCACGAGGAACGGCTCGATGCCCATGTCAATCAGACGTGTGAAGGCGCTCGGCGCGTCGTTTGTGTGGAGCGTGCTGAAGACCAGATGGCCCGTCAGCGCGGCGCGAATGGCGATTTCAGCCGTTTCCAGATCGCGAATTTCACCCACCATGATCACGTTCGGATCCTGGCGCAAAATGTGCCGCAGCCCCATCGCGAAGGTCAGCCCGATCTCCGGCCGCACCGAGATTTGATTGATGCCCTTGAGTTCGTATTCGACGGGCTCCTCGATGGTGATGATGCGCTTGTGCACCGAGTTGATCGTGCTCAGCATCGCATAAAGCGAGGTGGACTTGCCGGAACCGGTCGGGCCGGTGACGAGCAGGATGCCGTGGGGTTTGATGATGAGCTCGCGGATCGCCTTTTCGTCCCGTGGCGAAAATCCCAGCTTGTCGAGGCTGAGGAAAATCTTGCCGCGCGAAAGCAGGCGCAGCGAAACACTCTCCCCGTAAACCGTCGGCACGGTGGAAACACGAATGTCGATCTCCTCACCCTTGATGCGGACGTTGATGCGCCCGTCCTGGGGCAGGCGCTTCTCGGAGATGTTCATCCCGCTCATGACTTTGATGCGGGAAATGATCGCAGCCTGGAATCGCTTGAGCTGTGGGGGCATCGGCGTCTGGTGCAGGATGCCGTCGATGCGGTAGCGGATGCGCAACTCGTCTTCCTGCGGCTCCAGATGGATGTCGGTGGCGCGGTCCTTGTATGCCTCCCAGATGACCTGGTTGACGAACTTGATGACGCTCGCCTCCTGTTCGCCCTCGGTGATCTCCTTGTCGCCGATCAGCAGCTCGAGCGGCTCCTCGTCGCCCGTGCCCATTTCGTCGAGCGTCTCGGCGCCCACGCCGTAGTATTTTTTCAGCGCCTTTTCGATTTCAACCCTGGGGGAAAGCGCAAACTGCACCGGCCCGCGAGCGTCGAACCGGACGGCATTGAGCATGGCGGTGTCGAACGGATTGCTCACCGCGACCTGCACCGTGCCGTCGGACACATTCGTGGGAAGCACGGAATGCTGGAACGCCACCTTCGTGGAAATCCGGGTCCTCGCCAGGGCGGGAATCTCCAGCTTTGGCAGTTCGAGATAAGGCCAATTGAGCGCCTGAGCAAGTTTCTGCAGGAACACATCCTCGGCGATGCCCCGCTCGCGGCAAATAAACACCAGCAACGACTCTTGCGAGCCGTTTTCCACCGCCACGCGCCAGGCTTTGTTGTGCTCGTCGAACTGTGCGGAAGTCACCAGTCCCATGCGGGCAAAGAACTCTTTGAGCGATACGAACGCCATTCAATTACGATTCCGACCGTCGGTCTTTGTTTGTTAGATACACGCAAAATTAGGGAAAGTTGCGCGGAGGGTCAAAATTAATCCGGGCCTCCGATTGGGACCACACAAATCGAAGGGGGACGATTGAATGTGAACCTCAGGAGCGCGGCGGTATGCGAAGCATCAGCCGCAAAGGGTAATCAGGTCGATGGCGCCCGGGAGCTTGTTACCGGGTGTGAAATGGCTTGNNTCGCCACAGCCGCGGTCCGGCATGCGTGTTGCCCCTCACACCCAATCGCCACCCAAACCGAACTCTGCTCTGGACATCGACGCAGCGGCCGCAAATAATGCGACCGGAACTAAACAGCAAACGTTACCGAACATGAAGGTTGCCCCCGGCTTTCGATTGATTGCATTTCTTGCGCTCGGGTTGGTCACCGTCTCCCCTGGAGCGGACGCGCAGAGCTTCAGCTTTTCAGCGGCCGCTTCCGCCAATACCATCGGGACCAACGGTTCGCTGACCTACACGATCTCCCTCACCAATGGGACGGGCTTGCTTGCCTTCGTCACAAACGCCCTGTCCGGCCCGGTCCAACTCGTGAGCGCCTCCCCTGCGAGCGGCGTCTATCTTACAAACTCCACCACCGCCATCTTCGACATCGACCCGACCGTTTTTGGCAGCTTCGTCCAATTAACGGTCACGGTGCAGTCCACGACTGCCGGTTTCATCACCAATGCGATCAGCGTTATCGTGCCGGAGGTGTCCCTGAACGTTCTGGCCACGAACATGATCACCCAGGTCACCAACGCCCCCCTGGCGCAGACGGATCTGGCCGTCTCGATGACCGGCCCCGCGCAGGCTGTCATCACCAATGACTTCGTTGCTTACGGGGTGACGGTGAGCAACCTGGGGCCGAGCGACGCCTCCGGCGTGTTTCTCACCAACACCCTGCCGCCCAGCGTCCGGTTCATTAGCGTCCTGCCGTCGAGCCAGACCTACACCACCTCCGGCAGCAGCGTGCTGTTCAATCTTGGCACCCTCCCGGCCGGCGCGTTTGAAAACTTCTCTCTCCGCGTTCAACCCACGAACGCCGGGACGTGGTCCTTCTCCGCGACGATCAACTCGGCGAACATCACGGACCCCAACCCCGCCAACAACACGGCCAGCACCAACTTCGATGTTGGAGGTTACCTCTCCACTAATCTGGTGATCTCCATTCTCACCACGCAACGTCTCGATATGCTGGACGGATTAATGGAACAGTGGCTCGTGCTGTCAAACGCGGGCCCGGCCTCCGTGGACTCCGCGCGCGTCGTCGTGGCGGGTCTGACAAACCAGTTGTACAACGCCGTCGGCACGAACAATGGCAAACCTTTTGTGGTGTACGGCGCTCCGCTCGATACGAATCAGACCGTTCAACTCCTGATGCAGTATTACGTCCCAACCCACCGTTCTGTGACTGCATCCCTGCAGGCGTATGGAGTACCGGCATTTAACCTGGCGCCCCCGACTGTGGGCGCAGCTGTCAGCAATCTGAGCCTGCAACTGCCTTCCGGCACTTCACTGCCTGGCAGTGTCATTCTCAGTTTCCCTTCCATCTCGAACAGGACGTACACCGTGGTTTACAGCGACAACCTTGCCCTCTCAAACGGCGTTGCAGCTCAACCCGTAGTGCCGGCCTATGCGAATCGCACGCTTTGGATTGATTACGGGCCGCCCACAACTGTGAGCCCCCCAACCAATACCCTCATGCGTTTTTATCGTGTAATACTCAATCCCTAACCGTGACCGAACACCACTTTCCATGGTAAGAATTTTGCTGCACAAATCCGCCCCCTGGCGATGGCTTTTCTGCATGGCCGGGTTCGTTGTGGCAGCGTGCTCGGCCCAGGGTCAGTACGACCCCGATTGGGCGAGTCATTTTCGGATCGGACCGATGGTCGGGTTCAACATCAAAGCGGACTTTTCGACAGTTGGGAATATACCCATCAACCACGCGGCGGGAGTTTATGATGATGGTTACGTCCATCCGCCGCCGCCCGGCAGCGCAGACGATGTCACGTCCAATTGGGGTTATAACAACAGCACCCAGGTCAGCGGCCAGACGCTGTTGATGCATCGGACCACTTCTTTTTCCCTATACGGCAGCGCGGGCGAAAACAAGAACGCTCCGCCCTTGCCCGGCTTCGATCTGGCGTATGGTGGAAATCTATGGTACTGGGGCCGCGCGCGGATCGGATGGGATTTTGGATTTGGGTTGTTGCCCATTAACCTGTCCGTCAACGAATCCGAGTTGGGAAATGCCAACCAGTCAACGTTCTCTTTCAACACTGGACCCGACACGTCCGTGCTGTTGGCGAATGGCCTGCTGCCTCCGGGCTATAAGGGCACCCCTAACCCGGGCCCGGGCATCTTCAGCACGCCAACACAAGGCAACTCCGCCGCCAATCCGAACGCCACCCTCACCGGCTCCCAATCCCTCGACGTGATGCTGTACACCTTCCGCCTCGGACCGTCCGTCTATTGGGATTTCAGCCGGTATGTGGGGATGTCGGTCGGCGCCGGTCCCGCCCTCGGGCTGGTGTCGGGAGACCTCAAGTTTGACGAGTTTATCCAGACCAGCACGGTTGCGGAGAACAAAGGCCAGGTAAACGGAACCGATCTGGTTTATGGTTGGTACGCGAATGCAACCGTGATGTACCACGTGATGAAAAACGGAGATATCTACTTGGGCGGACAATACATGCCCATGGGAACTGCGACCCTCAGCGGCCAGGGCCGCCAGGGCCGGCTGGACCTGAGAGGCGCCGCCTACATTTCCGCGGGATTCAACTGGCCGTTCTAGCTCCCCGCCGTGAGCAGTCTTCTCATCGGATTGTTGGGCGCGCTCGTCGCCACCAACCAGCCCGCGGCGGTCAGCAACCTCGTCGCCACCACCACCGGCATCTCCATCAACGTCGCCGCCACGAATGATCCCGTCGAAAGGGAGCTCAAGAAGCTCATGGAGGAGGACGATGCCGCCCAGGTGGAGGTGGACGAGTGGATCCGGGAAAACCAGAAATTCGCCGCCGCGGGCGCCGGCGCGCCGGGCAATGAGTTGAATCGGCGGATCCTCACGCGCTTCGAGCCCGTCCGCAAGGGGTACGAGGACTTGATCCTGCGATACCCGACCAACGCGGACGCGCGCGTTGCTTATGCGAGTTTCCTCAATGATATGGGCGATGAAGACGGCCAGGCGGCGCAACTGGAAAAGGCGCGCCAGCTCGACCCGGAGGATCCCGCCATCTGGAACAACCTGGCCAACTTCTACGGCCACGACGGCGAACTCACAAAGGCATTCGAATATTACGAGAAAGCCATCGCCTTGAACCCAACCGAGCCGGTGTACTACCAGAATTTCGCCACCACCGTCTCCCTGTTCCGCAAGGATGCCCGCGAATACTATCGCATCGACGAGCAGGAGGTGTTTAACAAAGCCCTGGCCCTGTATGCGACAGCGCTGAAGCTGGACCCGGGTAATTTCCCGCTCGCCACCGACCTGGCGCAAACCTATTACCTCATCCGCCCCACGCGCACCGAAGATGCCCTCCGGGCCTGGACCAATGCGTTGAGCGCCGCCCATGACGACGTCGAGAGGGAAGGCGTTTACATCCACCTCGCCCGATTCAAATTAAACTCCGGCCGTTTCGCCGAGGCCCGGGCGCACCTGGAGGCCGTCACGAACCGGATGTACGCGGAGTTGAAGGACCGGCTGTCGCGCAACCTCGTCGAGAAACAAAAACGGGCGGAAGAGACGAACGCCCCGCCGGTGGAGGCCAGTCCCGGCCGCTGACCCCTTTCCCACGAACTCGGTAGGGCCGATCTCGCCACGGCGGGACCTGGACGCGCGCGGCGCGTCCCTATCAGGTTCATGGGCGGTGAGCAGGTCCGAAAAGAACAAGAAACGCTCCTTGAACCGCAGAGCGGAACGCCGCATTCATGCGGCGGCGCCAGTCCCCAACCCTGCTGCTGCTTGCTGCTGCCGGCTGAAGCCGGCGTTCCTTTCACACCGGTTTATTGTCCCCATGCGCCCCCATTTTTGGGATTGTAGGATTTCCCGGAACCGCACCCGCGCGCCGCGCGCGGTTCAAACCCGATCCAGCGCCTGGTTCAGGTCCGCGATCAGGTCATCGACGTCTTCGAGGCCGAGAGCGATGCGCACGAGGTTGTCCACAATTCCAATGGATTCTCTGGCCTCGACCGAATAGTCGAAGAAGGACATCATGGACATTTGCGTCACCAAACTTTCCGATCCACCCAGGCTTGGGGTGATGAGGAACAGGGCGAGCGAGTCAATGAACCGGCGCGTGGCCTTGTCGTTCCCTTTTACCAGGAAGCTGATCACACTGCCAAACCCGCGCATCTGCGCCCGCGCGATGCGGTGGTCGGGGTGGGACTTCAGCCCCGGATACCAGACCTTCACCGCCTTGGGATGGGATTCGAGGAAGCGCGCGACCTTGAGCCCGGCCTGGTTGTGGTGTTCCATCCGGAGGCCGAAGGTCTTGAGACCGCGTTCGAGGAGGAAGCACGTGAGCGGCCCGGGCGTCGCTCCAATCATGCGCTGCAGCTTGCCGAGGTCTTCCAGCAGCGCGTGGCGGCCCAGCGCGACGCCGGCGAGCAAATCATTGTGGCCGCCCAGGTACTTCGTCGCGGAATGGAGGACGATGTCCACGCCCGAATCCAGCGGACGGAGATTGAACGGCGTGGCCAGCGTGGCATCGATCATCGTGAGGATTTTGCGGCGCCGGGCCACTTTCACAATCGCGGGAATGTCCAGGACGCGGAGGTAGGGATTCGTCGGCGACTCGGTGAAGATGATGTTGGTGTTCGGGCGGATGGCCTTCTCGATAGCGAGGGCGTTCGGTTCGACGAGGCTGGTCTCGACGCTGAAGCGGGGGAGCAGGTTGGTCGCAAAGTCGCGGGTTTGACGGTAGCAATCGCCGGTGAAAATGATGTGACCGTCCTTCTTCATGCAGGCCATCAGCGCCAGGATGACCGCGCTCATGCCGCTCGAGAACAGGATCGCGCGCTCGGCGCCTTCGATGGCGGCCAGCTTGCGTTCCGCCTCCTGCTGGGTGGGATTGAAATAGCGTCCGTATTCATGCTCGCGGATGATGCGGCCCTCGGCTTTGGCCTTCATGAACTCGTACACTTCGGAGGTGGATTCAAAGCTGTAGTTCGAGGTGTGGACGATCGGCGTGGACACCGCGTGGTGGGCCTTGCGACGTTTGACCGGGCCATGAATCGCCAGTGTGGCCGGCCTCCATTTGTGGGTCATGAGACGTTTAGATTTGGCCATAAAAAAAGCATTGGGGATCGTTGGAAGCCGGACAGCCGGCGCCAAAGAATGGCGGGAGCGAGTATTGATTCAGCATGGTTGCGCTCCTGCAGGGGTTGGCCGCCGCAAAGCCTTGAAACGCCGCTCTTCAAACATTGAACTGTTTCCTCGCCGCGAGCGCCTTCCGCAGCGCCGCCTTCACCGCGTCGAGCTGCGCGGGCAGTTCGATGGGTTGATTCGCATGACGGCTCGGAAATCCGAGTTTGCGCTGGTGATACTGGACCTTCATCTCGACAAACTTCAGGCCGTGCGCCGTCGAGATGACGACCACGCGTTCGGCCTTGTCGATTTTGCCGGCCTTGAGCAGCTTGATCAAAGCCGCCATCGCCACGCCCGTGTGCGGGCAATTGAACATCCCCGTGCGATCGCCCAGCGCGGCGGCGTCGGCCAGCTCCTCCTCGGTGGCCTGCTCGACGATGCCGTTGAACTGTTTCAACGTGCGGATGGCCTTCTCGATGCTCACGGGATTGCCGATCTGGATCGCGCTGGCCAGCGTTTTCTGCGCCTGGATCGGCTTGAACGTTTCGAAGTTTGTCAAATAGGACCGGTACAGCGGGTTCGCCCGTTCGGCTTGAGCCACCACGATCCGCGGCAGCTTTGTGATCAAGCCGAGATCCTTCATCATCATCAACCCCTTGCCCAGCGCCGACACGTTGCCAAGGTTGCCGCCGGGAATGACGATCACGTCCGGCGCTTCCCAATCAAACTGCTGGACGATTTCGATGCCGACCGTTTTCTGGCCCTCGACCCGCAGCGAGTTCATGGAATTGGCCAGGTACAGCGTTTCGTCCCGGGTGATCTCCTGGACCAGCTTCATGCAGCCGTCGAAATCCGTGTCGAGATACAACACCAGCGCGCCGTTGGAGATCGGCTGGACGAGTTGGGCGATGGAAACCTTGCCGCGCGGGAGAAGGACGATGGATTGGATCCCTGCCGCGGCGCAATAGGTCGCCAGCGCGGCCGAAGTGTCGCCCGTGGAGGCGCACACGACCGCCTTGATTGGCGCGCCTTCCGAAATCATTTGTTTGACCTGCGAGACGAGGACGGTCATGCCGAGGTCCTTGAACGAGCCGCTGTGCGTATTGCCGCACAGCTTGACCCAGAGTTCGTTCAACCCGATCACCTTTCCAAAGCGCTCGGCCCAGAAAAGATTGGTGCCGCCTTCGTACAGCGAAACAATGTTGCCGTCGGCGATCTGCGGCAGGATCCATTCCTTTTTGCCCCAGACACCCGAGCCGACCGGCCACTCGTTGCTTTTGTAGCGTTTCTCGAACAGCGTCTTCCAGCTCCGGGCGTTGCGGCGTGACAAGGCCTTCAGGTCGTGCTGCACTTCGAGCAGTGAATTGCAGCGCTTGCATTGGTACACGATCGAGTTGAGCGGGTAAGTCTCCCCGCACTCCGGGTTGATGCATTGAAACCAGGCTCGGTATGCCATTTATCATCTTTCCTGTGCCGACCATCCCGGTTTGCCATGAACCCAGACTGAGCCGGCACAATTCACAAGCGACAGCATGGACGTCGGCGTCGCAGTTTTCAAGAACACAGCAAAAGCAGGCCTTCAGGTTCACCTGGCCGCTGGGGCCGGCCCCTGTGGAGCCTGGGTTGTGTTCGTCGGATTTTCCGAAGCCGTCCGCCGAGGTTCGGTCGGCGCCGGCGGCGTGTACCGCGGCAGAGTGCCCGCAAGCGCCTGCTTGACGAAAACGCCGAAATCCGGCGTGGGCTTATAGGTCCAGTCTGAAATCAGCGTTGGACGGGCGGAAGTGTGAAAGCTCCAGGCGGTCCACGACCAGTTGTGGTCCTGAAGGGCTTGCATAACGTGCAGGAGCCAATCGTCACCCGTGGTCCTGGCGCTGCCACCGCCTCTGCCCAACCTGCGGTGCGGGCCGCCTGAACCGCCAACTTCGCTGACGATCACGGGAAATGCCGCAGTCGCTTTCTCCATTTCGGCGATCCAGGCATCGACGCTTTCGCCCTTGTTGTCGTAGGCGTGATTGGCATAAATCACGCCGTTTCCTTCACGATCAAAAAGCTGGATGCCTTCCAGAATGCCGGAAAAGTCATACGCCCAATTCAGGCCACCTGCGATAACGACGTTCTTTGCGCCCGTAGCGCGCACCGTATCCAGGAGCTTTTGCATCCCGACCGCCTCAAAGGTTTTCGGTGGCCCCCCGCTTCGCGTGTTGGGCCGGTCCGTGATCGTTCCACCATTGAGCCAGACATTCCACGGGACGTTGTGCGGCTCGTTGTAGAGGTCGAAGATCACCGCGGGCTGATTCTTGAAGTCGGAGGCGCAATCCGTCCAAAACGTCACGCTGTTCCGATCCGGCATGGAATGCTGTCCGATAGTGGCACCCCACTCGCCGCAATCCGACCAATGCAGGTCCAAAATGATGTAACAGGACTGCGCAGCGCACGTCTCGACGATCTCCTTCACCAACGCGCGATAGGCCAGACCCCGGTCCTGCTGGTCGCGCGTTTTCCCAAACCAGCGGTCTTGCGCCAGCGGCAAACGAATAATGTTCGCGTGCCAATCCCGAATGGCCGTATTCACGTTTTGGAGAATGTGCCCCTGGCCGTCGCTCGACCATTCGAGGCCGGGACAGTTCACACCGCGCAAGATGACGGATTCGTTCCTGCTGTTGAGAATTCGATTCCCAACCACCTTCAGGGGAAGAGGCTGGTTCGAGCGGTCCGCCTCCGCCTTGGCAGCCGCTCCTGCGGCCACCCTCGCCAGTCCGCCATTCCCGGCGGCTCCGGTCACAATCAACAGTACTCCCACCAATACGCTCACCAATCGCTTCATAAAACTTGATCCCTCTTTTATCAGGGTCTGGCCAATCGCTCCAGCAATTTCCCGTGTATCCCGCCAAACCCGCCGTTGCTGAATACGCAGACGATGTCGCCGCCTTGAACATTTTTTGAGACGTGCGCGACGATGGAATCCACGTCGGGCAGATACGCCGCGTTTTTGCCCGACGTTTTCAAATCTTGCATCAGCTTTTGCGGATCGAGCCGCTCGTCGGCGGCCAATTGCTCCAGCCGCGCCACCTCGGCCACCACCACCGCATCGGCATCAGCGAAGGCGGCCACCAGTTCCTTCTGAAAAACGTTCCGCCGGGTCGTGTTGCTGCGCGGCTCGAAGACAGCCCAGATTGTTTCGCGCGGATATTTCAGGCGCAGCGCCTTCAGCGTCTCGCGAATCGCCGTCGGATGATGCCCAAAATCGTCCACCACGGTCACCCCGCCGGCGATGCCGCGCACTTCCATGCGGCGTTTGATGCCTTTGAACGTGTCGAACGCGGACTGGATCTGATGATTTTTCAGCCCGCAATGCTTGGCGCACGCGATGACCGCCATCGCATTCCGCACGTTCAGTTCGCCAACCATGTTCAGGTGAAACTTGAAGCTCGGAATTTCAAACTCCGTCGCCGTCGGGCCGTAACGGATGTTGAACGCTCCGACGGCGTTGCCCTCGCCCAGGCCGAACCGCTTGACCGGGCAATGCGTGACATTCAGCAGCGAGGAGAGGTTGGGATCGTCGCCGTTGCCGAGAAGCAGGCCGTTGCGCGGGATGAGCCGGATGAAGTGGGAGAAGGACTTTTTGATCGCGTCCAGGTTTTCGAAAATGTCCGCATGATCAAACTCCAGGTTGTTGACCACGCCGATTTCCGGCAGGTAATGGACGAACTTGCTTCGCTTGTCGAAAAAGGCGGTGTCGTATTCGTCCCCTTCGATGACGAACCATGGGCTGTCGGTGAACCGCGCGCCCTGGCTGAGGTTGTTCGGAATGCCGCCGATGAGATAACTCGGGTTAAGCCCGTTGTGCTCGAAAACCCACGCCAGAAGCGAGGTCGTGGTCGTCTTGCCGTGCGTGCCGGCGACAACGATCGAGCGTTTGCCGCGAATGAAGAATTCCTTGATCAGTTCCGGGAGCGAGCAATAGCGCAACTTGTGGTCCAGCACGAACTCGGCCTCCGGATTGCCGCGGGAAATGGCGTTGCCCACAACCACCAGGTCCGGTTTATGCCCGAGGTTCCGCTCCGCGTAGCCGTTCATCACCTCGATTTTGCGCTCCGCCAGAAACGTGGACATCGGCGGGTAAACATTCTGGTCCGACCCGGTGACCGCGAAACCTTTTTCCCTCATGGCCGCCGCCGCCGAAGCCATGGCGGTGCCGCAAATCCCGACGAAGTGAACGGATCGTATGTCCGATGAAAACATGACCTGAGATTAACCCGGCGGCTCGCCAGGACACAAAGGTTTTTAAAGCGCCCGAGCGCCGGGCAGCGCATCACACTGCCCCCGGCGCGCGGCCTTGAGCAGATCCCCGTCCTTTGCTCCACTTCATCCCTTCAGAACAAGTGCCCTCCCTTCCCGCCGATTGTCGCAGTCCTTCGCGGTAATCCGCGTCCAACGCCGGCACATCGGCGATACCTGTGATGTGGAACGGTTACGGCAGCGTCCACGGTTGCCGGGATGTTCAATGTGCTGCGGGTCAC
>PLQC01000062.1 GCA_003159675.1 Limisphaerales bacterium
CACACAATTCTTGACGCCACCGCTCCGCCTTCCCATGAACCGGGTAGGGCTGACCTGCCGGTCGGCCTGGACGCGCGGCAGCGGGTCCCTGCCGGGTTCATGGTCCCTATGCGCGCCCAATTTCTGGGATTAAGGGCTTCCCATAAGGATTCCGCTCGACAGCCTTGGGTTTCCTGCATTAAAAGCCACGCGCCGCTATGGCCCCTTTTTTTGCCGTTACCTTGTTCACGAGCGCCGCGCTCTTGTTTTGGGTGCAGCCGATGGTCGCCAAAATGCTCCTCCCTTTGCTGGGCGGTTCGCCGGCCGTGTGGAATACGTGCATGGTGTTCTTCCAGGCGACCTTGCTGGCGGGCTACGCTTACGCCCACCTGCTGACCACCCGCGTTGGCGCCCGCTCACAGCGCCTCATTCATCTGGCACTGATGCTCGTGGCGCTGGCCGCCCTGCCCGTCGGGCTCTCCGCCGGCGCGGCGCCGTGGAATTTCAATCCGTTCCTGTGGCTGCTGCGGGCGTTGTTTTCGACCGTGGCCCTGCCGTTTTTTGTCGTCTCCAGCAGCGCCCCGCTGCTGCAACGCTGGTTCAGCCAGACACGGCACCGCTCTTCCGAAGATCCTTACTTTCTTTACGCGGCCAGCAATCTGGGAAGCATCATGGGATTGCTCGCCTATCCCGTGCTGATCGAACCGGGTTTCCGGCTTCAGGACCAAACGCGGCTCTGGGCGGCCCTCTACCTTCTGCTGGTGCTCCTGTTTGTCGGGTGCGCGCTGATGACCGGCAAAGGCCCGGACACGGCTGCCGGGCCAATCCCCGCCGCCAAGCCCCCTTCTCATGAGCCTTCACCCGGGGCGCGGACAGCCCTGTCCGCGCGAACCCACCCAGATGACCTCGCGGACTTGTCTGTCCGCGCTCCTTCTCCGGAAACGGCCTCCGACCGGATCGATTGGGGACGGCGGCTGCGGTGGATGTTCTGCGCCTTCATCCCCTCAAGCCTGATGCTTGGGGTCACGACCTATCTCACAACCGACATCGCGAGCGTTCCGCTGTTGTGGATCGTGCCGCTTGCGATTTATCTGCTGACGTTCGTCCTGGTGTTTAACCGGAGCCGGCTGACCCCAATGCCGTGGCTGGCCCGGGTGTTGCCCGTCAGCGCGGTGGTGCTGGTGTTTGTAATGCTCGCCCAGTCGGACGAACTGGCGTGGCTTCAAATCGGGGTCAACCTCCTGTTCTTTTTTTGCGCCGCCATGGTGTGGCATGGGCGGCTGGCCGGTGACCGTCCCTCCAGCCGGCACCTGACGGAATTCTATTTCTTTGTATCCGCAGGCGGCGTGCTGGGCGGCCTGTTCAATGCCCTGATCGCGCCGGCATGCTTCCATACCGTGGTGGAATATCCGCTGATGATTGCCGTCGCCTGCCTCGGCTGGCCAATCGAAAAAAAACGAACCTCCGCACCCGGCGGGGCGGGGCGGGGACTCCTGTGGCCTTCGGCCGTCGGCGTGCTGACGGCTGGACTCGCGGTGACCGTTCCCCGCCTTGGTCTCGAGCCGCATCTGCGGACGATGATGGTATTCGGCGTGCCCGTCCTCCTGTGCTATCTGCTGTCCAAAAACCGGGAACAGCCGTTTTCGTTCGCGCTCGGGCTGGGGGCGGTGCTGGCGGGCAGCCAGTTCTACACGGCCACCAGCGGGAGCACGCTGCATACGGAACGCAATTTCTTCGGCACCTTGCGGGTCACGCTCGACCCCGAAGGCCGGATTCACGAATTGTATCATGGAACCACGGTGCATGGGATGCAATTCACGGCGCCGGAACGCCAGTCGGAACCGCTCGCTTATTACCATCGCGCCGGACCCTGCGGACAAGCCATGAACGGCTTCAATTCCCGACTGGGCGGCACCCATGTCGCCATCATCGGCCTGGGGACAGGCGCGATGGCGGCTTACGCGAAGCCGGGACAGCACTGGACGTTTTACGAAATCGACCCGGCCGTCCTCCGTCTGGCGCGGGCAGGCCGCTACTTCACCTATCTGGCGCTGTGCACGAATGCCGTGATCGATTTCAAACTGGGCGACGCCCGGTTGCGCCTCCACGAGGCGTCGGCGAAACAGTTTGATCTCATCGTGTGCGATGCCTTTGGTTCCGATGCGCCGCCGCTGCATCTGCTCAATCGCGAGGCGATGGAGTTGTACCTGTCCAAGCTCTCGGACCACGGCATGTTGCTATTCCACATCTCGAGCCGATTCCTCGATTTTCGCCCGGTCCTCGGGAACCTGGCCTGGCATTTTCAATTGAAGGCATTCGTGGGCAGTGAGGAGGAACTCTCGGAAGCAATGCTTCGTGAAGGAAAACTGCCGTCCACCTGGGTCGCCCTGGCGCGCCAACCCGCGGATCTCGACCCGCTGTGGAACGACCCGCGATGGCATGCGTTGCCTCCCGCGCCGTCGATGCGGCTGTGGACCGACGATTACTCCAACATCCTCGGCATCTTCCAGTGGCAGTGACTGCTTTACCAACCGCAGATAAACAGATGAACACAGATCAAAATGCCCGGGCTGAAAGCCCACGATATGACAGCCCGGGGCAACGCCCCGGGTAAACGGTTCCCGTCAATCAGAGCCCTGAAGGGGCGACACAGAATGCTGTAACACTTGCTTGCCAGGACAAAACCATACTGCTCAGCGCCCTCGAGGATTGGGCATTGTCCTGGTTTGGCGGAGTGCGGAGCATCCCCCCATGTTACGACGAATTCAGGCATTCGCGGAGCAATGCTCCGCGCTCCACCCGCTAAACTCGCAAGTCCCCGAGGTTTGTTCCCGCTTTCCAATCCGTCCATGGTGGCGTAGTTTCATGGGCTGTTCTCAGCCAAAATGCCCAGTGTTTACATCAAAACGTACGGCTGTCAGATGAATGAGCGTGACAGCGAGGCCGTGGCGGCGCAGCTCGTCGCCAAGGGTTACACGCTGGCCGGGTCGGAGGCGACCGCCGACGTCATCCTGCTCAACACCTGCAGCGTGCGCGATTTCGCCGAGCAGAAGGCGCTTCGAAAGATGGAAAATGTCGCCGCGGAAATCCGCCGCCACCGGCCCAATACCGTACTCGGCTTCATGGGCTGCATGGCGCAAAGCCGGGGCGGCGAACTGATCGACCGGCTGCCGGACGTGGATCTCGTCGTCGGCACCCAGAAATTCCACCGAACGGCCGAATACCTCGACGACATCATGTCGGGCCGGCGCGACAAGGTGGTGGAGGTGGCGGAAGAAGCCGGAAGCGAGGCCGCCATTCGCGAGCATCTGCTGGCTGGCAACTCCAGAAAATCGGTGACCGCGTTCGTCAGCATCATGCAGGGCTGCAACCAGCACTGCACATTTTGCATCGTGCCCCACACGCGCGGGCAGGAGCGCAGCCGCGCCATTGCGGATATCACGGCCGAATGCCGCGAACTGGTTTCCACCGGTGTGAAGGAGATCACGCTGCTCGGCCAGATCGTCACGAGCTATGGCCGTCGAGGTTTTTCCCGGGCCGGCGGAACCCTGGGCGATAAATCCCCGTTCGTGCAACTGCTCGAAGCGGTTCATGAGGTCGAGGGCCTGGAACGCATCCGATTCACCTCGCCCCATCCGAAAGGTTATGGTGACGACCTGGTCGAAGCCTACGGGCGGCTGCCGAAACTGTGCGAGAGCGCCCACCTTCCGGTGCAGAGCGGCAGCGATCGGGTTCTGAAACTCATGCATCGGGGCTACACCCGCAGCCGGTATCTGGGCATCATTGAACAGTTGCGCCGGGTCCACCCGCGAATGGGCATTTCCACGGACATCATCGTCGGCTTTCCCGGCGAGACTGAGGCGGATTTCGAGCGGACCCTGTCCCTGGCCCGCGAGGTCGAATTCGACCAGGCTTACATTTTCAAGTACTCCCAACGCCGGGATACGCCCGCGGCTGGAATGCCGGATCAGATTTCACGCGAAATCCGGGAGGAACGAAACCAGCGTTTATTGGAAGTGATCAACGGGATCGCTAAACGCAAGTATGCCGCGTTTGCAGGCAGCCAGGTGCAGATCCTTGTGGAAGGCCCGAGCAAAAAGAACCCCGCGCGATTGATGGGGCGCACCCGATGCAACAAAATCGTGCTGTTCGAAGGCTCGGACCGGCATCGCGGCCAGATCATGGACGTGAAGATCACACGCGCCGGTTCGTTCACGCTCTACGGAGATCCCGCGATTCTTAACCTTGACAACCTGGTGGAGGAAGAACGTCACGAGACGATCAGGGCAGTTGACAAAATGCGATGAATGCCAATTCACGCCGCGAGACGCGGTTGAAACTCGCGACTTTGTCAATGGCCCTGAGAGTGCGGACAGCTTTGTCCGCGCAAACCCGGCCGCCTGACCTCGTACATCGGGGTGGCGACGGCTCGTCGCCGGATTCCCTTGAGTTCTGGAACCTCGCTGGCGACGAACCCGTCCCCACCCCGGCCGCGGCCACCGCGTGTTCTGCGTGATCTGCGGGCAACTTGCCCTTCAGATGGCGCTTCGAAAATCAGATCGAGGATGCCGGCTTGCTTCCGCGCCTTCAATCCCCCATTCTTCGTTCCCGATCAGAGCCATGACATTGAAGCTTTCAACCCTTAGCGTCGTCCTGGGCCTTGGGATGGGCCTGCCCCAGATTTATGGACTCGCGAAGCCCGCTGCTTTTGCCGCCGCGGTTCGCAGGTTTTCGCGCTCGGTCCCGTGGGGTGTGGCCCTCATGCTGTTGGGCACCGGCTGGTTTCTGTGGAATCTGAGCCAGGAGTCCATTTCCGACTTCGCCGCTTACAAAACACCGATGATGGCAGGTTTTGCAGCCGTGGGGATCGGTTCCTGCGTCTATGTTCAGGACTTTCTCGCCGCGCGAGGCCTGGCGGTGGTCCTCCTGTTGCTGGCGAAGCTGATGACGGACACGGGCAGGCCGTTGCTGGCGGCGACCCGCTGGACGTGGGTCATTCAGACCTGGGCATACGTTCTGGTCGTGGCGGGGATATGGCTGACCGTTTCGCCCTGGCGATTGCGGGATGTTTTGAACTGGGCAACGGCCAATGAAAAGCGCGTGCGCATTGGATCCGCCGCCCGGCTCGCCTTAGGACTGTTCGTGGCGGCCCTCGGCCTGTTGAAATTCTGACGGATTCGCCCGCCGGGCCCGCCCCGGAGAGGGTTGCAGATCATGAGTTCTTCCGGCGGAAAAATCCTCGTCATTCGCGGCGGCGCGATCGGCGATTTCATCCTGACGCTGCCGGCGATTGCGGCGCTGCGAAACCAGTTCCCGGGCGCGCACCTGGAGGTGCTCGGCTATCCGCATATCGTCCAACTGGCCGTGGCGGGAGGGCTGGTGGACCGGGTGCAATCCATCGAGGCGCGCGCCCTGGCCGGATTCTTCGCGCGCGGGGGCGCGCTGGAACCGGATCTGGCCGATTATTTTTCGCAGTTCGACCTCATGGTTTCCTACCTGTACGATCCGGACGGAATTTTCAGGACCAATGTGAGCCATTGCTCGCGGGCGCAATTCATCGCCGGCCCGCACCGGCCAGATGAACGCGTGCCGCTCCACGCGGCCAAAGTCTATTTGAAGCCCCTGGAACGCGTGGCCATTTTCGACGCGGACCCGGTGCCGCGACTGGCGCTTGATTCTCAACCCGCGACTGTCGATCGAGTGGCTCTTCACCCCGGCAGCGGGGCCGAAAAGAAAAACTGGCCGGAGCACAAATGGGCGGAGCTGGTGCAACACGTGCTCGATGGGACCTCCCTGAGTTTGATATTGACCGGCGGCGAAGCGGAAGGGGAGCGGTTGCAGCGGCTCGCGGCGGCATTGCCCCCGGCCCGGGTGAGCGTTGCCCAAAGCCTGCCTCTGCCCGAACTCGCGCGCAAACTTCAGCCGTGTGCGGCGTTCATCGGCCATGACACAGGGATTTCGCATCTCTCCGCCGCGCTCGGCCTTCCCGGGCTGGTGTTGTGGGGCGAAACGGCCGAGGAAATCTGGCGCCCGCCCCAGAAAAACGTGGTCATCGTCAAAGACCGAAGAGGCCTGAAGACTCTCAGTGTCAGCCAGGTGCTTCTGGAATTGACGGCGCTCTTGAACCGGAATGCAGAGACCTGATCCGCCCGCGCGCCAACGAGCCGGATATAACGGCCGGCCCACGCCTTCTTCCCCGCCCCTGTTTGGCAGGAGATTCAGCGTGCTTCTCCTTGATATTGATTTACTTTCGCGCGACTTTCGCGCGACTTGCAAGGCACGCGCATTGCTGCTATTTGCCATTGTGTCCGTGTCGCCTGTTACTGACTCATTTTGTGTCACTTGCAGGACAAACGGCTTGCGACCCGGATTGAATTGGCGTGAATGAACAGGATTTTAGTAATCGATGACGAAGAGTGGCTGCGGGAGATGATGCTCTTGGCGTTGCGCCAGCGCGGCTTTCAAGTGATCGAGGCCGAAAACGGCGCGCTGGGAATTGAACTGGCCCGGAAGGAATTGCCCGACCTCATTCTCTGCGACGTCAACATGGAAAAAGTGGACGGTTACCTGACCCTGTCCTCGCTCCGTAGCGACGCGACGACGGCTTCCATCCCTTTCATTTTGATGACCGGTTTGGCGGACCAGGCGGGCATGCGTCACGGCATGGAGTTGGGGGCGGATGATTACCTCCCGAAGCCTTTTACGATTGAGGCGCTTTATGCCGCAGTCGATGCCCGGCTGAAAAAGGCCAATGTCGTGCGCCAGGAGGCGGAAAAGAAGCTGGCCGACCTGCGGGAGAATCTCAGCATGATGCTGCCCCATGAGCTGCGCACACCGCTCAACGGCATCCTGGCGTACGGTGAAATGCTCGCGGCGGATGCGGCGAATCTGCCCCCGCCGGAAATTGCCGAGATGGGCCAAGTGATCTACGACTCGGGCAAACGTCTGGAACGGCTGATCGAGAACTTCCTGATCTACGCCCAACTCGAACTGCTCGGCTCCGATCCCCAAAAACTCCATTCCCTCACGCGGAGCCACACACAGTCCGCCGCCGGTGTGATCGAGAAGCACGCACGCGGCCAGGCGGAGGCAGCCAAACGTCCGGCGGACCTGAGCCTCGAACTGGAGGATGTGCCCGTGCCGATTTCCGAGGAATACCTGACCAAAATTGTGGACGAACTCGTGCAGAATGCCTTCAAGTTCTCGCCGGCCAACTCGCAAGTCCATGTCGCCCTGACAAATAATTCCCCGGACGACGTGACCCTGACCATCACGGACCGCGGCCGGGGCCTCTCGACCGAGCATATCGCCAAGATCGGCGCTTACATGCAGTTCGACCGCAAAATGCATGAGCAACAGGGGCTGGGTCTCGGACTGACGATCTGCAAGCGACTCACCGAAATGCACGGCGGAACGCTCACCATCCAAAGCAATCAGGCCAACGGCACGACGGTGACGCTCAAACTCCCGAAAACCGGCGACCATTGACTCCCGGCCGGAACCGCCCGGCCGACGCATTCAGGGTCCATCCCCCGCCAGCAACGCCGCGCTGGCGCCGTTACTGCGGCCACAGGGTGAGGTTCCTCCGGCCGAGCTGGTTCAACACCAGGTTCGGCAACGCGTGCAGCACCAGCAGAACCAGAACGATTCCAACCAGTGGCGCAAAATCAACCTTCCCAAAGCGCAACGGCACCCGGTCGAGAGGGCGAAGGATTCTGCGGGACGTGGCATTGACAAAATCCCAGAACGGACTGCCGCCCAGATACACGTAACTGGCGATCAGATGGAAAAACAAAAGAACCGGAATGAGATTCTTGAGCGTAAAATAAACGGCCGCTCCGAGGGACGCTCCCTGTCCCAGCAAATGCGCGGCGGATTGGACCGGATTGACGACACCCGCCCGGACCAGCAGCGGATAGGCGGCAATCCAGACCAGGGCGACGACCAGGGCCGGCAGGAGGACCAGGACCCCGCGCGGCCAGCGTCCAACCCTCCCCAACTGAAGGAGAATCATCTTCTGAATCGGATCCCGCTCCGCCGCGCGGGCGTTGATGCAGGCCAGCGCGAGAAGCCAAAAATGAAAAACGATCCACGTCCGCGCAAAACTTGAAATCGAGAACAACAGCGCCGTGACAAAGACGTTCCCGCGGAAGGCCGGCGCGACAACTCCCAGATCGAGTCTCGGCGTCCAGTTCACCGCGCGGCCGATCTCCCAGTAAAAGAAGGCGCGCACAAACAGGAGCCCCAGCAGCACCGCCAGAAAATGCCAGCGCTTCAACCGCGTCGGCTCGGCGCGCCGGACCGTGCCGGCCAGCGTCGCGGGCGCGGCCCGCGCAAGCGGATCGAACGGAATGGACCGCCAACTGAACCACAGCAGCAGGCCCGCGATATCCAGAATGAAATTGATGAGCGACATTTAATGCAATGCGGGACGGGCGATGCGTGAACCGCCGTTCCATGCGATGGAGTGATCCTGCATCACTCACGGCGTCTCACAGCATCTTGAGCAACGTCTCCGCCATCTCCGACGGGGTCGCGGCCACGCCGACACCGGCCTCTCGAAAAGCGGCAATTTTGGCGGCGGCGGTACCCTTGCCGCCGCTGACGATCGCCCCCGCATGACCCATGCGGCGGCCGGGAGGCGCCGTGACGCCGGCGATAAACCCCGCCACCGGCTTCTTGCAATGCTTCTTGATCCAGTCCGCGGCTTCCTCCTCGGCCGAACCGCCGATTTCCCCGATCATAATGATGCCGTCCGTGTCCGGATCCTCGTTGAACATTTTGATCACGTCCAGATGCGAGGTGCCGTTGACCGGATCGCCGCCGATCCCCACGCAGGTGGATTGGCCGCTGCCCCGGCAGGTCAATTGCCAGACTGCCTCATAGGTCAGCGTTCCGCTGCGCGAGACGACGCCGACGCGGCCCTTTTTGTGAATATAGCCGGGCGCGATCCCGATGCGGCAGCCGCCCTGGGAACCGTTGCCTTCGCCGGGTGTCACGATGCCGGGGCAGTTCGGGCCGATCAACCGGGCCCGCTTTCCCTCCATCGCGCGCCGGACCCTCACCATGTCGTTCACCGGAATGCCTTCCGTGATGCACACGATGAGGTCGAGGCCGGCATCCACGCCCTCCAGGATCGCGTCGGCGGCAAACGGAGGCGGCACGAAAATCGCCGACGCGGTCGCGCCGGTTTGTTTTGCGGCCTCGGTCACCGTGTCGAATATCGGCACTTTGCCCTCAAAAAGCTGCCCGCCTTTGCCGGGGGTGACACCGGCGACGACCCGGCTGCCATAGGCCAGCGAGAGCAGCGCGTGCTTGGCGCCGAAACTGCCGGTGATGCCCTGGATCACAATCTTGGTGTCGGAGTTGACGAGAATGGCCATGTCGGGTTTCAGATCTTGTTGGTTCGGTTCCGGATCGCCCTCACTGTGGATTCAACGACTTTGAGCATGGGCTGCCTGGTGTCCTGCAACGGCTTCGACCACCTTCCGCGCCGCATCGGCCATCGAATCGCCCGAAATCAGCGTCAACCCGGACGCCGCAAGCGTGGCTCTTCCGGCCTGGACGTTGTTGCCTTCGAGGCGGATAACCAGCGGCAGCTTCAAACCGGTCTCTTTGACCGCGACGACGATCCCCGTGGCGATGACGTCGCAATCCATGATGCCGCCGAAGATGTTCACCAGAATCCCATTCACGCCGGGGTCCTGGAGAATGATCTTGAACGCCGCGACGACCTGCTCCTTGCTGGCCCCGCCGCCGACGTCCAGAAAATTGGCCGGCATGCCGCCGTAATACTGGATGATATCCATCGTTGCCATGGCCAGGCCCGCGCCGTTGACGAGACAGGCAATGTTGCCCTCCAGCTTGATGTAATTCAGGTTGAACTTGCCGGCCTCGATTTCCAGAGGCGCTTCCTCGGCGAGATCCCGCATCGCCTGCAAGGCCGGATGGCGGTAAAGAGCATTGTCGTCCAGCGACAGCTTGGCATCCACCGCCAGCATCGTCAGCCTGCCGTCCCTTCCCGCCGTCACGCACAGTGGATTGATTTCAACCAGCGACGCGTCGCATTCCCACCAGGTTTTGTAAATACCGGAGATCAATTGGGCCGCCTGCCCGATGAGATCTCCCTGCAGACCCAGCGCGGCCGCGAGTTTGCGCGACTGGAACGGCATCAGGCCGGTCGCCGGATCGACGTATTCCCTGATGATCCTCTCCGGCGTCCTGGTGGCGACTTCCTCGATGTCCATCCCGCCTTCGGTGCTGGCCATGACGACCGGGCGCGACACGGCGCGGTCCAGCAGCACGGCCAGGTACAATTCCTTCCGGATCTCCGGGGCCGCGACGACGAGCAATTTGCCGACCCGCCGGCCCTCCGGCCCGGTTTGCCGGGTCACGAGAACATTGCCAAGCATCGCCCGGGCATTCTCAAGGACTTCCACGGCGGTGTTGCACAGCTTGACCCCGCCCTTGAATCCACTCTCGAAAGTGCCCTTGCCGCGGCCGCCCGCGTGGATCTGGGCTTTGACGACCACCCGCCGGACGCCTCCCGCAAATAATTTCTCCGCGACCGCTCTGGCCGCCTCGGGTGTGTCGCAGACAGAGCCCGGCGGGAAAGCGACGCCGGACTGCGCGAGAAGCTCCCTCGCCTGGTATTCGTGAATGTTCATTTCCGTTTCATTCTGGCCCCCGCCCCCGTCCTCGTTTGGAACCGCGTCGAGCCGGAGAAGCAGGACGAACCCGGCTAATGCCGTTCCTTGATCGGCACGTAATGATTGAGCGGGGGACCCGTATAGATTTGGCGCGGCCGGTAAATCCGGCTTTGGGGATCCTCCATCACTTCCTTGAAGTTCGCGATCCAACCCGGCATGCGGCCGATGGCGAAGATCACGGTAAACATCTCTATCGGGATGCCGATGGCGCGCATGATGATGCCGCTGTAGAAATCCACGTTTGGATACAGCTTGCGTTCGACAAAGTAAGGATCCTTGAGCGCGGCCTCTTCGAGATGCTTGGCAATGTCCAGCAACGGATCCTGCACGTGAAGCTTTTCCAGCACCTCGTCGCAGGCCCTTTTGATGATCTTTGCCCGGGGATCGTAATTCTTGTAAACGCGATGTCCGAATCCCATCAGGCGTTTGCCGCTCTGTTTGTCCTTGGCGGCGGCAATGAACCGGGAGCCGTCATCGCCCGACCGGTGGATTTCAGTGAGCATTTCGAGCACGGCCTGGTTGGCGCCGCCGTGGAGCGGCCCCCACAGGGCGCACACCCCCGCCGCCGCGCTCGCAAACAGGTTCGCCCGGCTCGATGCCACCATGCGAACCGTCGCCGTCGAGCAGTTCTGCTCGTGATCGGCGTGCAGCAGAAAGATCAGGTCCAGCGCCCTGACCATCTCCGGCTTCAACTCGTAATCCTTAAACGGCAGCGAGAACAACATGTGCAGGAAGTTCGCCGTGTATTTGTAGTCCGGCCTGGGATAGATGATCGGCAGACCGAGCGACTTCCGGTACGCAAACGCCGCAATCGTCCGGACCTTGGACAACAGCCGCGCCGCCTCCACCTCGAAATGCGTCCGCATCGTCTCCGAAGTCAGCAACTCGGGATAAAAGCAACTGGCCGCATTGATCATGGCCGAAAGAATTGCCATCGGATGCGCGCTCGCGGAGAACCCTTCGAAGTGATACTTCATGTCCTCGTGCAGCATCTCGTTCTCGGTGAGCAGCTCCGAGAATCGCCTCAGTTCCGCGCTGCTGGGCAGCTTGCCCATTACGATCAGGTGGGCCACTTCGATGAAGGTGGATCTTTCCGCCAGCTCCTCGATGGGAATGCCGCGGTAGCGCAAAATCCCCTTCTCGCCGTCGATGAAAGTGATCTGGCTCCGGCACGATCCCGTGTTGCCGTAACTGTCATCCAGGGTGATGTATCCGCTGTCGTTGCGCAGCGACGAAATATCCACCGCGCGCTCATGCTCGGTGCCTTCGATGACGGGCAGCTTGTAAATCTTGCCCTCCAGTTTCAGTTCAGCAGTGTTTTCCATATCAATCAATCAACTTCCTTTGGCAACGCACGAGAACGGAAAGTACGCGATGCAAAACATTCACGCAAATCCGAAATGGTATTTCCCGGTGCTGCGGCACTTTGCCCTTTTCACCCGCAACCGGCGACTCTAGCCTTGGTCCGTGAGCATCGTCACGAAAACGGGAGACAAAGGCATGACGGCCCTGATGTACGGACGCCGGGTCATGAAATGCCATCCGCGGATCGAAGCGTGCGGGGCGGTGGATGAACTCAATTCCGCGCTCGGGCTCGCCCGGGCCACCGCCACCCGCGATGCCGTGCGTGAAAACATCCTGTCCATCCAAAAGGAACTGGTGAACCTCATGGGCGAGCTCGCGGTCGCGGCCGAAGACCTCGAGCGCTACGTCAAGGACGGTTATTCGCGGGTCACCCCGGAAATGACGTCCCGGCTGGAGAACCAGGTTTTCGAGCTGGAAGCCGGATACGAATTTTTCTCGGGCTGGGCCATGCCGGGGGCGAACGTGCATTCCGCCGCGCTGGACGCCGCGCGTTCGGTCTGCCGCCGCGCGGAAAGGAGCGTCGCCTCGCTCCTTCAGGACGGGCAGCTCCGCAATGCCGAAGTCCTGATCTATCTGAACCGGCTGTCCGACCTGCTCTGGCTGCTGGCGCGAAAGGCGGAAACGCCCTCCGCGGGGGCCTGACGCCGGGAGCCCGAACCGCAGGAACGCCGGATTCATCCGTTTGGACGCAGCAGAAAAAAACATTCAACATTCAATTCCCAACATGGAAGTTGAATGTTGGTTGTTCGATGTTTGGTTCCCCTCACACAAAAAATCTGGCGGCCTTCGCCCGCTGCGGTTACAACGGAGGCGTCGGATGTGATTGTTCACCATGGCCAAGCTCGTTTTCGACATCGAAACCTCCGCGCTGCCGCTCGAGCAATTCGACGAGGCTCAACGCGAATACCTCTTCCGGGAGTCCGGGAAAATTGCCGACGAGGCCGCGCGCGCCGCGCGCCACGCCGAAATCCAGCAACAGTTCAGTCTCTGGCCCTTGACCGCCCGCATCGTCTGCATCGCCATGCTCAACGCCGACACGCAACGCGGACAGGTGCTGTTTACCGCGAAGGATTACGAGGAGGAAGCCGGCGAAGCCGGGCCGGTCGAGTTCGTCCCGTGCGCGGACGAGGTCGAGATGCTCACTGCGTTCTGGGATGTGGCGAAGCATTACGATGCCATCGTGACGTTCAACGGACGCGGTTTTGACGTGCCCTTCGCTTATCTCCGATCGGCGTTGCTGAACGTGCCGGTCACGCGCAAGGACTGGCTCGGCTACCGCTTCCAGACGGAGCCTCATTGCGACCTGGCCGAGCAATTCACCTTCTACGGCGTCAGCGGCCGCGACGGCGCCGCGCGCCGGTTCAACCTGGACTTTTACTGCAAGGCCTTCGGCATCGAATCGCCGAAAAGTCACGGCGTCACCGGCATGGACGTGGGCGCGCTGCTCGCCGAGGGCCGGTTCCGTGAGATCGCCGAATACTGCCTGCGCGACGTGAAAGCGACGGTGCTGCTTTACCAGATCTGGCGGGAGCGGCTCGCGGGAATCAAATAAATGCAGAACGCGGAAGGCAGAAGACGGGACGGAGACGGCAGCGGCCGGACGGCGGAGGAATTCACCCTGGTGTGCTTTGCGCTCAATGAGGAGGCCGCTCCGTTCAGGAGGCTCGGCGCCCGCGGGCCGAAGGCCGGGACCCTGATCACGGGAATGGGGAGGCGGAACGCCGAACGGTCGTTGCGGGCGTTTTTGGAGCGCAGGCGGCCCGACCGCGTTTTGAGTTGCGGCTTCGCGGGCGGCTTGAACCCGCCGCTGAAGGCCGGCACGGTCGTGTTTGCCGCCGAAAACAATCCCCGGCTGGAAGCGGGGCTGGCCAAGGCCGGCGCCCGACGGGTCCGGTTCCATTGCGCGGACCGCGTCGCCGCGACCGCCGTCGAAAAGCAGGCGCTGTGGCAGGCCACCGGCGCGGATGCGGTCGAGATGGAATCGCAAGTGCTCGGCACGGTTTGCGCCGAATCGGGAATCCCCTTTGCGATCGTCCGCGTGATCCTGGACACGGCCGGGGAGGACCTGCCGCTGGATTTCAACCGGCTGATGACTCCGGATCTGCGCATGAGCTACGGCAGGCTGGCCTGCGCGCTGCTGGCGTCGCCGGAAAAAATCGGCGCGCTGCTGGCGCTGCAAAGACGCAGCAAGGCCGCCGCCGAAGCGCTGGCCCGCGCCCTTGCCGGCGTCATCGAGGCGTAACCCCGGCGGAAGCCGGTGCGGGGCCGGCCGCGGACGCTTCCTTCGCCTGCTGGCTGTAGCTGATCAACCCTGCGCCGATCATGATGAGGACCACTCCCGCCCATCGCAGCGCCGACACACGCTCATCCAGAAACCAGACGGCCGCAATAGTGGCGAACACGAAGCTTAAACCGGTGAGCGGCCAGAGAAAGCTGATGTCGCTCCGGAACATGAGGATCAGCAGGCAGGCGAAGAACAGGGCTTCGAACAATACTCCGAGCAGGATCTGAGGGTTCGTCGCGCCGGCCTTGATCACCCTCGCCACTTCGCCGGCCGAGACCGCGTTCACGGCCCCGATCCGGGACATGCCCTTCTTCAAGAAGACGACTCCCGTGGATTCGAAGGCCAGTCCGATGAGAAGAATCAGCAGCAGTTTTAACATGGTTGTTTCCTGTCTTGGCAGGCACGCGCTTGCCGGGTTCCCGCAGCGCAGGTGCGGCTCCCTGCCGGCCGGCGGGCCGCACGCGGTTCGGCATCCGCGGAATGCCGATCGGCGCTACAAATCGCCGTAACGAATCAGTTGGATGCCGAGCCGGCCGATCTGCTCCTTCACGCGAGGGCTGATCAAGGCATCGAACTCGTGCTTAAAGTTGTCCAGGGAGGGATGCGAGTAAAGCTCCGAATCACCGGCAGGCAGGCGCGGCAGCAGCTTCAAGAGGTGGGCTTCATCCACCCGCGAGTCCTGCAGCAGGCCGAACACGGCGCGCGTGTGACGGATCCCGCGCCGCCGAAGCGGGCCGCGGGCGCGCCCGGCCAGAAAAAGATAAATCAGGGCGTGTGTGGCGCGGTAAGCCCAGCGCCCGCCCGCCAGCCGGGCGCTCATCCAAAACCGGTCGCGGGTCAGGCGCAGACGCCGAATCCCCAGCCGGTCCGCGTCCTGCATCAAAATCCGAAACACCACGGGGTGCAGGTGCAGGTGCAGATGGCCGTTGACGTGATCGAGAGGCAGGCCGGTGGCTTGAAACGCCTTGAACTGGGCATGGATCTCTGTCCGCAATTGTTCGCGCAGACTGCGGTGGAAAAAATAGCGGAGTCCCGCGCGCACGGGGTTGTCCGTGAATTCCCCCCGATCGTTCACCAGACCGGGGATGAGTTCAGGCGCGCAGGCGGAACGGCCGCACAACAAGGTCAGATGCAGCCCCACCCCGAGCCGTGGATTCCGGCGGGCGAGCATCACCGCTTCGGGAGCGTCCGGCTCGTTCACCATCAGGCTGGCGGTCGTCAGAATCCCCTCGCAATGTGCGCGGACAACGGCTTCGTTGACCGGACGCGACCGGCCAAAATCATCGGCATTGACGATGAGGCGGCGGTTCATCGCCCGTTGTCGCAGGCCGACGGCCGAAGAGAAACCGGCCACGCCGGCTGGTTCACACCAGCGGCAAGGGGCGTCGGGAAACCGGGAATGCCTTCAGGCGCCATAATTTGGCGCCACAGCGCCCGAAACCAGGCGGCACCAGGTGCGGAAAATCAGCAGGAACTTCTGGCCCTTGTTCAGGCGCGTGAGTTCGGGGCCGAAGACGTCGAATCGCCGGCGTTCCAGCTTGCGCAACAGCCGCCAATACACCGATCCCATCAGTTCGGCCGCCATCATGGCGCGGCGGTCTTCGTCCGGGAGGGTATCGCGGGCCAGTTCATAAAAGCGGCGCGCACGCGCGGCCACGCCGGTGGCCAGTTCGCAAAACCGCGGGGAGTACTCATTCCCGAGGATCTCCTCCTCGCGCACCTGGCAGCGCGTGAGTTCCACGAGGGGAAGATAAATCCGGCCGCGCTCCGCGTCCGTTCGAACATCGCGCAGGATATTCGTCAGTTGCAACGCCTTGCCGAGATAGACCGCGTAGTCGCGGCAGGCGGGATTCCGGTAGCCGAAAACCTCGATGCTGAGCAATCCGACAACCGACGCGACACGGTAGCAATATAGGTCGAGCAGCTCGTAAGTGGCGTACCGCCGGATGTCGAGATCCATTTCCACGCCACGAATGAGTTCATCGAAATGCTCGAAGGGAAGGCGGTATTGCCGGAGGATCGCCTGCAGTTCTCGGTTGACCGCGAGTTGCGGTGTCTCGTTCCCGAACGCCCGGCGCACATCAGCGCGCCATACCCCCAGTTGTTCCCGCCGCCGTTCCACCGGAACCGATTCGTCGTCGGCAACGTCATCCACCTGGCGGCAGAAGGCATACAGCGTGGACATGGCGTCCCGTTTGATCCGGGGCAGCAGGACAAACGCGAGCGCCAGATTGGAAGCGCTTTTGCGCGTAATCGTCCGGCACTGTTGCATGAATCACATCCGGCTGTGCGGCGGCGAACCGTCGCGGATCGGGGGCAGACCTCCGGCTTCGGCCAACGTCGGGTTCCGCGGGCGTTCCTGTCGCCGTCGCCGGTGGCGTTTGCGGAAGAAAAACCAGTTGGTTTTGGGTGCTTCCGACGTGACGTCCGGCGGCGGCGCCGGAGCAGGCCGGTGCGAGTGGAAATGGTGGTGCGCGTGCGGGCGGGAACTGGATTTGCGGAAAAAGGCCGCCCAGATGAAAACCGCCAGGCTGACCGCCAGCAAACTGCCGACGATGATGAGGATTCCGGGGTCCCACGCATTCGCGGGGAAAAGATCTTCAAGAGTGACCCCACTCCCGTCTGCAAACCACACCAGATTAGACATCATGAACCATTCTCCTTTCCTGCCGCCAGTGTCTTGTCTTCTTCATCGTCCGTCGTGGCGCTGATGTTCAACCGCTGCATCCGGTAACGCAACGCATGCCGGCTGAGCTTCAGTTGTTCGGCGGTCCTGGTCAAGCTGCAATGGTTTCGCGCGAGCATCCCGCCGATCAACTCCCGCTCGAAGTTGGCGAGCAATTCGTCCAGCGACTCGTTGCCGCCGGCCTTGGGGGCCGCAATTTTGTGCAACTGCGACTCGAGCTGAAAATCGGGGAGGCTCGATGCCTGGATCTCGCCGGCTTTCTCGAGGATCAACGCGCGCTCGATGACGTTCTTAAGCTCGCGCACATTGCCGGGCCAATGGTGCGCGAGCAACTCCTGGCGCGCCGCGCGCGACAACGACTTCACCCGCCTGGTCATTCCCGCGGTGAAAAGTTTGAGGAAATGATCGGCCAGCAACACCACGTCCTCCCCGCGCTCCCGGAGCGGCGGCAGTCGAAGCTGCACCACGTTCAGCCGATGGAACAGATCCTCGCGAAACTGCCCCTCGCGGATGGACTGGATGATGTCCCGGTTCGTCGCCGCCACGAGCCGCACGCTGACGCGCAACTCCTGGGTTCCGCCCACGCGGCTGAAACTTCCGTCCTCCAGAAATCGCAGCAGCTTGGCCTGCAGAGGCCGGCTCATGTCCGCGATCTCATCCAGAAAGATCGTCCCGCCGTCGGCTTCTTCCACGCGGCCGGCTTTCTGTTTCAACGCGCCGGTGAACGCCCCCTTTTCGTGGCCGAACAACTCGCTTTCCAGCAGTGTCTCCGGAATGGCCGCGCAGTTGATGCGCACATAACTGCCCTTGCTCCGCCCGCTCAGGCTGTGTAACGCGCCCGCCACGAGTTCCTTCCCCGTCCCGCTTTCGCCGAGAATCAGCACCCGGGCGTCGGTGGGCGCAACGGTTTGAATCAACTGCCGGATCTCGCGCATCGGGGGCGATTCGCCCACGATGTCTTCGAGCCGCCAGGCCTCGCCCGCGCGCGCGCGCAAGCTCGCGTTTTCCCGCAACAAACGATGGCGCTCGGCGCACCGCCCGACCGCATGCAGCAGCTCCTCGGGCGCAAACGGCTTGGCCAGGTAATCCACAGCCCCCGCCTTGATGGCATCCACGGCCAGCTTGGGCGTGGCATATGCCGTCATCATCAGCACCGGCAGCTCCGGCCGCTCGCGCCGCACCCGGCCCAGGAATTCGTACCCGCTCATTCCGCCCAGCCGCGCGTCGGTGATGACCATGAAGAACTCCTCGCGCGCCAGGCGCGCCAGGCCCGCTTCACCCGACTCGACCGCCTCCACGGCATACCCCTCGTCCCCCAGCACGGTCCCGAGGGACAGGCGCATGTTCTTCTCGTCATCCACAACGAGCACGGGCGGCAGGGAGGTGTTCACGGGATGAAGATGCAGTGGTGAAGCGACGGAACATGCGGGCGTTGCGTCACTCCAGTATTCCGATGCTCCGGTGTTGTCATGTCGTTTCCGACCGCGATGCTCATGCCGGCCTTTCCAGGCGGACCGCCGCTTTCGAAGGTAATAATAGGATAAACCGCGTGCCTTGTCCAAGCGTGGATTCGACACGCACGGTACCACCATACAGGTCAATGTTATGTTTGACAATGGCGAGTCCCAGTCCCGTGCCTTTCTCCTTGGTCGTGTAGTACGCCTCGAAAATCCGCTCCAATTTGTCCGGTGGAACGCCCGGACCGGTGTCGGCAATCACAATCTCTATCGAGAAATCCGCACGGCAGCGCGCCGTGACGGAGACGTCCCCGCCGCCGATCAGCGCCTCCCGCGCATTCTGCAGCAGGTTCGCCAGGATCTCGGAGAAATGCCGGCGCTGCATCAGCAGCGGCGGCAGGGGCTGCTCGTAGTGCCGCTCCACTCGGATGGGGTAGCCCGCCCCGGGCGGGAACACCTGCCCGATGGCCGAATCCAGCTCCTCCGTCACCGTCAGCTTTTCCAGGCGGCCTTCGCTCAACTGGGCATAACCCATGATTTGAGTCACGATCCGGTCCGACCGCTCGACCTCCTCCCGGATGATGCCGATTTGGCGGGCCGCATCGTTCCTTCCCTCATTCAACGCCCGCTGCAGGGAAAACACGGCGTTGTTGATGATCGCGAGCGGATTCTTGATCTGGTGCGCAAATTCCGCTGCCAGCCGGCCCGCCGAGCGCAACTGGTGTTCGCGCACCTCGAATTCCCGGGCTTCTTCCAGGGCCTGCTGCTGGCGCTCGGCCAACACCTGCACGCCGTAGCAACACGCCGTCAGAAGCCATAACACAGCCAGACGCGGCAGGTAGGGTCCGGTCCCCGTGTCCCGGTTTTCTGTGTCGTACGGCAGGTCGGTCGCCCGGGACCAGGCGGTTTTGCGGCTTCGGGGAACCTGATTGGACCCTGGAACCGGCGCGGGCGGGTTCGTGTTGCCGAAACGCGCGGTCATCCGGATCCCGCCGGCCTGGTGCAAAGCCACCGGCGCAGTCCGCAGTTCCGCAGCCGGGAATTTCGCATCGAGAACACCCGCAACCGCGTAGAAAACACTTAACGACAGATTGAGCACGATCTGCGGCGTTGCCAGTGGAATGCTGAAGGCGTTCAGCACGATCAACCCCGGAAACAGCCAGTAAGCCGTGCTCTCAAATCCGCCGGCGTTGAATATGAGCCCCGCCACGAAGAGTCCATCCAAAAGCCCCAGCGTAAACACCAGCCATTGAAAAATGCCGGGCGGGAACCGGCGCCAGAGAATAAACAGCACCGCGGCCACAGCGTTGCACAGGGCGTAAACGAGAGAATACCATTGCAGCATCTCGAGCACGACCTCCCGAATGGTCGTCACCCCCAGTCCCTGCAGCCAACCGGGGTAAAGCAGGTAATAAAACATGATTCCAATGACCCCTGCCTTGATGGGCAGAACGATGTGGAGCTGCATCGCCACGCTGCGCTTGGCCTGCTGCACGGCCTCGGGTCGTGTCGCGGTCAGGAGCCTGCTCAACTCCTTCACCGAACGCCAGTCAATGAATTTCATGGGCAAACACCGGCGCCCCCCGGCGCGGTCCTCAGGCCAGCAATTCCAATGCCCGCCCCGCCACCTTCTCCACCGCCCACAACCTCCCCGGCCCCTCGTACCCGCATGATAGCAACCCTTCCTCGGGACCGACGAATTCAGCGCCCCGGGCCTTGAGCGCGGCAACGTTCTGTTGCGTGGCCGGATGCAGCCACATCTTGCCGTTCATCGCGGGGGCGATCAGGATCTTCGCCCGCGGATTCAGGGCCAGGGCGATGCAGGTCAGCGCGTCGTCCGCGAGGCCGTGCGCCAGCTTCGCAATCGTGTTCGCCGTCGCCGGCGCGACCAGCAGCAGATCCGCCTCGTCGGCCAGTTGGATGTGCGCCGGTTTCCACCCCTCCTCCTCGTCATACAACCCCGTGACGACCGGATGGCGGGAAAGCGTCTTGAACGGCAGCGCCGTCACGAAACGCAGCGCGTCCGCGGTCATCACCACGCGCACCTCGCAGCCTTGCTTGGCCAGTTGGCTCGCCAGATCCACCGCCTTGTGGGCCGCGATGGAACCGGTCACCCCCAGCACCACGTTGCGCCGGACCGGTTTTGGACTTTGAATTTTGGACTGTGGACTCATAATCTCGGCGGCACCAACCGGCTTGTCCTTAGTTTTTCCGTCTCCAGGATCGCCAGCATCCGCCTCAAGTCTTCCTGGACGCTGCCGCTGACAATCAGGTAATCAAAATTCGTCCACTGCGCAATCTCCTGCCGCGCCACACCCAGCCGCCTCGCGACGATGTCCGCCGAATCCGTGCCGCGCTTGCGCAG
The DNA here is from genome assembly GCA_003159675.1 of Limisphaerales bacterium. Lineage (GTDB taxonomy): Bacteria > Verrucomicrobiota > Verrucomicrobiia > Limisphaerales > BOG-1460 > BOG-1460. The sequence goes on from PLQC01000062.1 coordinate 20,846, forward strand.
CCGCTCCTCCAGAATCGCGAGCGACGGCGGCGTCAGGAACACCGACACCAGCGCCCGCTTCAACTCCGGATCCGCCTGCGCCTGCCGGCGAATGGAGGCAGCCCCCTGCACATCCACGTTGAGCAGCACGTCCCGGCCCTGCCGCAGTTTGCCCTGCACCTCCGATTTCGGCGTGCCGTAACACCGGCCATAGACCGTCGCATGCTCGAGGAACCCCCCCGCCCGCACCCGTTCGAGAAACGCGGCCGGGTCCAGAAAGTAATAGTCCACGCCGTCCTTTTCGCCAGGCCTCGGGTCGCGGGCCGTGCAGGTGATTGCCCGCGACAACTCCGGCCGCGCGGACAGCAACTGCTGGCACAACGTCGTCTTGCCGCCGCCCGACGGCGCGGATATCAGGACCAACAATGCGCTGGGGACTTCGTCAGCCATTGGAAAGAGGCCGGTGAAGAATGGCGGATGGAAAACTCCTGCGGACTGCCGCCACCGGTCGATTCGGCATTCCCCACTCTCCTTTGCGCAGTGGCTTCATTCGACGTTTTGCGCCTGTTCGCGGAATTTCTCCAGCTCGGCCTTGAGCGTCACGACTTCGCGTGAAATCAGGCTGTCGTTCGCCTTGGAACCGATCGTGTTCGCCTCGCGGTTCATTTCCTGCGCGAGAAAATCCAGCATGCGGCCCACCGGCTCCCTGGATTTCAGGCAATCCTCAAACTGCTCGAAATGGCTGTGCAGCCGCGTTAATTCTTCGGTAATGTCCGAGCGGTCGGCAAAATAAACCACTTCCTTGAGCAGCCGTTCGTCGTCCGCCGGGGGCGTCTCCAGGCCCGCCTCCTTGATCCGCTGCACCAGATGATCGCGATACCGCAGCGCCACCTTCGGCGCGTGCTTCCGGATCTGCGCCGCCGCCTTGCGCATGATCGCCATGCGGCCGGCCAGGTCCCGCGCCAGATGCCCGCCCTCGCGCTCGCGCATCCGGATCATCCCCGCCAGCGCCTTTTTCAAAGCCTTCTCCACCGCCGGCCGGAAATCCCCCCCCTCCGCAATCTGCTCGTCCGTCTGCAGAACACCCGGGGCCCGCACCAGATGATCCAGCGTCACCGACCCCGGCAGCCGGAGCTGCGTGGCCATGCGGTTCAGCTCGCGCGCATACGCCCTGGCGAGCGGAACGTTCAGGTGCATCCGCGCCGCCGAATTGCCCTCGCCCGCGTGCAACGACACCCGGACCGTCAGCCGTCCGCGCGCGATGTAACGGTTGATCAGATCGCGCATGGGAGCTTCGATCATCTCCATCTCGCGCGGAAGGTTCACCGAAATCTCCGTCTGCTTGCGGTTCACCGAACTGAGTTCAACAGTGACTTTGAATCCGTCCTGCGAACATTCGCCGCGGCCGTAACCGGTCATTGATTTCATCGGGGCCACTATGTGAAATAGAGGGCCGTTAGGCGAATACATTTTCGACTTCCCACCGAACCGGGTAGGGCCGACCTGCCGGTCGGCCTGGACGCGCGGCAGCGCGTCCCTGCCGGATTCATGGGCGGTGAGCGGGTCGGCACGGAACGAGGGGCTCTCCAGGAGCCGCCACCGTTTCGGCTGCGACCGCAGCCGTTCCAGTTCGGCCACGGCGCGGCGGCGCAGGCGGTTCAATTCGCTGACCGGCAGCATCACGTCACCCGAAAGACAATTCCTCAGATCGCCCAGCTTGAATGGGGTCCCGCCAAGCCTGCCAAGCTGTTCGCGCAGCCGCTGGGTTGTCAGCGGCTGTTTCTCCGCCCGGACCAGAGGCACCGTGGAATCCACGCGCGCCAGGTTTCCCAGTTCATCCCGCGCCAGCAGCGTGAGCGGTTTGTCCAACACACCATGCGCTTCGAGGAAAACGGGGCGCTGAAACTGCGGCGTGTCGCCTTCAAAACTCCGGCGCAATCGGCGGTCCAGCCCGGGATCGCTCGTCTTCCAAACCTTGTCGCCGACGTGAAGGCGCGAAAAGTCGATGTCGCCGCGGCCAAACTGCAACTCGACGACCTGCGGATTCCGGACCCCGGATCCCGTATTTTGGATCTCATAAACCCTCCCGCCTTCCTCCTTTTCCTCCGGCTTGCCCGCGTCGAACACCACGCCGTCCCCCCGCTTCAATGGTCCCTCGAGCTGGATCCGGACGCTGTCGCGCAGCACGTGTGCGACCGTGCCGAGATACACGCCGCGCTTTTTTCCGAAGCGGCCATGGACCAGTTGCTGATTGTTGATGCCGCCCAGCCAGCCTGTATGGAGGCCGCGCGAAAAGGCCATTTCGAGTTCGTAGCGGGTCTGGGAGTCGCCGGGGGAATCCGATTTGCGATTTGCGATTTGCGATTTGCGCGGCCCGGGCTGGTCGAGCGCCTCAGCCACCGCATCCGCTCGTAAATCGTCATTCGTAAATCGTAATTCATCGAGTGCTTTCCGGTAGGCACGCGTGATGTTGGCCACATACTCCGGCGACTTGAGCCGGCCTTCGATTTTCAAGGAGGCGACGCCGGCCCGGATCAGGCCCGGCAGCACGGACAGCCCGGCGAGATCCTGTGGGCTGAGCAAATATTTTCTGTTGCCGAGGGAAACGGGCGCGCCGTCGGAAATCAGTTCGTAAGGCATCCGGCACGCCTGCGCGCATTCACCGCGGTTGGCGGAGCGGCCGCCCAGCGCTTCGCTCGTCAGGCATTGGCCGGAGTAGGCGACGCAGAGCGCGCCGTGGACGAAGACCTCGACAGGCAACGGTGAATCGAGCTCGGCGCCCTGACGCCGCAGATTGGCCTGGGCCGCCTGGATCTTCTCGATCTCTCCAATGGAGCATTCCCGCGCGAGCACGACCATGTTGCAGCCGAGATCGCGGGCGAATTCCACGCCGCCCAGGCTCGTCACGGTCATCTGCGTCGAAGCGTGAATCGGAAAATCGGGGGAGAGCCGGCGAATCAGGCGGCAGATCCCGGCGTCCTGCACAATGACCGCATCCACACCCGCGGCAATCATCGTTCTCAGGTATTGCTCCGCTTCGTCCAGTTCGTCCTCGAAAACGAGGGTATTGAGGGTGACGTATCCCTTCACGCCGCGCCTGTGCAGAAAGTCCATTAACTTCGGCAGGTCCGCTTCGGTGAAATTATCGGCGCGCATCCGCGCGTTGAACTTCTCCAGGCCGAAGTAGATGGCATCGGCCCCGTTCTCGACCGCCGCCCGGGCGCATTCCCAGCCTCCCGCCGGTGCGAACAACTCGGGCAGGCTGCGGGGTCCCAACGCGGCCACGGCCGGGGCGGCCTGAATGCGCGGGAACGCGTCCCCTCCGACGAGGGGGTCTGCTGTTGGACTTGTCATCCGCGCATCGCCGGCCATTTCAGACCCACACTACCAGCGAACCGGCTGGAAAACAAAACCTGTTTGCGTCTTCGCGTCTTTGGGCTTAACTGGGCTCGATGCGCGTATTGATCGTCGGCTGCGGTTATATCGGGCTGCCGCTTGGAGCGGAACTCGTCCGGCTGGGACACGACGTCTCCGGATTGCGCCGCAGCACCTCGGCCAAAAAGGATCTCCTCGCCGCCGGAATAAAACCGCTCGTCGGCGACATCACCCGGCCGGAGGACCTGGCCGGATTGCCCGCGTCGTTTGAATGGGTCGTGAACTGCGTTGCCTCCGGCGGCGGCGGTGCGGACGATTACCGGCGTGTTTACCTCCAGGGCACGCGCAACCTGATCGGATGGCTCGGGTCCGGGACCCCGTTGAAATTTGTCTATACCAGCAGCACCAGCGTTTACGGCCAGAACGACGCCTCGCCGCTGAGCGAAGCGAGTCCGGCCGAACCGGCCTCCGAAACCGCGCGGGTCCTCGTCGAAACCGAAAAGCTGTTGCTCGAAGCCGCCGGACAGCGACGGTGGCCGGCGGTGATCCTTCGCGTTGCGGGGATCTATGGACCTGGCCGCGGCCATGGGTTCAGGCAGTATCTCAAGAATGAGGCGCGCATCGAAGGCAACGGCCGTCGCTTCCTGAACATGATCCATCGCGACGACGTTGTCGGCTGCATCATCGCGGCCCTCCGGAGCGGGCGCGGCGGCGAGGTTTACAATGCCGTGGACGATGAGCCGATCACCGAGATCGACTTTTTCGAATGGCTCGCGGGCAGGCTCGGGCGAGGGCCGCCGGCGATCGTGCCCGGGGATGCGGACACGGCGCGAAAGCGCGGCGTCACGAACAAAAAGGTGTCCAATCGAAAGTTGAAGGAGGAACTGGGTTACCGGTTCAAGTATCCGACCTTTCGGGAGGGTTACGCCGCCGAAATTCTGCGGTTGGAACGAGCAGGGGAACCTGGCGCAGCCGGGTGCGATTGAATCTAAGGGGCAGGAGCACGACTGTGTGCAAAGCATCAGCCGCAGCGGGTAAGCGGCTTTACACCATCACCGGAACGCCGGATTCATCCGGCAGCCACCCGGGCGGTTTGCCCGCCTGCCGGATGAATCCGGCGTTCCATGCGGGAGTCTCTTCCGGGTGTGAAATGGCTTGGCGCGCTGCGGCTGGTCCTCGGCGGA
>PLQC01000147.1 GCA_003159675.1 Limisphaerales bacterium
CCGCCAGAGCTGCTGTCCATCTTTGTAACTTCATGAGTTTATTATTTAGTGTTATTTCAACGTTCAGTTCCTGCCTAAGCACAGCAAAGATTCGCCATGCGCTGTGTGCGTCACAACCCGAGGCAATGTTTGTGCCATACTGAGACGGGAGTGAATAAGCTACTCATTTCCCAACCATTAGAGTGTTTGTCAAGAGTTTTTTCGGGAAGGCTGCCAGAGATATTCGCTCCATCTGGTTAAAAATCGACAGCGCCGGTTCGTTTATTGTCCAAACTCGCAGGGTTGGATGCAGTTCCGCTTTTGGTCCAAAGCCTGATTTTCCATCGTCAGGACCTGTTTTGATTTGTCCGATGCCGGCTTGGGTGGCAGACGTCATCCGTTCTGACGTTCATCCTTTGAGGGATGCCGGTTTGCGCCGGTTTGGGGGCCGGGCGTGTTTTCGTCACCGGATGGGTATGATTTTCCCCAACCCGTCAAAACCCAAGCCAGACGGCCTGAAATCCCATTTCCATCAGTTCCGCGAATTGTTCTGGTTTTTGTTCTGGTTTGAACGGTGATTCAATCCATTTTTAGACGACCAAAGACAACCGATTGGGAAAGGCGGATTACCCAAAACCCATTGAGTTTATTGAGTGTTTTGAAGGGAAACCGGAATTGAAGACTTTTTGTGTTACAGCCTCTTCTTGGCAAATGCACGGCCGGAGGCTGATTTCAAATAGCGTTCAAATTCAATGGCGCGCTGACGGTCAGTAGAGGCAATTGCTGTCTTTTTCCTCCATGGACGGAACTTGGCAGTGTGTGGAACCTGTCCGGAATTGTGGGTTTTCAAACGGACCCGCAAATTTTCTGTAAAGCCGACGTAGAAAGATTCCGCCGCAACCTCGCTTTGCAAAATATAGACGTAGCAGAATTTCATCCCTTTTCGCAGTGGCTTGCCGAGTCGTAGCTCGCTGGTTCGACGGGGGCCAAACGCCCGCCTTCGCTTCGCTTCCGCCGTCGTTTCACTATGGCGAGACAAGCCGGCGCGGCAGTCTTCGCTCTCCGCTGCGCTGCGAGCGAAGACTGGTGCGCGAGGAGAGGGTCGAACTCTCAACCTTCGGCTCCGGAGGCCGACGCTCTATCCAATTGAGCTACTCGCGCGTTGATCGAAACAGTACGTGATTCGGTTCGGGTCGGCAATCGGTTTGTGGCGTCTGTTTGTGGCGTCACAAAACTGGCCGCGCCGGTCCCGGGTCGCGCGCGGGGCTCATGAATCCGCCGGAGCCGGCGGCCGGCTGCTCCAGTTCCCTCCTTCATCTCGGCCGCCAGAACTGCCGGGTTTCCTCCTGCAACCGATCGATTTCATAAGAAAGGGTCGAGACAAATGTTGCTTCGGAGTGGAATGCGCGACGGCGCCCGGATGGGAATTCTTGGCGTGACTTTGAGCGGTTGTCGTGAAACATTCTGCGTCCTATGAAAGCATTGATATCGTTTTGCGCGCTGGGTTTGGCGCTCGGCATTTCCACCGTCAAGGCGGACGAGCCGAAAAGTGGCGACAACAAGTCCGGTTCCGTGACGGCGGCGGCCGGAACGAATTCGGTGGCCATCATCAAGACCTCCGAAGGGGAGATGGTCTTTGAGTTCTGGTCCGATGTCGCACCCAAAACTGTCGAGAATTTCAAAACGCTCGCGAAAAAGGGCTTTTATGACGGGACTTGCTTCCATCGAATCATCGACGGATTCATGATCCAGGGCGGCGACCCCTTGACCAAGGACCCTGACAAGGAATCGGCCTGGGGCACGGGTGGCCCGGGCTATACGATCCAGGGAGAGACCAACACCCGTTCCGATCGCTGTCACGTTCGCGGGGTCCTGTCGATGGCCAACTCCGGAAGCCCGGATACTGCGGGAAGTCAGTTCTTCATCTGCCTGGCGTCGCTCCCGCAACTGGACGGCGGCTACACGACATTCGGCAAGCTCATCAAGGGGGACGATGTCCTGACGCGACTGGGCAAGACACCGGTCAAACCCAATCCGTATGATCCGCGTCAGGAATTGAGCCGGCCCATCAAACGCGTCGGCCTCATCAGCATCAAGATCGTTCCCGCCAACCCCGTAAAGTAACCCCGATTACTGACAAATGACCATGAATGAACTGGCTGCAATCAAAACCGCCGAAGGCGAGATGATCATCGAATTCTGGGCGGACATCGCGCCAAAGACCGTCGAGAATTTCAAAACGCTGGCGAGAAAGGGCTTCTACGACGGAACCTGTTTCCACCGGGTCATCAAGGATTTCATGATCCAGGGAGGGGATCCTTTGACCAAAGATGCGGCCAAGGAGGCTTACTGGGGCACCGGCGGCCCGGGACACACGATCCAGGCGGAGTTCAACGACCATCATCACGACCGCGGCGTGATTTCGATGGCCCGATCGCAGGATCCGGATTCCGCCGGCAGCCAGTTCTTCATCTGCCACGGCAACCCCCGGTTTCTGGATCGTCAATACACTGCGTTCGGCAAATTGATCAAGGGCGACGATGTTCTGGAGAAAATCGCCACCACCCCCACGCATCCTCAGGACCGGCCCGACAAGCGCATAGAGATTGAGAGCATCCGGATCGTGGCCGCCGATGCGGTGAAGTGACCCGAGACGCAATGCGCGCCTCCCCCGAGGTCTTCTGAAACCCGCATGCTGCCCTCCTTCACCGCTTCCGACATGGACCTCGCGGAACTGGAAAAGCACTTGACGGCCCTGGGTTGTCCACGAGAAAAGTCCGCCGAAATGGCGGCGCAACTCGACAGGCGCGCGAGGCAACTGGCCGGGCGGAAAGACCGAAGCTACGAAGACGCGCTGGGGCATTTGTTGAACCTCATGCGACAGGGATGGGCGGCGCAAAAGGGGAACCCTTGAAGTTTTGATTCGTGATCCCGCGCCGGCAGGGCTTCCGGTCGAACACGCCCGCCCCACACATTCGTCGCAAATCAAAAATCGCAAATGATAAAACCCTGGGAGAAAATCAGCTCCAAGCCACTCGGCGACTTCCGGATATTCAGCCTCCGCTCGGATCGCAAGATTTCGCCGCGCACAGGCAAGGAGCACGATGTTTTCGTGATCGACTCCGTCAACTGGGTCAACGTCATCGCGGTCACGCCCGATCGGCAGCTCGTCCTGGTCGAGCAATACCGGCACGGATCCAACACGGTTGAACTGGAAATCCCCGGCGGCCTGATGGACAAGGCGGACGCTTCGCCCGAGGCGACCGGCCGGCGCGAGCTGCGCGAGGAGACGGGCTACGAGGGCGGGACGGGGCGTGTCATCGGACAGGTTTTCCCGAACCCGGCCATCATGAGCAACACTTGTTTCACGCTGCTGATCGAAGACAGCCGTTGCGTCCACCCGGTTGACTTCGACCAGGGCGAGGACTTGATCACGCGCCTTGTGCCCATCTCCGAGGTCCCGCCGCTGGTGGCGGAGGGCAAGATCCGGCATGCCGTCGTCATTGCGGCGCTATACCATTTCGATCTCTGGCAGCGGGGACTGCGGGCTCCGCTCCGGCCTGCTCACACGCCATGAACTGCGATGGGTACGGAGCGCGGAGCATTGCTCCGCGCGAATCGGAAACATGTGCGGAGCCGGAAAGGACGATGGTTCGCACGACTCGGATAGAAATTCGCGGAGCAATGCTCCGCGCTCCAGGTGAAGGTTCACCCCTTGCCTGCCCGCACCTTTTCCTTTTTTTCCTCCAGATCAGCCTGCAGGGTTTTGCGTTCCCTGACCAGTTGCTGCTGCAACTGCGCCGTCTTTTCGGCGTCCCCGGAGACCGCCATCCTGTCGATCTCGGCAGCCAGCGAGATTTCGCGCTCGGCGATCTTGGCGGCGTATTTGGAATCCAGCTCCGCCAATTCCTTTCGTTGTCCAGTTGTTAATTTGACGGAAGGGGCGGTTTTGTTCAATCGCTCCATCGCCAGTTCGTAAGCCGTTTTCATGTTGGAATTGCGTGTTGAGGTTTGAATGCCGGACCCTCAGCCCTTTTTCCTCCAAGGCATGTCGGGAAACTTTTCCGGCGGTTTGACGGGAGGCGGGACCGGTTTTGCCATCTCCAGATCGGGATCCGGTTTTGGCTCCGGATCGCGGGGCCCCTCCTTGGCCGAATCCGCTTTCCAGGAAGAAATCCGCGCCTGCACGCCGTGGTGCTCGGCCCGGGCCTTGTCGCCGGCTTTCATGTAAAACAACGACAGGTTCGTATGCACCAACTGCTCGCCCGGCCTCAATGCCTCCGCCTTCCGCCCTTCCGCAATGGCCGTCGCATACTCACCCTTTCGATAATACGCCATGCCCAACGCCAGTTGCGCGTCGAAATGCGCCGCGTCCGCCTCCAACACGCCCTTCAATTTGGCAATCGCGCCGTCGTAATCGCCCGTGCTGAAATCGAACATGGCATCATCGTATCGTTCCTGCAGAGTGGTCATAACTTTTGACAGGGCACCCTAGCGCACGACTATACTGTGGCGCAAGCATGCGTGATGCGCGATCCGATCCGGCTTCCGCCGCCGCCGGTCGCGAATCATGCGTCGCCAACGATGAATTTGCCATTTCAACTGATCTCGACCGATTTCGACGGAACCATCTTCGCGGAGTTCGAGTCCCCGCCGATTCCGGAGGAGCTCCAGAGACTCCTGGGCGACCTGCAAAAGCGCGGCGCCAAATGGGCCATCAACACCGGCCGCGACATGCTGAGTCTCATGGAAGCCCTGGAGCGCGCGCGCATCTCCGTCCAGCCGGATTATCTCGTGCTGGTGGAACGCGAGATTCACATCCATGACGGCACGCGGTATGTGGGTCTCGACCAATGGAATTCGGAGTGCGTGCGGGCGCACAACGACCTTTTTGCCCGGGTCCGGCTCGATCTGCCGCAATTGACGGACTGGATCAACGCGCGGTTCAACGCGACGATTTATGAGGATCCTTATTCGCCATTTTGCCTGATCGCGGGAAACAACGGCGATGCCGACGCGATCCACAAATATCTGGACGCCTACTGCCGGGGTATTCCACACCTGAGCATCGTCAGGAACGACGTCCATACGCGAATGAGCCACGATGCCTACAACAAGGGCACCGCGCTGGCCGAGCTGGCACGGCGCCTCGGCATCGACGCGTCCCATGTGCTGGCCGTCGGGGACCATCTGAACGACCTCCCGATGCTGACCCATGCCTTCGCCCGAAGGCTGGCCGCTCCGCAAAACGCGATCGCTTCCGTGAAAACAGCCGTCACAAGCCAACAGGGATACGTCAGCAAACTCCCGCACGGTCGCGGCGTGGCAGAAGCTATTGTGTTTCATCTCGGACAAATCGGCTCACAAACAGATTAAATGATCGACGTCGGAACAATGATTAACACATCTAATTAACATGTGTTGTTTGTCGGATGGCAATGTTAAAAAAACAGCTTAATATGCTGTGTATCAATAGGATACTTTTTTGATTAGAATTTGACTCCGTGGTGCCGGGTGTTAGTGTGTCACTGCGACGGGGTCACGCTGATGGACGGCGCCGACTTACCGGAACAGTGAAAAAGCGATATCTTCAATGAGCGATCCAAGTCTGACCCTTCCGACAGCGGGCGGGTCGCCCAAAACTTCAAAAATCTCCGAGGCGATCATCCGCATCGCCGGCAACTCGCAGGACGGCATTCAAGCCATCGGCGGTTTCCTGGCGCGGCTTGCCGGCCGCAGCGAGCAGGAGGTCATGACGTTCATGACGATCCCCGCGACGATTTCCGGGGGCCCTTCCATTTTTCAGGTTCGGATCGGTTCGGGCGAAGTCCTGAGCCCGGGCGATGAGGCGGACATGCTTCTGGCATTTTACCAGCACTCGTATGAGAGCCACGTGGGCTCGCTGAAAAAGGGTGGAATCGTCCTTTACGATTCGGACCATGTGGAACCGAAGCCGGAGTGGAAGGACCTTTACAGCCATGTCGGCATTCCGATTTCGACATTGACGATTGAGTCTGTTGGCGGCACCGCCAAGGACAAGGGGAAGAACATTTACGCACTGGGCCTGATTGCCCGCATGTTCGACCTGAACATGGCGAAGCTGGAAGGGCTCATTCAGGAACGCTTTGGCGGCAAGGACGAGAGCATCGTCAAGAACGCTCTGATGGCCTTCCACGCCGGCTATGCTTACAGTCTCGGCGAACTCATCGATACGTTTCGGTTCAAAGAAAGCCAGAACAAGGGGCGCAACCAGGTGGTCATGAACGGCAATGAAGCGCTGGGCTATGGCCTCATCGCCGCCGGCGTCCGTTTTGGCGCCGGTTACCCCATCACGCCCTGGTCGGATGTGATGGAATTGCTGCGGCGCGAACTGCCCAAATACGGCGGCACGTTCGTGCAGGGCGAGGACGAAATCGCCTCGATCTCGATGGCGATCGGCGCCAGTTATTCCGGACGCGTGGCGGTGACCGGCTCGAGCGGCCCGGGAATTTCATTGAAGATGGAAGCGGCCGGCTGGGCCGGGATGGCGGAAGTGCCGCTGGTGGTCGTGGACGTCCAGCGCGGCGGCCCCTCGACCGGAATGCCAACGAACGTCGAGCAGTCCGATCTCAACATTGCCTGCTTCGGAAGCCATGGCGACTCGCCGCGCATCGTTGTCGCGCCGGCCGACGTCGAAGACTGTTTCCACACCGCGATCGAGGCGGTCAACATGGCGCGAAAATACAGCGTGCCAGTGTTCATTCTCAGCGACCAGTCGATCGCCACGAGGATCGAGGCCTTCCCGGAGCCGAACCTTGAAAAGGTCTGCCAGGACATTTCGCCCGACTTGACCCCGGTTGCGGACTACAAGCCTTATGATTTGTCCGCTCCGGACGGCGTTGTGCCACGCGTGGTCCCCGGCACGCGCATTCTCAGCGGCCAATATCCGATCGCCACTGGCCTGGAACACGATGAAATGGGGCACCCGACCGGGTCGCCCAGGGTGCACCAGCAAATGACAGCCAAACGGCGCAAGAAGCTGCAGGCGCTCGCCGCGACGCTGCCCTCGCCGAAACTGCATGGTCCAAGCGAAGGCAACGTCCTGCTCGTCGGCTGGGGATCGACTCAAGGGCCCATCCGCGAGGCCGTGGACCGGGCGCGGGCTTCCGGCGACAGCATCTCTTCGATTCACATCCGCTACATCAGCCCGCTGCCGCCGGGTCTGGAAGACATTTTCTCCGGCTTCCACCATGTGCTGGTGGTCGAGATGAACGATGAAGGCATTTACGGCTACGGCGGCCAGCTCGCGGCCATCCTGCGCTCCCGCTTCTGCAATCCGCGCATCCGCGGCATCACCAAGACCGACGGCCTGAACTGGAAGGTGAAGGAAATCCTTGCCGCGGTGAAATCGAAACTCAGCTCCAATGGCGAGCCTGTGAAAGCCTGATGACTTGAATGCCATGACATTTTAGCGACTTAACACTTTTGATTATGAGTTCCCCCCTAACTGATGTTCCGGTCCGCGGCGGCAATATCGTCATCGCCGCTCCCGATGCCGATCGCAAGCCGCTGACGAAAAAGGAAATCGCGGCCGATCATCCGACCTGGTGCCCGGGCTGCGGCGATTTCTCGGTGCTGGCCTTGTATTTCAAACTGATTGAAAAGCGCAAACTCTTGCACGAAAAGATCACCACCATCGCCGGCATCGGTTGTTCCAGCCGGTTCCCGTATTTCGTCCAGTCGCACGGGGCCCATTACATCCATGGCCGGGCGCTGCCCTTCGCCAGCGGGATTTCACTTTCCCGGCCCGACCTGCACGTGTTCGTGTTTGGCGGCGACGGCGACGCCTTCAGCATCGGTGGGAACCATTTCACTCACACCGCGCGCAAGAACATTAAGCTGACCTACGTCGTCATGGACAACTGGGTTTACGGCTTGACCAAGAAGCAGACCTCGCCGACCTCGCCGTTGGGGTTCAAGAGCAAGACCGACGCTTGGGGAGCCCTGGACTATCCGATCAATCCGATGAAACAGGCCCTGGCCGCGGGCGCCACGTTCGTCGCGCGCACGACGCATTCAAACCCCAACCACGTCCTTCAGATGATGGAAGCGGCGATGGACCATGACGGCTTCAGCTTCATTGAATGCCTGAGCGAGTGCGTGGAATTTTACGAAGGCGCATTCGACGCGTCGAATCCGCGCAAAGGCGGCGTCTTCAAGGAAGTTCCAAAGGAACACTCCGTCACCGACGAAATGTCGGCATACAAGCTGGCGGATGAACCGTTTCCCGGTTACTTCGGCGTCTTTTACAACGTCGCCAAACCCACCAAGAACGCGAAGGAAGCCGGCATCAACAAGGCGGCGCGGGAAAAGGTGAAGGGATTGAAGGACTGGCAGATTCTGCAGAAAAGCTTCGATCGGCTGAAGTAACCGTGTTTGTTGAGGCCAGCACAGGGTCCTGAATCACTAATAAATTCTCGGCGTTGTTTTGTTCGGCCGCTTGACAGAACCGGAAACGGGACGACGCGAAGGGCGGGAAATCATGACAACTGTTTCCAGAAGCCGCCGACCGCTTCCCGCAGCCGGCCCGAGTTCCGGATCCGCACGAATCGCCACCAAGCAGGGAACAGACGGCGATAACGCAACTCGTTGAATCGGGCGTCAATGAGTAGCACCACTCCATGATCGGTTTCCGACCGGATGACCCGCCCGATGGCTTGGAGAACGCGGTTCATGCCGGGAAAGGTGTAAGCGTAATCAAAACCCGCAGCGTTCTGTTGCTGGAAATAGTCGCGGATCAAATCCCGTTCGACACAAAGTTGAGGCAGGCCCACCCCGACGATGACCGCCCCGATCAAACGCTCGCCTGCCAGGTTAATCCCTTCTCCGAAAATGCCGCCCAGCACTGCGAACCCGGCCAGCGTTTCCCCATGCTCAACCGAAAAGGCGGCCAGGAAGGCATCGCGTTCCGGTTCGGTCATGCCGGGTCGTTGGACGAGAACCGAGACCGACGGGTAGCGGGCCTGAAATTCCTGTAGCACGGCGTTGAGGTATTGATACGAAGGAAAATAGATGAGGTAGTTGCCGCGTCGTCCTTGCACCAAAGTTCCGATCGCCTCCACCACGTCCCCGAGCGATTCCGCCCTGCCCTTAAAATGGGTTTGAATCCTGTCTTGAATGAACACCGCAAGGTTTTCGGTCGGGAAAGGCGACGGCAGCTGCAACACGGGATCTTCAGGCGTGCCGCCCAGCAGGGTGAGATAATAGTCCATCGGCGTGAGGGTGGCGGAGAAGAAGATGGCCGCCGTGCCTCGGGCCAGCGCCTTCCGGAGCAGGAAGGAAGGATCCAGACAAAACAGTCGTACCTTCACCGATGGGCCATTTTCGATGATGGTCACATAGCGCTCATCGTAAAGTTCGGCTGTGCGTCGGAACGAATGCAGCCGGAAATAAAGCGCGAGCAAATCCTCCCGAAATTCGGCCGGCTGGTTCTGGGCCAGCCAGGTCTCCGCCTCGGTGAGCGCGGTTTCCAGCAATGCGATCAAAGTCTCGGGCAACTCGCGGCTCGTGCTGACACCAATTTTTCCACCTCTGGCCGCCAGCGACTTAAGGCCGCTCGAATTGAGAGTCTCGCTGGCCGCTGTTGCTTGAACTGGAAACAAGTTAAGTTCGACGGACGGATCGGAAACTTCAACCGGTTCTTCGGGAGACGCGGTGGGACCGCCAAGTTTCCGCATCCCCGAATTCAATTTGGCCAGTGCTTTGGCGCAACGCGGCGCTGCCTGCTTGATCGCCCGTCTGACCTCAAGAATCTCCCGGCCATCAAGATCGGCTGAGAACATTCCCCGCGCACGGTCCACCAGGTTATGTGCTTCATCCACAAGAAAGCCGTATTGGCCGCCACCCTCGGCGAAGTGCCGGCGCAAGTAAACTTGGGGATCAAAAACGTAATTGTAATCACAGATCACGGCATCGCTCCAGATGGACACGTCCAGCGAAAGTTCAAAGGGACAAACCTGATGTTTCCGGGCCACGGCTTCGAGGGTGGATCGGTTGACTTCCTCCCGTCCCAAGGCATCGCGTATCGCTGGTTTGACGCGGTCGTAATAACCAAGGGCCAACGGACACGTTTGTGGATCGCAGGGCTGGCCAGAGCGAACGCAGACCTTTTCCCTGGCGGTGAGCGTCACTGTGCGAAGCATTAATCCGCCCTGGCGCAAGTCAGCAACCGCTTTCTCGGCGATGGCTCGCCCGACCGTGCGGGCAGTCAGGTAAAAGATGCGTTCGAGTTTTCCTTCACCCAGCGCTTTAACCGCCGGGAACAGCGCGGAGATGGTCTTGCCGATGCCGGTGGGAGCGGCGAGGAACAGTCGCCCGCCATTGGCCAGCACCCGGTAGGCGGCTACGGCCAGGTCGCGCTGCCCCGGACGATAGGCCGGGAAGGGAAAGGCCAGCGCGCGAATGGACTGGTCCCGTTCCTGACACCACCGGTGACGTTCGCGGAGCCAATCCAGATAGATGGCGGTGGACGCGGTAAAGAAATCGGACAGTTCGGCGAATGAGAATGATTGGCGCAACTCCGTCACCATGCCGGTTGGCAACTCCAGATACGCCAGTTGAATGACGAGCTTATCCAGGGCGTGGCTGCGGGCGTAGATGAAGCCGTAACACTTGGCCTGCGCCCAATGCAGCGGATCGGCCAGGTGATTCCATGTTCCCTGCACGGTTTTTATTTCCTCCAGCAACACCTCCTGAAGCGTGGACAGCAAACCGTCAATGCGTCCACGGATTTGCAGGGTGAATTCGTCAGCTTCCACTACCTGCTCAACGGGAATTTCCGTCTGGTAACCCACCGGGCGTGAGCGTTGGATTTTTTGATGGCCCCGGATGCCCGCCAGGGCGCGGTCCGGCCCTACGAACTGACTCTGTGCGCCGAGATCGCCCCGCCGCAGGGCAAACTCAACCAGCTCGCGCACCTGAACCGTGTGGACTGGCTTTGAAGCTGAGGCATTCATGAGGGTTTCCACTCTTCATCCGTGAAGGGCAGGATTGAATCCAAACCCACCAATCGGTCATCTGCGTTTGGTGGCGGGGCGACAGCGCCACGCCGGGCCTGCGCTGTCAACCGCGAAAGCGGGACTGAAGCGGCCAACCGGCTCCAGGGCGGTGTTGAACCCTTCACCCCCGCGCTCCGGTCAACATACGACCGGCGGTCGCATATTGAAATCAAACTTCTTCAATTAACTTCTCAATTGGCGCAGTTCGGGGTAGCGGTACGTTTTGGATTTTAGGCAGGCTGACTGATGGCGGAGTTGAAAATGAAAAGCGGCATCGGCTGCCCGGAAACGAGATCGCGTTCCCATTTTCCAGAGAGAAGCACCTTATCGCCCCGCTTCCATTTCGTCAACGTCTCAAAGTGAATTGAACTCACGCAGGAGATTTCGTCATACGTCTTGTCCCGATATAAAAAGAACGCTATGTGCCCCCGATCTTTGTCTGGCAGTTGCGGCTTAGATTGAACAATTCCTTTAAGTGTAATGGCCACAATCTTAGTTTATCAGGTTTACGATTTCTGCGAAGCTCCAAATGTGATCTGCGATGGGACCCGGCAAAAGGTTGAACGAGCGGGCCGCTCAAACGTCTCCGGCCTGACGGGTCGCGGTCGGGCCGGAATTTAATTCGTAAACCCGGCCAGAAAACCTTCAACGATTTCTTCAATAGCAGAACGTGGGGTGTTCACCCCATTGACGGAGTGGCCACCCCATACAACACTGGGTAATTAAGCACCAATGCTTATGAAGAAACAGAATCCATGAAGCGAATCACCGTGTTGCTGGCGGACGACAACACGCTTGTGCGCAGGGATATTAGAAAGATTCTGGAACGCGAAGACGACCTTGAAGTGGTCGGCGAAGCGAAAAACGGCCGTCAGGCGGTCACCATGGTCAAAAAACTTCGTCCCGCATTGGTTCTGATGGACCTTGCCATGCCGCTGCTCAATGGTTTGCAAGCAACGCGCCAGATTCTCAAAGCCGTCCCCGCCACCAAAGTGCTCATGCTTTCGGCGCACAGTGATGAAGCGTATGTCAAAGAGGCGGCCAACTCCGGCGCGATGGGCTATCTGATCAAACACACCGCCGTTGACAGTCTGTGCCACGCGATTCGGGAAGTCCACAAGGGGAACACATTTTTGAGCCCGTCCATTCCCAAACATCTTCACAAAGGGTATCGGAAAAAGCAGATGGATTGAGCCGGATTTCTTCAACCGTCAAAGCTCGGTCTGCCAACTTGGACGCCTGCGCTGGTGCCCCGTCCAACTCCCAATCCGGCTTCGCACCCTCGATTCGTCCAGTTTCAGCCAAAACGTTGGCGATTATTGCCCTGCATCAGATCAGCAGGCCCCAAGGCGGCTCCTCCACCTGAACGGCGTAACGATATACAGCGCAGCGCCTTGGTAGCACTGCCACTGGTTGGGGGAAGAACTGGTTCTGCCTATGCTCCGCAACAAATGTGAAAACTTTGACGCCCAGCCTCTTGTTACCTGTCGAAAGTGAATCAGCTTGATATGCCAAAGCGAAAGGCGTCACATATGCGCACACGGCAATCCAAAAAGCAACCCAGCACCATGAAAAAGTGTGGCCCCCAAACCAAGGCCAGGAATTTTGAGTATCCTGATCAGACCGAAGGGAGCCAGCTTGCCGCGAACGTTCGTAAAGAAGCCAACGGTCTGACCGAAAGCCAGCGCAGCGAGTTCTTCAAACGGGGCATGCAAATCATTTATGGCGGCCCCGGAACAAAAGAAAAAGTTCGCTCTGGACACTAACGTCCTGCTGGATCTCGCTGCCGACAAAGACTTCGCTCACACCTTCCGGGAAGTTTTTCAGGAAAAGGGTTATGCCCTGATGGTCCCGCCCACTGCCACTCACGAACTCGCCTTTGCGGCCATCAACAAAACCGGCAAAGACCAGCGTCTGGCCCATCGCGCGCTGGCCTGCATGCGCGAATGGGGCATACTCCCTTTCGACCTGGTGCCCGTCGATCATGGAATTACCGAGCAATTCACCCATCGCCTGACCAGCCGAGCCCTGCTCCCCGAGGAAGAAATCAACGACGGCCAAATTCTGGCCGAAGCCGCGCTGGCCGGCATCCCCGTGCTCGCCACCTCAGACCACCATCTCCTGGATATCGACGAAGCGGATCTGCTGACCGCCTTCAACGACTCCGATCTGGCCCCCGTCCGTCCACTGCATCCGAAGAATTTGTTGAAAGCCGTCAAAGCACCATAGATGCAGGGGTTTGTCTTTCGCTGCAGCCGCTGCGCATAGACGAACTGATGGTTGATGGTCGCACCCAGGACAACACGATAATCGGATGCCGCTGCCACAGGCTGGCAGGACACCAGACTTCCCAGCCCCGCTCCACAACGCTATACGTATGATTTGCCCTCCGATTGCGTCAACATCCCGACTGGACAAGCCAGCTCGATCATTCCCCCAGCTACCAGATCCTGACATGTCACTGCCAATAGGCGCTTTGCCGCTTGGCTTCTGCCATCTTGTTCGCCGTTTGAACTCCGACGTTGAATTTTACTCTCGCCGCGTCGCGAATTCTCGCGCATCTTTTTTTGCCAAAATGATTACCTGCCGACCATCCAAGACACCGGCCACTGGTTCACTCCCGTTCCCCTAAAACCAATCCACATGAGCGACCCCAATCTTTCCTCGTTCATCTGGTCGGTCGCCGATCTTCTGCGCGGCGACTACAAACAATCCGAATACGGCAAGGTCATCCTGCCGTTCACGGTGTTGCGGCGGCTTGATTGCGTGCTGGAATCCACCAAACCCGCCGTGCTCGCCGAGTTGGCCAAGCGCACGGCAGCCAAAGTGAACCCGGAACCGTTCCTGCTCCGCAAGGCCGGCCAGCTCTTTTACAACACCTCGCCGCTCGACCTGAAAAAGCTCATGGGCGATCAGGATCACATCGGCGAAAATCTCCGCGCTTACATGCAGGCGTTCTCGCCCGCCGTGCGCGATATTTTTGAAAGTTTCGAGTTTCACATCCAGATTGACCGGCTCCAGAAAGCCAGCCTGCTTTATCTCGTCACGGAAAAGTTTGCCAACATTGACCTCCACCCCGCCGCCGTCAGCAATAACCAAATGGGCGCGGTGTTCGAGGAACTCATCCGCAAATTCGCCGAGCTTTCCAACGAAACCGCCGGGGAGCACTTCACCCCACGCGACGCCATCCGGCTCATGGTGAATCTCCTTTTCATTGAGGACGACGACGCCCTGACCAAGCCTGGGGTCGTGCGGTCGCTCTACGATCCGACCGCCGGCACCGGCGGCATGTTGAGCGTGGCCGGCGAACATCTTGCCAGCCTGAATCCCGGCGCCCGGCTCGTCATGTATGGGCAGGAGTTGAATCCAGAATCCTACGCCATTTGCAAGGCCGACATGCTCATCAAGGGGCAGGACATCGCCAATATCATCTTCGGTAACACCCTTTCCAACGACGGCCTGCTGGGAAAACTGTTCGACTACATGCTCTCCAATCCGCCCTTCGGCGTGGAATGGAAAAAAATCGAAAAGGAAATCCGCAAAGAATTTGCAGAGCAGGGTTTCAATGGCCGGTTCGGTCCCGGCCTGCCGCGCGTCAGCGACGGCTCGCTGCTGTTTCTGCTGCATCTGATTTCCAAGATGCGCCCGGCCAAGGACGGCGGCAGCCGATTCGGCATCGTGCTCAATGGATCGCCCCTGTTCACTGGCGGCGCGGGCAGCGGCGAAAGCGAAATCCGCCGCTACGTTCTGGAAAACGACCTGGTCGAGGCCATCATCGGCCTGCCGACCGATATGTTTTACAACACCGGCATCAGCACCTACATCTGGATTGTCAGCAACCGGAAGCCGGAAGCGCGCCGGGGCAAGGTGCAGTTGATTGACGCCAGCAGCTTTTGGCAGAAGATGCGGAAAAGTCTCGGCAGCAAACGCAAGGAACTCAGTCCCGAACACATTGAGGAAATCACCCGGATTTTCGGCAATTTCAAAAACGTGAAGAAGGATGGCGTGCCCATCAGCCGAATTTTCAAGAATGAAGATTTCGGTTATCGCACCATCACGGTCGAGCGGCCGGAGCGCGACGCCAAGGGGAAAATCGTTCTCGGCACCAAGGGCAAAGGCAAAGACAAACCGCTGCCGGATTCCAGTCTGCGCGACACCGAGAATGTGCCGTTGAACGAGGACGTGGAAAGGTATTTCAAGCGCGAGGTGTTGCCGCACGCGAGCGACGCATGGATTGACCACGAGAAAACGGAGGTCGGTTACGAAATCCCATTCAACCGGCACTTCTACGTTTTCCAGCCGCCGCGCCCGTTGAGTGAAATTGATGCCGAGTTGAAAGGCGTCACCGACCGGATTCTGGAAATGATTGGAGGATTATCGAAGTGAACCTTCAACCTTCAACCTTCAACTTTCAACCCTCCACATGAGCTTCCCACCCTATCCCAAATATAAGGACAGCGGTGTGGAATGGCTGGGCCAGGTGCCGGAGCATTGGGACTTGAAGCGATTGAAGTTTATCTCACGTGTGCCAATTCAAAACGGTATCGGTGCTGCCTCCGATACGGACAACCCGGAATTCCCTCGTTACATTCGCATAACGGACATTAAGTCATCAAGAGAGCTGCATACGGATACCTTTCGCTCACTTCCAATTGAACTTGCCTTAACAGCAGGATTTTCAGTTGGAGACATTCTGTTTGCATGTGTTGGTGCCACATTTGGAAAGAGCTACCTGCATTGTGTCGAAGTCGGGCCAGTTTGCTATGCCGGCTACTTGGCGAGGTTTTCGCCAAACACAACCATAGATCCGCGTTTTATTTCATACTGGAGCGAAAGTAGGCATTACTGGGCGCAGTTAAACGCAAACGTCATTCAATCCACAGTTCAGAACTTTAGTGCTTCAAAATATCGCGAGCTGGGATTGCCTATACCGGCCTATATTGAGCAAACCGCGATCGCTGAGTTTCTGGATCGGGAGACCGCGAAGATTGATGGCCTTGTTTCGGAACAACAGCGGCTAATAGAACTGCTGAAAGAAAAACGCCAAGCCGTCATCAGCCACGCCGTCACCAAAGGGTTGAACCTCAATGCGCCCCTGAAGCCTTCCGGCATCGAATGGCTCGGTGACGTGCCAGCGCATTGGGCTGTCGTTGCGCTCAAGCACTTGGTTTCAACACCAATAATTGATGGACCACATGAATCACCCGCAAATTGCGATGAAGGAATTCCTTTTGTTTCAGCCGAGTCTGTTTCCAAGGGGTTCGTAGATTTTGAAAAGATTTGGGGTTACATTTCACCCGATGATCATGCGCTTTATTCAAAGCGGTTCCTTCCCAAGCGCGGTGACATCCTGATGGTCAAATTAGGCGCAACAACCGGGGTATCTGCAATCGTTGAAACAGACAGAGCATTTAATATCTGGGTTCCTTTGGCGGCGATAAGGCTCAAACCAGAAATTGAGCCGCGATTTATCTTACATGTGCTCCGGTCGGACAATCTCCTGCGCGCCTATGAAAATAGCTGGACCTACGGAACTCAACAAACATTGGGCCTAAAGACCATATCCAATCTTCGGATTCCTCTTCCGCCAGAAGCGGAACGACGAGAAATCGCCAAATACATTGATTCAATAGTTCCCGCGTTTGAATTATTAACCGCCGAAGCCTTGCGCGCCATTGACCTGCTGCAAGAACGCCGGACCGCCTTGATTTCCGCCGCCGTCACCGGCCAGATTGATGTCCGCCAAGTGGCATAAAAATGAACTTTCGCTACTCAGCTAAGGCGTAATAATTCCGTTACCGCACTATGTACCGATACCACGAGACGCCCCGACAGACTGAACGAGTGGCGGGAGGTCGGTGCCGATGCGGATCGCACGGTCAAGTTTATTCCTTGATGACACTCGTGCACGAGGGGCGGATACTGGCGCCACCCGAAATGGCAACTCCGCTCACCACGCCGATGGTACGAAATTCACGTACGGATCCGAATCCGCCTGGTGCCGGCTACGGCACAACTTTTATCTTTGCGATTAGCGAAAAGCTTGAAATTCACATCGCTCCAGACAGCGACCGACACCTGCCTGACGCGGTAAAACACGAAACTCTGTTTCACAACGCGAACGTATTAGCAGCTGGTGAAATCTCAATACATGAAGGAATCGTAACCGGCTTGAACGATCACTCAGGAAGCTACGATACATTCGGCGGACTAGAGACCAATCCAGCCTTTGTTCACGCCATTCTCCACGCCTTCAAAAACAACAATGTGCCAGTAGATCCAATCTTGGAGGAACGTCTGCAAAATCTGATCGCATCATGAACGACACCGCCGAACTTACCAAATTGCTTGCCGAAGACATAGAGGACTTGGCGGAAAGCATCACAGCTAAACCTCCGTCTGCTCAAAAGCGGCTATTATTGCAGTGCATTGAACAGGTGCTTTCCAAATCGTCACCGTGCAAAGACGTCATCAAGTTGCTCGCGATTGCTCAGATCCTGTTGTCCGGCAGCTACCATTTTATCGATGAAACTGACGCCATCAAATTCTTCAGGCAATTCGTGGAGCTATCAATCACGGAAGAATCGGTCGAAACTAAAGATTCGGCGCTCACGATTGCCAGCTTGCTTCTTAATCGCGTGCGGCAGCACTTGGGAAAGGAGACCGAGTCCATTTCTATAATGCTCAATGACGCTAAGCGTGCACTTAGTTCAGCCCGGCAGGCGGCGGTACTGTCCGCGATGCAGAACAAAGTGCAAGCAGCGAAAACACGGCTTGAAGCGCCGAAAAGTCGTACATTCAAATTTCCCGATCTCGACATTGCGAGGGCGGCGCAAAACGTCATGGAGGACGCTGCTGGCGATTGGTATCAGGACCCGTGGGGTTGGCCCGAAGTAAACTGGCTAGGACGAATTAGACCGAACATTGTCATGGAACGGCTGTCCGAGGACGCATGCGGCTGGAGTGTCCCGCTAGACGTAAGTAAACGCTATGGCGGCGTGCGTCCCGCTATTGTGATCAATCCGCTTGATCGAGTGGCCTTTCAAGCATTGGTTGACGATATTTCAATCGAAGCGGCTGCGGACCTTCCCTCATGGGTACATGGATGGCGACTCGCGCGCAGTCATCCAAGAAAGGGACGTTATGAGTCAAATCACGCGGAATGGAATCGCTTCAGCGGGCGAGTGACGACACTATGCAAATTCTATAAATTTACAGCGCATTTGGACATAAGGTCCTTTTTTGCGACGGTTGATACATCATGTCTACTTTCTCAGCTTTCTCGACGGTACCGTAAGGCCCCCGTAATCGACCGGCTAGAATCATATTTTTACGCTTGGCAGAGGCGCCAAAATGGTACGGGCATACCTCAGAGATTCTCTGCATCGTCCGTTCTCGCTCATGCCACGCTTCGCCCTCTCGACGCGTTTATTAGCAGCCTGGGCAGCAGTTTCGCATCGTCTCGCTGGATGGATGACATATGGATCCACAGCGACAACGAACGTGCCTTGCGTACGTGCGTGAAGGAAATAGAGGATGTCTTGGCGGAAACACGTCTCAGCTTGAATGCAGAAAAGACAGAAATATTTTCATCCGATCAGGCAGAGAAGGTCGCACATTTGGTCGATGTTTACGAGGATGCCGAGGACGACAATCCAACTCTTTCTCTGGAAGATTTAGCTGCTGAACCGCCATTTCAAATCAGCAAAAAAGTGGCAAAACTGCTTAAAAACAAAAACTTCACTTCACTCAACGAAATTCCGGAGGATCGATGGATGGAATTTAGTTACATATCGAAAGTTCTTGCCAAGGGATTCAGGGTATCCGGTGACTGGAAAAGGTTTGTCGATACTTACATCGTTTTCGTGCATACTCACGTTTCAGAAGGGAACCTGTCCGTTGCATCTTGGGGAGAAATGTTTCCAAACAAAGCGGACGAAGCAGTTAGAAAAATCCGAGATTTGTTTTTCGAGAACATTGTGGAGGGCGACCGGCGTCTGCTAACACCACTTGCTGCGCAAAGACTGGTTGCATGGAGCGACCACTTCGGCCCCAGCGGCTTGACGGATTTCAACTTCGATCAAACTGATGGGAGTGCTGATATGTTTAGCCTCAGAGGAGTCAGCTTTGCGACTTTACAGCTTCGGGGGCTGAAGGAGAAAACCGCCAAGGCTGCATTGGACCCAGTGACAGCAAGCTTTCTGAAAGATACGAGCTTCGAGGCTCCGCCACTATCGGCGAGGTTTACATCTGAATAAGTCGCATGAGCCTGCACAAAGAAATCAATTTCGAGACCGAAATCTGCCAGCACCTCGGCGCTAACGGTTGGCTGTATGCCGAAGGCGACGCGGCCGACTACGACCGGGCACTCGCATTGTTCCCCACCGATGTGCTGGCGTGGGTGCAGGCCACCCAGCCGCAGGCATGGGAAATTCTGGTAAAAAACCACGGCGACAAGGCCGGTGAAACTTTGNNTTGCCGGTGGCGCAGTTCAAACCGGCGCTCGCCATCAATCCCGACATTCTCACTCGTTACGCCGCGAACCGGCTGCGCGTCGTGCGGCAGGTAAAGTATTCGCAGCACAACGAGAACAGCATTGATGTCGTGCTTTTCCTCAATGGTATTCCGGTCGCCACGGTGGAGCTGAAAACGGATTTCACCCAGAGCATCACCGACGCCGTTGACCAGTATCGTTTTGACCGCAACCCCAAGCCCAAGGGACAGGCACCCGAACCGCTGCTGTCGTTTCCCAACGGCGCACTGGTGCATTTCGCCGTCAGCAACAGCGAGGTTCAGATGGTCACGAAGCTGGCCGGGCCGGTGACGGCTTTCCTGCCATTCAATCAGGGTAACGACGGCGCGGCGGGCAACCCGGTGAATCCTTCGGGAGGCCATCGCACTGCGTATCTGTGGGAGCAGGTCTGGTCGCGAGCAAGCTGGCTGGAAATTTTGGGCCGTTACCTCATCGCCCGACGCAACAAAAAGAAGCAGATCACGGAAATCATTTTCCCCCGCTTCCATCAGCTTGACGTGACGCGGAAACTTCAGGTGGCCGTGCTCCACGACGGGCCGGGCGGCAAGTATCTCGTCCAGCACTCGGCCGGGTCGGGCAAGACGAACTCGATTGCGTGGACCGCGCACTTTCTCGCGGAGTTGCACGACGCCCAAAACCAGAAAGTTTTCGACACCGTGCTGGTGGTCTCCGATCGCACGGTGATTGATTCGCAGCTTCAGGAAGCTCTTTTTGATTTCCAACGCACGAGCGGCGTGGTCGCCACCATCACCGGCAACGACGGCAGCAAGAGCGGCGAATTAGCGACAGCACTGTCCGGCGATAAAAAAATTGTCGTTTGCACCATCCAGACTTTCCCCTTTGCATTGGAAGCCGTGAGGAAACTGGCCGCGACGCAGGGCAAACGCTTTGCCGTGATTGCTGATGAAGCCCACAGTTCGCAGACCGGCGAGGCGGCGGCGAAATTAAAGGCGGTGTTGAGCCCCGAAGAATTGGCGGAGTTGAACGACGGCGGCGAGGTAAGCATGGATGACGTGCTCGCGGCGCAGATGACGGCCCGCGCCGAGGATGGCGGCATTACATTCGTCGCGTTCACGGCCACGCCCAAGAACAAGACGATAGAGATTTTTGGCACCCGCCCCGATCCCAAACGCAAACCGGCCAAGGATAATGTGCCATTCCCGTTCCATGTGTATTCCATGCGGCAGGCCATTGAGGAAAAATTCATCCTCGACGTGCTGAAAAATTACACGCCCTACAAGCTGGCGTTCAAGCTGGCGCACAACGGCAAGGACTACGACGAAAAGACCGTCGAGCGCGCCGCCGCCATGAAAGGCATCATGGGCTGGGTGCGGCTGCATCCATACAATATCGCGCAGAAGGTTGAAATCGTGGTGGAGCACTTCCGCGAATTTATCGCCCCGCTGCTGAATGGCCGGGCCAAGGCGATGGTAGTGGTGGGCAGCCGCGTGGAGGCCGTGCGCTGGCAACTCGCGATGGATAAATATATCAAGGAACACGGTTACAAAATCGGCACGCTCGTTGCCTTCTCCGGCGAGGTGAATGACCCGACATCCGGGCCGGATGGTTTTACGGAGAACAGCAAGGTTTTGAACCCGAATCTCAAAGGCCGCGACATCCGGGAAGCCTTCAAAGGTGACGAGTATCAAATTTTGCTCGTTGCGAATAAATTTCAGACCGGTTTTGATCAGCCGTGGCTGTGCGGGATGTATGTGGACAAACGGCTGGCGGGGATTCAGGCCGTGCAGACGCTTTCGCGCCTGAATCGCGCCCATCCGGGCAAGGACACAACTTATGTGCTGGATTTTGTGAACGATTCCAAGGAAGTCCTGGCGGCGTTCAAGACCTACCACACCACGGCGGAACTTTCGGCGACCACTGACCCGGATCTCGTCTATAATTTGCGTTCCAAACTGGACGCCGCCGGCCATTACGACGATTTCGAGGTGGATCGTGTCGTTGCCGTCGAGTTGAAGCCAGATGCCACGCAGGGCGAACTGTTGAAGGCGCTTGAACCGGTGGTGGACCGGCTAATGAAGGATTACAAGGCGGCGCAGGAGGCATTGAAAATGGCGAAGGAAAAGAATGACGAAGCCGCCGCCAAGACCGCCCAGGATGAGTTGAATGCGCTCATCCTTTTCAAAACCGACTTGGGCGCATTCATCCGGCTCTACACGTTCCTGTCGCAGATTTTTGATTACGGCAACACTGCCCTGGAAAAGCGCGCCATTTTTTACAAACGCCTGCTGCCGTTGCTGGAGTTTGGCCGCGAACGCGAGGGCATTGACCTCTCGAAAGTCGTCCTCACGCATCACAACCTGAAAAACATTGGCCGTCAGCCAATGTCATTGTATGCCGGGAAAACGCCGCTCCTTGAGCCGATCACCGAAGCCGGCAGCGGCGAGTTGCATGACAAGGAAAAGGCCATGTTGAATGAGATCATTCAGAAGGTGAACGACCTCTTCCAAGGCGAGTTGACCGACCAGGACAAACTGGTCTATGTGAACAACGTGATTAAGGGCAAACTGCTGGAATCGGAAACCTTGCGGCAACAGGCGACGAACAACACCAAGGAGCAGTTCGCCAATTCGCCCGACCTGAAAACCGAATTGTTGAACGCTATCATGGGCGCGCTGGATGCCCACACCGTCATGAGCACTCAGGCGCTCAATTCCCCCACGGTGCAAAGTGGCATGAAAGACATCCTGCTCAATCACGCCGGACTTTACGAAATGCTGCGCGGCAAGCCGGCCGCATCGCCGTCAAAGTGAAGGGACTTGAGGCATGAAACGGAAAAAAACCGCCCACTGGACGCCGGGACTGAAAAAGCTGAAAGCGATTTCCATCCGGCAGCCGTGGGCCTGGCTCATCGTCAACGGATACAAGGATGTTAAAAACCGGATTTGGGCCGCCAACTTGCGCGGGCGCGTCTTGATTCACGCCGGAGCCACCTGAAGGACACTCACATCAACCCCTCTCGCATTGAGCCACTCCCTCGGGCTCAGGACCCCATCCTCAACTACTAACGGTGGAAAATTGTCCAGATGGCTAAGCAATGCTCGGAGTGTGTCCATCATCTGATTGTGAACCTCCGCCGGATTGAAGGTTCGGTACTGTATGGCCGTAGAGCAAAGATTCAGGATCTGCTCCGCAATCCGCTTGCGTGCATAACGCTTCTGCCTGTGGCAGCTCTCCCTTAATCCGATCGACTCCAAGTGATACTCCCCCGCCTTTGTCTTCGGCTCCCACTGGCCGTCCTCCAACTCGACGATATGCTCAGGGAATTCATTCTCCTCTGTGCAATTCAAAAGCCTTTGCTCCTTGTCCAACGGGTTGACGATCGGCTTGTCATGCTTGCTCAAATTGCACGCAGAACACGCCAACATCAGGTTCTTGTACTGGTGACGCTGCCGTTCCCTCAATTTGCAGTTGAAATGATCAACCTGCGTCTGGGATGGATGTCGGAATTCACCCGGGTCAAGACAGTACGCACACCGCCCCTCGAAGTCCTTCAACAAAAAACGCAATGCTTTCTTCCGATATGTGGCCTTGGTCATCTTCGACCTCGGCCCAGCACCGCGTTTGACCCGGGCAGCGCTCATCCGATCTCAATAGGGCGCAAATACTGCTGAATCTCCGCAAGCTTTTCCGAAAGCCTCTTTAACCGCTGAACCTCCGCATAGTCGCGGACGTACCTCTCCGCAAACACTCGGCCGTTCCGGTCACGCCTCATCGATTGGTAGCGCTTCTTATCTTCCGCACTGGCCTGCTTCGCCAACACCTTTTGTTCGAGGCGCACATACTCACGCATGACGCTGGCGCTGCTCCAATCGAATTCCTCCAGGGCGTCTCGCGTCGGTGGTCTGATCTCAGCCTGTTCCCC
Source organism: Limisphaerales bacterium (assembly GCA_003159675.1). Taxonomy (GTDB): domain Bacteria; phylum Verrucomicrobiota; class Verrucomicrobiia; order Limisphaerales; family BOG-1460; genus BOG-1460. The sequence continues at coordinate 23,432 of PLQC01000147.1, forward strand.
CGGACATCCCTTCATGCTAATCTCCAAAGGAGGACTCGCCGCCGCGACGGATCGATACACCCGTGGGGTCACCGCGTGTTCAACTACCGCTGTGGCCATCGGCGGGGCAGCCGCCTGTCCGGGTGTTGCGTAAAAAATCATTCGTTCGACTGCTGACCGAGAATTAATAGTATCTCAAGAAGAAGCTTCTTTTGCAAGCCCGCAGTGCTAATCGCGACCACATTGTCGAAACTCTTGATCTCGGGCGTCTTGCTTCCTTCAGACTGCCGAGTCGCCTCAACCCAGTCAGATAAACTGAACACCCCAAAGGTCGTCTCCGCCCGGCCACCCATTTGGCAGAAATGCACGATGTTCGCAAAGCTCGCCTGCTCCATCACAGCCACGTCGTCCTTCTGTGCTGCGTCTTCCTCATCAAAAGTCATACTGGCTGCGTACCGTTTCAAACCATCAAGATTTGTCCGAAGTAGAAATGGATCCAGGCTAATCCGCTCACCCCGTTGGCCACTTGCCTCCAAACAAACGTCAAGCAAACCAGACCCCTTATCAGAGCGCAGCTTGAAACCAGTGGTAACGACAATCTTAGGAACGTATTGCCGTTCGCGCTTTATGGAGATCGCAACCGTCTTTTTTGTTGATTTTTCCGCCATGTCGAATGCCGCGCTAAAGTTCCAGCTTTTCCAAAAATGTCAACGCAATACGACTATTCCCGCCAAATCCCATAAACCACCGCTCGTATCGGCACAATTCATCCCGCCCTTTAGGGGCACCACCTGTTCTCTAAGCACAACTAATTGTGCCCACATCTCATCTCTGATCCCACAGGCAGTAGCACCCCACACTCACCACAGGTGCCGACCCAACCGCCAAACTCCCATTCCGGATATGCGCACGTTTCCACTTTCGACGATTCGCCCGGTATCAACCCGCTTCCCGGCATTCCCCCAGGGTGCCTCGACCGATGCTCCCGTCTCCCTCAAAACTCCACATCACGACACCGCTGCTCCAACTGATACGCGATTCGCTGGATCGTCTCGTCTCCCAGAATCCTCGGCTCGCTGAGCACAAAACCCGGCACCTGCTTCGGGTTCAGAGCCTTCAACTCCGATCTTACCTTCATGTTCACCATCCAGCCTGGCACGGCCAAAATTGGCCGGGCACTCACCTGATCGCCTGTGGCCTGCGACATTTTGTTCGCCAACCACTTCGCGTTTCGCCGCGCCTGTTCCGCGGCATCCGTATCCACTCCACCCGGAAAAATGAGTCTCTTCCCATCAAAATCCACTGTGTAGTCATTGTCCGCATTCCGTCCGGGCTTCTTCGTTCGCGCCTTCGTCTCAACCGCAAATAGCCCCGACGGTCCCACTACGACATGGTCAATGTTCCATTCACCATCACCCGGCACATCGTGAAAAACCCGGTAGCCCGAAGCGATCAGCTCCTGTAAGTTTTCCGCCACCGCCTGCTCCCCCATCAATCCCAGCCGCAGAGGTCGCATGGCCAGCAAAGTTCGCCATCCCATCACTGCCCCCACAGCGGCCACCAGGGCCCCGACCAGCCAACCTGCCCAAGCCCCGGGCACATCAAAAGCCAGCATGATCCCGCACACCACGCCGCCGACAATCGATTCGGCAAACCACAGGTTGAAGGTATCCTCCTTCCCCGCCAACTGGACCCGGAGCGTGTGACCTGGTCCTCGCAACAGTTTATCTTCCTGCGGTGCACGCTCCCCCGCACGCTTGCGCTGCCATCGCTCATAAGCAACAGCCGCCATCAGTACTCCAACCGGCACCACCTCCGCACAAACCATCAGCAGCATCCTCATACCCGCACCTGCCAAGCCGATTCCGTGCCAGCCAGCGTCCCGAGTTTACCTTGTTTTCCGCTTCAACCAAATCACTCTGAGCGCTATGATCTCCTGCGCCCGACAAGTACAATGGATCCGGACCGCACCAAACGCCGAGAAATCTTCGGAAGCCTAAGCCAAAGCTTCGGGAAGATTCTGCCGGCGTCCTTTATTCGGAATCCGGCTCTTCCTGGGGTTGACCGAGTCCATCCCCTGATCGAAGGCATCTATAAGCCGGCGTGGTCAAAATACGCTCTGAGCATCGCCTCGATGCTAAAGAGCCAGTACAGCGATGAAACGCATTTCAATACCGACGGCACTTGGTGGATGCATTACAGCCCGAAGAGCGGCGGGATGGACCTGGCCGCCAATGCCGCCCTGATCCGCTGCATGACGGACTCGGAACCACTCCTCATTCTTAAGCAGATTTCCACAAAGCGCCGCAGCGCCGGCGCCCAGCACAGACTCCTCGGCCTTGGCCTTGTCGAGCACTTTGATCCACAGCGTCAGCTATTCCGAATTCGTGGAGTCTTGTCAAAGTTCCTTCCGGAGTACATCGACCAGCCAAATCCGGACCGCCTGCTCGAAACCACCGTCCGACTGGCAGCATTGGAAGAGTGGCGGCCCTTCGCGGAAAACGACCGCGCCGTTTACGCATCCAGCAGACAAGAGCGCGACGACGCATTCCGGGAAGTTGTGCTAACGAATTATGATCGCGTATGCGCGGTTACAGGGCAGAAGTTCGTTTACTCCCGGACGGTCGAGGCAGACGCTGCGCACATCATTCCCATCGAAGATAAGGGTACCGACGATCCTCGTAACGGGCTCGCACTTTCCAAATCCGCCCATTGGGCCTTCGACAACGGGATTCTGACAATTTCCGACCAGTACGAGATTCTAATCCACCCGGAGGCAAAACGAGCTTCGCATAGCAATTTCCCCTTGCTTCAGACGGATCGAAAGCCGCTCAGGCTCCCGCATGATACTGCTTTCCGCCCACATCAAGAGGCACTAGCCTGGCACCGTAAAGAGCGGTTCGGCAAATTCACGCGTACGCCATGACACGATCCACTGCTGCGCATGCCAACAACTGACAGATGGCAACAATGGCTGGAGCGCCTGTACAACCTCCGGCGCGATAAACGGGGCTCGCACGAGCGCCCGCACAAGCCGGTCCTCTTGCTCGCCATAATGGACCTGCTCGACCAAGGCCTGCTGACCAAGAACGAAATCCCTCTGAGCGACGATCTGGTCAGAACCTTCAAACGCTATTTCGCGGCGGTCCGTCAACATGACGATCAGCCCAGCATCGAGAATCCCTTTTACCACCTCTGTGGCGACGGTTTCTGGCAGCTCGTGCCCCAAGCCGGCGACCGCCCACTGTACGAGCCCGGCAACGCCTCGCGCGCACCTGCCATACAGACGCTCCGGAAAGTTTACGGCCGTTTCGACGATGAACTTTGGAACACGCTCTTGGCCGATCCCCACTCCCGCCACCAGTTGCGGGAGGCTCTCATCGCCCGCTACTTCCCGGAGAAACGCGAACAACTCGCGGCCATCGCCGGTGAAAGGTCCGCCGCCCCAGCGGAAGACGCCTTACCCGACGAACCGCCAGGCCGCGACGGCGCCTTTCGCCACACCGTCCTTGAGATTTACGACTACCGCTGCGCGGCCTGCGGGATCCGCGTGCGAATTGCGGACGACTTCTCTCTCGTGGAGGCCGCCCATATCATTCCCTTCAGCGAGAGCCGGAATGACAAGCCCGACAACGGTCTCGCGCTGTGCCCAAACCATCACTGGGCGATGGACAGATTCCTGATCGCCCCCTGTCCCCACACCAACCACCGCGCTGGCGTTTGGCGCGTCGGTCCCGCCTTGGATGCACGCATCGAAGGCCAGAAGGACCTCGTTGCGTTGGGCAATCAACCCATCATTCCACCGACCGAGGAAAAGTTTGCCCCCGCCCTTGAAAGCCTTCGTTGGAGAGAGCAACACCTCAACGTCAAGCTCTGATGCTGAGCGGTGAGGCGGGGGAGCGCTCAGCCTCCGATGCAAGGACATTTTTCATGAAGTAGTTCTTGCAAAATGTCCCATATGCGTGCAATTTGATTCATGGCGAATGGCGAATCTTACTTGCTTTTCAATCGCGGGAATGAGGTTGTGGTTCTACTCAAACGACCACGAACCGGCGCATTTCCACGCAAAGAGGAGAGGACAATGGGAGCTTCGTGTGAGATTCCTCGAAGAGGGAAACGCCATGTTCGAAATGATATGGCGCAAGACCAAAAAGATCACCATTTCCGCGCAGGACAAAGCGATTTTGACAGAGATGGTCGAAAGTCACCGCCTGGAGATTTTAAAAGAGTGGGAGCAAAAAGTTAATCCCTTATGAGAACTGACGTTGAAGTTATTCCCTACGGCGAGATTTCTGCCAGATTAACGAAGAATCGCTGGCCGGTAACAAGTCAGCACTACCGCGTCTCAAGATATTGGGAGAGAGCAACGCACTTGCCACGACATGTCTTTGTAACATTCTCTCATGATTTGGACGACTCGTTCGTGGAAATGTTTCGCAAGAGAGCAACACAGCATACTCGGTTGCTTATTCTTAACGAAAGGTACTCAACAGACAGATTGCTCTCTCGCATAGTGGATCTGCAGATACGCACACCCCGACGGTTCTGCGTAATTGATGCCAAATGTGGTGCAGGAAAGACTTATGGGGCCTTTATGCATTCTCTCCTCAAACGTTTAACGTCTGCACTTGAAGCAGATGATAAACAGGAGCGCATTCTCGACGCAAAGATTGAGAACGGAATCTTGCATGTCGTGTCTCCAGATTTTAATCGCGTTGATGTTCCACTTGCCGAAATTCCTGATTTGGAAAAGTTAGATCCTTTCAAGAGTCAAGAATTCGAGATAGATGAAGACGGCTCTTTCATTTACTGGCCGAAAGCGGACGTGCACCTCGGTTGGGCTCAGTTGCAGCAATTGGCAAATCCTGCGGCAGCTCTCAAAGCGGCGCAAAAACATCAAAAGTTCAATAAGCGCTACGGCAAAGCGGTGCAAGAAGTTCGTCAGCAAACAGGTCTCAAATTAAGCGATATCGAGGGAATAAGTGAGAAGCAGCTTCGAAGAATCGAAAAGGGAGATTCCCGATTGACTTCCAATGCCATCGAAGCATTGGCGCAGGCCCACAAACTAGCGCCAAATGACTATATGAAAAAGCTAGCAGAGTCGCTGGATTAGAAGCCGAATTGACGAGACACCAAAACCGTTTTAAGCCGTTTGCTTTTAGGGTCCAGCGTCGCTCGCGTTCCTCTGCGTCCGACCTGTAGCCTCCCGCGCCGGCGGCGCACGTGAAAACTTCGCTTCCGCCGAAGCCATGCACTTGACTGGCGAGGTTTCAGATTGCCACCTTAGCCACATATGAAAGTGCGACGAGCTCTTCCTGCCGACCTCAAAGAACTCTTGCAGCTTGTGCACTCCGGAAAACTCTTCGCCCTGCAAGATTGGATCAAAGCCGGCAAACCCCTCCGGTGCCCCGAAGGCGCGAAACTCAATGCGGGAGTACTCAGTGCTGCCGTAGAAACCGGCTTCCACAGCCTCGTCGAAGAACTGCTCCGCGCCGGAGGTTGGTCCCCATCCGATCTCGGGAAAGCCCTTGAAATTGCTCGATCCGGGAGGCGCTTCGACATCGCCGAATTGCTCAATCATCACGGCGCTCGTCCCAAACCTTCGGATTTCCAAACAAGTTGTGACAAGCTCGATCTTTTCATGATGGCACACCACCTCCGAGCTGGCACAGATCCGAACCGCGACAACATCTTTGCACAGGCCCTCTCATACATGAAGGCCAGACCGCTTCTCGGTTTTTATCGGCAGTACCGCACCGAGTTTCCCGCGTTGGAAGATCAGGCTTCGTTAGCTCTCGCCGAAACGGTCAAGAACGACCAGGCCCGTTGGACCGCGCTCCTTGCTTGGGCTGGTGCCGATCCCTTCCGGTCGGTGCCCAACGATCTCTCAGGCATCTTCCCAGTGGACGCCGAGGACTGCACCACCGCGGCAAATGAAGCCATCTGGCGTAACAACCCGGAAATCCTGAAAGCCTTGCACCTCAAACCGACCCCGGCGCAAGCGATCGCCCACCTTTCCACCGCCGGGTACCATGACAATTTCGAAGTGTTCCGTACCTTTCTGGCCGTCATTCCTCGAGATCAAATAAATAACACCCCAAGAGCTTCCTGCGATGCCCTTGAGCGCATGGTCAGCCGCTGGGCGAGCCGTAATCTCCACACCAACGCGCGTGACGCCAAAGGAGATGACGAAAACCTGAAGTGTGTGGAACTGCTGCTCGATGCTGGCGCTCGCTGGAACCCGCCACCGGAGGACCTCAGACACGCCCGCCGCAACATCCTCCAACACGACAGCCGCTACATCGTCCAACTTCTCCGGCTACTCCTGTACACCCCGAACGCAGTCAATATTCCGAGCTTCCTGGAACTGTGCCACTCCCAATCCATCCGAGCCAAAATTATTGCTGCCGACATGCCGCTCGCGCGCGAACTGCAGGATCTCAGAAAAGCAGCGCGCTCCGCTAACGCCGCCGATGCAGCAGCCAAAAAGGAAACTGTTCCGGTGGCCGAACAGGCTCCTGCTGCTGCGTCTTGACCTCCGGCGCAGCCGGCGCCACCTCCTCCGCCACATCGTCCTCCAATGCCCTCGTCTGCGGATATGGCCCACCCACCGGCACACCCTTCACATCCAACTTGCCATCCACGGCTGGATCAGGATAACCCTTCGCGAAAGGCCCCATCCTCCCCGCCTCAGCTTTCGCCCACGCAAGCCAATCCAATTGCTCCTTGGATAGCTCACCCCCACCAGCCTTTCGCCATCGATCCGCGCAAAACTCAATGAAGGCAGTCACGCCCTGAGCCTCAATCCATTGCTGCGCTGCAATCGTCAGATTGCCGAATCGCTCCTCCGCAATCGCCTTCAGCTTTGCCTCGTGACGCTTGATTCGTTCGCGTTCCTTTCGTTCCTTCTCCTCCTCGGCCAGCCTTTTGGCCTCCCTGACCCGTTCCTCCGCCGCGCGTTTTTCCGCCTCCGCCCGCTGCTTCGCCCACTCCGCCTCGCGATTGCGCTGCTCCTCAAGTCCACGGAAGGTCGCTTCCACCTTTTCAACAATAACCCCCAGCAAATCTTCCAGCGACCGTCGATCGCCCTCCGTCCATTTCCGTTTTCCTCTTAAACCCATCGCGCTGACCTCGATGCTCAACTCTCCCGAGGCCATCGTTTCCTTCAGCTGCCAAGTCCAGCTTGGCTTTCTCTTGTCCGCGTCTGTCGGCTCCCTCTCGATTTCTACTTTGGCCTCACTCCAAGAAAGGCAGGCATGATCCTTGCCCTTTGTGATCTGTAAACCTTCATACTCGTTGTCCCCCGGCTCGAATTCATAATCGCGATCATCCAGCTCACAAATCATCGCGTCCAACGCCCTGACCAATTTCGGCACCATTGCAGTGGACACTTCGCACGAGAACAAATCCTTGCCACTGACTGCGACGAATCCCAATTCACCGGGCTTGGCCTTTTCCAATGCGCGCCGATGCTTCTCAGCGAGGGGATGCAGCTCAACTCCTTCCGGTCGGAGTTCGACGACATCGGGTTTTTGGCCTTTTCCATCAGTCAGAACGCCGTTCAGGGCCCATTTCTCCCGTCGGGCTATATTCTTTGCCACATCAAAACTCACCGTGACATCCTGGCCTTCCTTTGCGGCGGCCAGCCGTTCCTTTGGCAGCTTTTCACCCGCCTCGATGCGCGCCCAATAACCCAGCCGCGGCCGCGGTACGCCCAACCGCCGGCACGTCTTTGCCAGCGCCACGTCCGAGATGCCCAATTCCGCCGCCAACTTCACACAGGATTTAGTCCAAATCGCCTTATACAATTGTTCGCGTGTGAATTTGACAGGCTCAGGCTTCTCCACACCGGCATCGACCCCAGCCTCATCGGACCTCTCAGAAACATCATCCGCCGCTTTACGCCTTTCCGGCTCTGCCTTCGGCGCGCTTCTCTCGACCGCCTCCGCCTCGGTTGATATTGCCTCCACTTCGGGCTCAACGGGCGGCGCTTCCGGATCCCACTTTCTGGGGCCGTGCGGAATCTCAATTGGTTTTCCGACCGGCGCGCGCGGCAACGCCGTTTGTTCTTCGGCTACTCCGCGCTCTCGGCGATGCCAGTAACCTCCGCTGGGCCGCGGGATATTCAGATCAGCGCAGATTGCGACCAGCTCCAAATAAGAGTATCCAAGTTCCCGAGCAAGCTTCACAAACGACTTTGTCCAAACCATCGCGTACAGGTCATTCCTGCTAATCATATTTTCCGGGTCACTCATGGGAACTGAGTAACCAAATCCGGTTCGGATGGCTAACAAAATGGCTAACAGACCAGGCGAAATCCCATTACAAAAATAGTCAGACAAAACTTCTCAATAGTGCTTGAACCCTGCGTAAACATTGGTATTATTTGCGCAAGTCACACCAGAGGCCGAGGCCGATTCCGACCCTCGCCTCGGCTGATTCAAGAATTTCTGTATTCGGGTCAGTCTTCCCGCCGACGAATTCCTGGGGCACCGAATGTTGGTGGATGAGCGGATTGTGAGAGGATCCAGATTTTCCTGACAATTCCTGACAGTAAACCTTCGTGAAAACGACCTTTTGCTTCGGGGTCGTGGTTTCCACAAAAGCGAGAAATCGCGA
>PLQC01000181.1 GCA_003159675.1 Limisphaerales bacterium
CGCAGATCAATCCCGGCAACAGTGGCGGCCCGCTGTTCAACATGAGCGGGGAAGTGGTGGGGATCACGAACATGAAGATCACGTTCGGCGAGGGCCTCGGTTTTGCGATTCCTGTTGAAGCCGTGAAGTATTTCCTCGATCATCGCGACGCATTTGCCTATTCGAACGACAACCCGAGCAATCCTTACCGGTATCTCGAACCGCCGAGCCATGCCCGGCAGAATGTTTCCGGGGAATAGGCGGCTGCGAAGAGAGGGGGGGAACGGNNGCGGGTCGCCGGACGGCACGGGCGGGTCGCCCGCGCTACCCCGGTTGGGCTGCTGAGACAGGCTCTGAACCTCGCGGACGCGCCGCGGGACAACTCCGCCAATTCAGATTGGCGGCTACGAAGAAGACCCGGTTTATGAAAAAGCTCCCATTGAATAGTGGAACGCCAGCCCTCCTGGCTGCAACCCTGCTCGGCGTCGCAGCGAGTGGCGCGGCCGCGATGATTCCATCGCCCGAGAGACTCCTGCCGGATGACACGCTGGCGATGGTGACGGTTCCCGATTTTTCGAAGGTGCGCGAAATCTGGAAAATCTCGCCGCAGACCCGGTTGTGGAAGGACCCGGCCATGAAGCCGTTCAAGGACGCGCTCCTGGCGAAGTGGAATGGGGAATTTATCGAGCCTTTGGAGCGGGACCTCGGAGTGCGCTTCGACGATTACAGCAGTTTGCCTCAGGGACAATTGACCCTGGCCGTGACGCAAAACGGCTGGCAGGGATCCGGCGATCCGTCCCCCGCGATGGTTCTGCTCCTGGACACCAAGGACAAGAGCAGCCAACTGAAGAGGAACCTGGCCGATCTGCGCAAGAAATGGGTGGACGCGGGAAAATCGATCCGAACGGAAAAAATCCGCGGGGTCGAATTCTCGGTCGTTGCGTTGTCCAGCAACGACGTTCCGAAGACGCTGCAGAAATGGTTTTCGCAGTCCGACAACAATGACCCGGCGGATGCAGGCGCGAAACCGCCACCGCGGAGCGAGCTGGCCGTGGGCCAGTTCGAATCGCTGCTGATCGCCGGGAGCTCGACTCGTGCGGTGGAGAAAGTGATGGCGCATCTGACGGGAGGGGCGATGCCGGCGCTGGGGGACCTGGCGGCCTATGAAGCGAACCGGCTGGCATTGTTTCGCGACGCTCCCGTCTATGGCTGGGTCAACGTGAAAACGTTCATCGATCTGCTGGCGCGTAAGCCGGCGGAAAAGGATGCGGGAGACACTCCCGACCCCTTCGACGTCATGGGTCCGGAAAGAATCCTGAGGGCCATCGGCCTCAGCGGCGTGAGGACGATGGCGTTCAGCGTGCAGAGTTCGAACGAGGGTTCGGGGTTTCAAATGTTCGTCGGCGTGCCCGAGGCGGACCGCCGGGGCATTTTCAAGGTGTTTTCCGGGCAAGGCAAAGAGTCGAGCCCGCCGCCGTTCGTACCGGCCGACGTGGAAAAGTTCCAGCGTTGCCGCCTGGACGGACAGAAGATCTGGGCCACGCTCCAGGCGATGATGAACGACATCAATCCGCAATTGCTCAGCGGCCTGAATTTTCTCCTCGATACCGCGAACGCCGCCGCGAAACAAAAGGATCCCAACTTTGACATCAACAGGGATCTCTTCGGAAATCTCGGGGATGACATGATCACCTATCAGAAGGCGGCGGGCGGCGCGGCGGGGTCGAATTCCGCCTCCTCGCTTTTCCTCATCAGCTCGCCGCAACCCGAGCACCTGGCAGCCGCGCTCAAGAACATCGGCGTGCTGTGGAACGCGCCGGGGACGGCGCCGGCGGACCGGGAATTCCTGGGACGAAAGATTTTTTCGATGCCGCTGCCGGCCATGCCATTGCCGACGGGGAATCCGTCCGGGTCGGCGCCGCAAACGTTGAGTTACGCCACCAGCGGCGGTTACGTTGCGTTGACCACGGACGCTTCGCTTCTCGAGGAATATTTGCGGAGCGGCGACAGCCAGCAAAAGGAATTGCGCGAGATGCCGGGGCTGATCGACGCGGCGGCGAGGGTGGGAGGGATGGGCACCGGGTGGTTTGGCTATGAAAACCAGGCGCAAACCGGGCGTGCGGTGTTGGAATCACTGCGGAACAGCACGAACAATCCGGCGACACGGTCCGTGGTTTCGCGTTCGCCATTCCTCGGCTTCCTGTTTCACTTCGTGGATTTCTCGCTGTTGCCGCCGTTCGACCAGATTTCTAAGTACTTTTACTTCGATGTCTATGCCGTGAGCGTGAGCCCGGACGGGTTGACGTTCAAAATGTACACCCCGGTGCCGCCTGGGATGAGAAAGTGATCGTCATTCCTGCGGATAAACCAGGATCCGGTCGTGCACGATCACGATCAGGTCGTTCTTGCCGTCGCCGGTGACATCGGCGACCGCCGCTTCGCGCGGTTCGGGCAGATCGCTGCGGCGGCTGCGAAACGTGCGCTCCTCGAAGACCTTCCAGCGGTTTGCCGGGACGAGCTTGTGGTGTGAATCAAAGATCACGAGGTCCAGATAATTCTGGGCCGTCTCGAGAAAGACCAGGTCTTTGCGGCCGTCATTGTTCAGGTCGCCGGAGACGACGTCGTTGAGATAGCCGTCCTTGATCGGGGTCTCGTATCCGTCGAGTTCGGTCAATTCCCAAACAGGCCCGGCCATCAGGGGCAGCCAGGCGACGGTGTTCAGGCCGAGGAACGCGACTCCGTTGAGGTTGGTGCCGCCCAAGGCAATGGGTTGCAGGCTGGAAAACTCGGAGACGGGCAGCTCGAGGTTGCGAACCACACGCCACACACCGGTCTTGTCCCGCTCGCACAAGGTCAAGGCCCGGTGCTCCGCGTCGAGGAGGAACAGCGACGAGATGGAGTTGGTCCCGTTGCGGACGGATGCGGCCCCCGCCAGGCGGGAGTCGCGGGAGCTGCCATTGATCTGCTCCTTGACCCTGAACACCCAGCCGCCCTTGTTGGTGGAACTCTGCAGCGAGGCGTCGGCCTGCATCACCACCGCCCGCAGAAAGTTTTTCTGCGGAAGGAGCAGTTCCGGCTTGCCATCGCCGTCCACGTCCAATTCGCTCAACCACGGCTGCTCGACGGCGCCGCCCGGCGTTTCGAGATCCACTTCTTCAAAGTCCTTCCCGGGAACCTGGCGCAACACCTTGATTTTTTCGTACGGGATGAGGACGACCAGGTCGGCCAGGCCGTCCTGGTCCACGTCGTGGAACGACAGACTGGTCGGGTTCGACTTGAAATTTTCGCTCAGCTTCTGGGTCCGGGTCTTTCCATCGGCGGTGCGGATGAAAAGCGACCGGCGGCCGTCCTGATCGACGATGACGGCGAGGCTGGGTTTCGCGCCGGGCTGCAACGCGCCGACCGCCATGACGAGCGGTTTGCCGTCGATGGGAATCAGGGTTGGGAACGGCAGGCGCAGTTTCTCGTCAAACCGGGCCACCCCGATCCGGCGTTCGTCATCGCTGAGCATGAAAATCGACGGTTTGCCGCTGCCATCCCAGTCGGCGACCGCCAGGTCGGTGATGCCGGCCAGGGTTGGAAACGTCCTGGCAGCGGAGAGGGAACCGTCCTTTTCCTGAAAGCAGACGGAGATCTGGCCGCTGTCGGGCTCGGCGACGAGCAGGTCGGCCAAGCCATCCCCGTTCACATCGGCCCACAAGATGCCGCGACGGCCCTTGTCCGTCTTGGTCAAGGGCAGGACCTGGAACTGGCCCTGCCGGAGGCTGCCGGACAGCGGCGGCGCCGGCTTGCGATCGAACTCGGAGATCTGGGCCCGTCCGGAGTTTTGAGCGATGGTAATCACCTGGACCTTCCCGTTTCGCTCCAGGTTATCCGCCAAGTAAGAGCGAATGGGGGTCATGCTGAAATACATCTCGGGCCCCAACTCGCCGTCGGCTTTTTGGAGCCGGAACCGGAACGGATAGCGGTCCTCCCAGTTCACCAGGAGCAGATCGCTCCGGCCATCGCCGTCCACGTCCAGAACCTGGACGGCCTTGACGGCTCCGGAGAAGGGGATTTTTTGCGGTTCGCCGAGTGTGTGGTCCTCCTTTTGCGGCAGAAAATAAAGGCAGTTTTCACCGAGCAACACCAGGTCCGTCCGGCCGTCGCCGTTCAAATCGCCCGCCGCGAGCGAATTGGGCGAGAGCTGGCCGTCGTCAATCGGCCAGCGTTGGGGAGCGCTCCAGACGTTGCTGCCCTCGTTGTACTGCACCACCAGCTCCTTTGGCTCCCCGTAATAGGCGATGTCTGGACGGCCATCCCCGTTGAGGTCGGCGACCACGAGCGACGCGATCCGCTTCTCCGAGGCGATGGACTCGATGCGGAACCGGCTGTCCGGAGGCAACTGATTGAGGTCGCTCCCGTCCATTCTGGAGGGCCCGGAGATGGAGTTGGTCTTGCCGGTTCGATTGTAGAGGATGTTGATCTTCGAACGGGCGTTGTTCACCACAAGAATGTCGTTCAACCCGTCCCCGTCGAAATCGGCGACGTGCAATTCGCTGATCTGGCTGTCAATGGGGAAAATCTCGGGGCCGGTGAACCCGAAGGTGTTGGTTTTGGTCTGTGCGCGACCGGCGAGACATGCCGCCACGGCGATCGTGGTGGCACAAAAAAATCGTCTGAACGGAATCATAATAGAGACGCAGCGGAAGGTGCCATCGTTGGATTGGGTTGGCGAGCCTATTGTGCGGATGAGGGAGGCGCGGCGGAAGTGGATCGCCGGCGAAGTCGAGCCGCACGCCGCGGCCCGGGGCTATTCGCCGATCAAATGAGCCGCCACTTTGCGGGAATGCGGGGCGCGGCGGTGTTCCCAGAGATAGATGCCCTGCCAGGTCCCGAGCGCGAGGCGGCCGTCATGGACCGGGATGCCCAGGTTCACGGTCGTCAGCGCGGTGCGCACATGGGCGGCCATGTCGTCCTCGCCTTCCACCGTGTGCACGAACAGCGGATCGCCGTCCGGCGCCAGGCGCCCGAAAAACGCTTCGAGATCGCGTCGCACGTCAGGGTCCGCGTTTTCCTGGATCAACAGCGACGCGGATGTATGGCGCAGGTGCAGTGTCAGGAGGCCCTGGTTAAAGCCGTTCTTCGCAATCCAGGCGGCGACCGTGCCGGTGATTTCGTACAGGCCGCGTCCGCGAGTGGCGATGGTGAATTCGTGAAACGCCTGTCGCAACATGGTCAATTGAATTTGGATTCGCTCAACATCGATGACTGCCGTGAACCTTCCACCGGGGCGGNNCTGCGGGACGGGTCCGCCAATTCGCATTGGCGGCTACAAGGTTTCATGGTCCCAGCATTTTTTCCAGGTCCGGGTTGGGGGGAAAGCCGCTGTCGATGGCCTTTTTGTAATGCCATCGCGCGAGTTCAGGCCACGGGGGGGACTGGGTGATGTAGAAGACAGCGAGGTTGTAGTGGGCGCCGGCGTAGTGGGGATCCAGTTCGATCGCCTTGCGAAACGCCGTTTCGGCGGAGGTGCGCAGGCCCTTCTGGCTCAAGGTCAGTCCCAGGTAATTTTGGATTTCAGCGTTCTGCGGGTCCACCTTTGCGGCACTGCTCAAGGCATCCAGCGCCGCGTCATATTGTTCGCGCCGGATCTTGATCTGGCCGAGGACTAAAAGGCTGTAGGAATCGTCCGGGCTGACGGCGAGCGCCTGGTGAATGTGTTGTTCGGCGTCGTCGAGGTGATTGAGTTCGAGTTGGATGGCGGCGAGGTTGGAGAGGGTATAAACGTTCTTGGTGTCGTGATGGAGGATCTGGATGTATTTCTCCTCGGCTTTGTCGAATCGCTTTGCGGCGAAGTCGTTCCGGGCCTCGGCCACGAGCGTGGCCGAGCCGGAAGGCAGTTCATTGACTGATTTTTGACGGGCCCTCGGGTTGACGGCCTCGAGCGATACCTGGGTTCTCTTGAAGAGCGCGTGTTCTTCCTCCGTGTAGGGAATCTGTTGCGTTTCGAAAACGGCCAACCGCGCGCGCAGGATCGCCAACTGGCCCGTCAAATCCTCGATTTTCGTGGCGACGTTCCTGGCTTTTCTGCCGGCAAGTTCCTTCTGCGCCGCACCCAGTTTCTTCCTCAGGTCCGCGCTCTCACGCTCCAGTTGCTTCACCCGGCTCGCGTCTTCGACCGTCGTCGCGGCAGGGGCCGGCGCGGGCGCGGGAGCCGCCGTCGAGGAAGCCATCAAATGCCGGACTCGGTTTTCCAGGGCGATCTTTTCGAGCCGCCAGATCTCCTGGTCCGATTCCAGCGCGGCAATCCGGGCGCGGGCCTCGGCCAGTTGCCGGGTTACTTCGACCGCAGAGCCCGCGGGCGCCGGCCGTTTCAGATCGGCCAGTTGTTTCTTAAGGATTTCGTTCTCGGCGCGCAGGGCGACCAGTGTCCCCGAGTCGGCTTCCAACAACTTGACACGCGCCATCAGGTTCATTTTTTCCGCGTCGAGCCTGGATGCCAGCTTGCTCTGCGCGCCGAGCTTTCGGTTTGCGTCCTCGAGGGCTTTTTTGGTTTCACGCAGGTTGGTGGCGTTCCAAGGGGCCGGGATGAGGCTGTCCAGCTTCGTCTGGAGTGCCCGCCTTTCGCCCGCCAGCGCGTCGGCTCTTTTCGTCTGGTCGGCCAGCCGTTGACTGGTCTCCGCGAGTTGTTGCTTCATCTGTTCGACGGCGGCCGTGTCCACCGGCGGGGCCGCTTTGGTCTGTTGCTGCGCCACGCTGACCTGCAGAAGACTGTTCTCCTTTTCGAGCGATCTGATTTTCTCCTCGGCTTTGGCGAGTTCCCGCGGGTCCACGGCGGCCGGCTGCGCGGCGAGGGACTCCTTGAGTTTCGATTCCAGCATCATTTTATCCACCTGCAACTGCTGCACCCGGCTCTGAAGCATGTCGCGTTGATGCTCGAAGTCCTCGCGCTCGCGCGGCTGGAGCGACAGGGCCGGAGGCGCGGTCGTTGGCGGTTTTGCGGCGACGGGTGTCCTGGCGGATATCTCCGCAATGCGGGAGGCGAGATAGTTCAGTCGATACTGGATGACCTGCCTGTTCCAGTCGGGATAGATTCTCTGGAATCGTTGGAGCGAGGTTTGGGCATCGATGTACTTGGCCAGGGCTTCGCCCGTCTGGCTGGAGTTGCCGAGGGCATCCGCATCCTGGATGACGCCGTAAATCTGGATGTATTCATCGTCCTGCGCCACGGCGTGCGCGCAGGAGAAAGCCAGGAAGCCGATCAAGCCGGCCAGCACGAAAAGGCCTTTCATTATTGTGCATCATATCGGGACGGGCAAACGATTGGCAAATCATTATGGTCACGCGTGTCAACGCGTGTCAACGCGTTGACATGGCAGGGCGTCTTGTGTAGTGTGGCGCCGGTTGGATCGGATATGAATTCAGTGCTGAACCAACATGTGTTAGTGCTCAATCGCCTCTGGCAGGCTGTCAATGTCTGCACGGCACGACGCGCGCTGACGTTGCTGTTTCAGGGCCAGGCCCACGCCGTCCTCGGTTGCAACGACGGTTCCTTCCGGACCTATAACTTCGGCGAGTGGCACGATTTTTCGCAACAGGAACCGCATCCCGAATCCGTCAGCACCATTTCGTTCCGCATCCGGATCCCCCGGGTTATCCTGCTGGTGATGTTCGACCGGTTGCCCAAGAAGGAAGTCAAGTTCACCCGGCACAACATTTTCGAACGGGACAAGAACACCTGCCAGTATTGTGGCAAGGTTTTCGATCGGAAAGATTTGAACCTGGACCACGTGATCCCGCGGGACCGCGGGGGCCCGACGATCTGGGAGAACATTGTGTGCTCGTGCATCGAGTGCAACACGCACAAGGCCAATCGCACGCCGCAGGAAGCCTGCATGCACCTGATCCGCAAACCCAAGCGACCGAAGTGGCGGCCGTTTGTGCAGATCAACCTGAGCCTGAACCAACACGACAGTTGGAAGCACTTCATCGACCTGGCTTACTGGAACGTGGAATTGGGCGAAGACGTCCAGTGACGCCGGCTTCCACGGTTTGGGCTGTACCCAGCCGCCGTTCCGTCGTTCGTCCTGGAGGGAACATCCAACATTCAACAGCGAACTCCCAACATCGAATCACTACGGAGGAAAGCGTGTTCTGCGGGCATCTCCCCACCCTGGCTCACGCTTTCGCGGCCGTTTTGGCGGCTTCGATCATTTCCCAGAACTTGGGGTTCTGCTGCAAGGCTTCGTCCTCCTCCATCTTCAATCCCGAGCGGAACAGAAAATCCTTCAACGTATGCCGGCTGAGGATGCGGTGGACGACCACGCCCAGGTCGTGCCGCTCGAAATAGACCCGGTAATCGCCGACGCGGAAGCGGTGCAGGATCCGGCCCGCGCGCTCGAGTTTGCCGAAGTCATCCAGCTCGGTATGCATGACCTGCTGGGGCAGTCCACGGAATTCGCCGAGGATTTGGAGTTGCAGTTCCTTGGGCATCTTCGCCAGCTCCGCGGCGCTGGTGGGATTAAAAATGATTTGGAAGGGGCGCATTTTCGTTGATCGAATGTTGAGCGTTCTGGGTTTTCTATGAACTGCTTCGACTCCACAGTTTGTAACCCCTCAACCCTCAATTCTCAACCCTCAAGTTTCTTTCCCTCAAGGGAGTGTCTTCATTTCACGGGTCGTCCGAGGCCGCGCAGCAGCGCGGCCCTACCGTTTGGATGGTAGGGACGACCTGCCGGTCGTCCGACCGCGCCGGCCCGAGGAACGCCGGATTCATCCGGCAGGCGGCCAGACCGCGCGTGTCGCTGCCGGATGAATCCGGCGTTCCGCGCGGCGGTGCCAGGACGCGCACCCGTCAACCGGCATCCGTCAACCGGCTGGACGCAATGCCAGGGTGTCCTTACACTTCCGGAAATTTATTGCGGTAAACGGCAGGCCACGGCCGGCTGTGATTATGGCAGATGCCGATTCCATCAGCGACCGTCCCGAACCCGGCGGCCCTCTTCCCGCGCAACGCTGGCAAACGCCGGAGGACAGCGCCGAGGCGCCGGCTCAATGCCCGGCGTTCCGGTTCGCGGGCGGGCTCGGAACGATTCTCATTTCCCTGACGCTCTTTCTGCTGGTTGTCGGGACATTTTTTCCCGCGGTGTACAATGATTTTGTGGGGTTCGATGATCCGGATTACGTCACCGCCAATGCTCATGTTCAGCGCGGATTGACATGGGAAACCGTGCCATGGGCTTTTCGGAGCACGGCGGCTTGCAACTGGCATCCGCTGACCTGGCTTTCGCACATGCTGGACGTCCAGCTTTTCGGATTGCAACCGTGGGGCCATCATCTCACCAGCATTTTGCTTCACGCAATGAACACGGTCCTGGTTTTTCTGGTGTTCAAGAGGATGACCGGGAGCGTCTGGCGAAGCTGTTTCGTGGCGGCAGTGTTCGGGTTGCATCCGCTTCACGTCGAATCTGTCGCCTGGATTTCCGAGCGCAAAGACGTGTTGAGCACATTTTTTTGGATGCTGACGTTGTGGGCCTACGCCCAGTATGCGCGCGGGAGAACCGCACGAAACCCTGTCGGCGCGGCCGAGGTCGGCCCGACCAAGCTTGGCCCTACGGGTGCCATTCCGAAATGTTCGGGCACGGGCTCGTACGTGCTGGCGTTGGTGTTTTTTGCGCTGGGTTTGATGAGCAAACCCATGTTGGTAACACTCCCATTCGTGCTGTTGCTGTTGGATTACTGGCCACTGAGGGAGTTTAAGAGTCTTGAGTTAAAGAGTTCGGATCCGAAGGAACTCGCGATCAACTCCTCAACTCACAACTCAAAACTCTCAAACTTCCTCTGCCTGACGGCGGAAAAGATTCCGTTTTTCCTGCTCGCCGCGGTTGTCAGCGGCATCACTTATGTCGTTCAAAAGCAATCCGGATCGGTAACGTCGGGATTGCCGTTCGTGGATCGCGTGGAAAACGCCGTGGTTTCGTATTGCCGCTACCTCGGAAAGCTGTTTTGCCCGGTCGATCTGGCGGTTTATTATCCCTATCCTGACCGATGGCCGGCCACAATCGTCTGTTCGGCGTGCCTCGTGCTGCTTGTCGTTTCCGTCTTTGCAATCGCACTGCGGCGAAACCATCCGTATCTGCTGGTGGGCTGGTTCTGGTTCATCGGGACACTGGCGCCCGTGATTGGCCTGGTGCAGGTGGGGTTGCAGGCGATGGCCGATCGTTACACCTATGTGCCGTCGCTGGGGATTTTCATGATGCTGGCGTGGGGGATTCACGATTTGTCGAGCCGATGGCGCGGGAAGCTCCTGAAACCGGCGCTGGCCGCCGCGCTCGTGGTTCCCCTGTGCATCGTATTGAGTCGCCATCAGATCGGTTATTGGAAGGATAGCGAGACGCTTTTCCGGCGGGCCATCGCGGTCACCAAAGACAATTACCTGGCGTACGACAATCTGGGAACGGCGCTGACAGCCAAGGGGAAACTGGACGAGGCGGTTGGTGAATATCAGGAAGCTCTGCGAATCAAGCCCGACTTTGCGGAGGCGCACAACAACCTGGGTTCCTGCCTGGCGAAGAAAGGCGAGTTGGCCGAAGCCATCGATCAATTTGTCCAAGCTCTGAAGTTGAACCCCGGATTTGCGGAGGCGCATTTCAATCTGGCCGCCGCCCTGGGTGATGCGGGCCGGATCCAGGATGCCATCGCCCAATATCAGGAGGCGATCAGGCTCAAGCCCGATTTTACCGACGCGCGCTATAACCTGGGGAACGTTTTGTCTGGGATGCCGGGAAGGCTCGATGATGCAGTCGCGCAATATCTGGCGCTGTTGCAAATCGACCCGAGCTATGCCGAAGCGCGTTATAATCTGGCTCTGGTCTGCTACCGCCGGGGGAACCGGGATGCGGCCAGAATTCAGCTCCAGGTAGTTGTGAAACAGCAACCCTGTTTCGTCGAAGGCCGCCGTCTTCTGGGCGCCATTCTGGACAAAGAAGGCCGTTTGGACGAGGCGATCCGCCAGTACTCGGAAATCCTCCGGCTCAAGCCTGACGACGCGACGAACCGCTTTAGTCTTGCGGTTGACTTGAGCAAACAGGGCCGGCTGGACGAAGGGATCACCGAATTCCAGGAAGCGCTGAGGCTCAAACCCGATTTTGCGGAGGCCCGAAAAGACCTGGATTGGGTGCTGGGCCAGAAAAAGGCATCACTGCACCCGTCAATGCCGGCGAGGCCGTAATGCGATAGGCCCGCGACTTCACAAACTCCTCGCGGAGGATTTCGCCAGGATGCATCGGAATTTGCTCTGCTGTTTTCACGCCATCGCTTTTACCGAGATGCCAAGCAACGCCGCAATTTTGTACTGAAAGGAATCTATCGCAGGTTCAACCCCCCTGTACCTGGCAGGCCCGACTCCACCCGAAGGGAACCAGCACGGGCTCAAGCGGGGGCGCGAGGGTCGTCGCGGCGAGGCGCCTTCTCCGTCAGTAACGGGAGCACGATATCGTACCTCTGTTCTTCAAACTTGAGGACCATCTGAACGCCCGAAATCTTGTTCAGGACGCAGAAGTCGATGGCCGAACTGGAACTCAGGAAGTCCATGGCCTCGCCAGACTCCCGGGTCCATGCGCCGATATCTTTGAAATACAATCCGGTTTCTTTTTGCTGAAGCAGAATCCGCATAGTTCATTATCAGCTCATCCACCCGTCGAACTCCGAAGACTTCCCCTGCCAGCCCGGCCGGCAATGAATGCGACCGCTGGCGTTCCACGGGAAAACTCTACACACAACCCGCCGGGGGGGCAATGGTAAACTGTGGACTTGCGACGGGACCTCCCGGCGAGGGCGGCTCAACCACGGGCTGAGCCGGTTCAGTGAACGAGAGCGCCAAGAATGTCGCGACGGGGGACAGGACCGTACATCCGGCTGTCGAAACTGTCGGTGCGATTGTCGCCCATCACGAAGTACTGGTCCCGCCCGCACAGAATAAGTTCCTCCGTCACCTTGGAGCAGGTGTAGGTCGGTGTGTGCGGGTAGAGATAGGGTTCACTCAGTCTGCAGCCGTTGAGGTAAACCTGCCCGTCCTTCAGGAAAAGGGCGTCGCCCGGAAAGGCCACGATCCTTTTCACCGCGAAAACGCCGTCGGAGGGGTCCCGGAGCACCACCACGTCGCCCCGTTGCGGCGGGTGCATGTGATAAACCCAGCGGTTGAGAAAGTACCGGTCCGAGTCGTGCAGGGTGGGCACCATGCTCTTGCCCTGAACCTGGACGGTTTGCAGGACGAAGCGGCAAAGGAACAGATACGTTGCCGTTGCGCACAGGATCAAAATGAGCCATTGACCAATCTGCTGGGGAAGGGCGGATTTGCGCAGCCGCGGTCTGTTCGCCCTCCTGAACCACGGAGCGATGGCCGTGACCCGTTCTTGACCGAGGACCGATTCCTGGATGCTCATTCGTTTGCCCGTTTGGTTTCAGGAGAAGTATGCCCTCCGGCAGGCATTCGGACAATTGAGGAATACTACGCAAACCGCGGCGGGTGCAGTACGGACGGAACGCTCGTCGCCCGAGAACCTGGCAGCATCCGGAAATGGAAGCGGGTGACCGCCGACGGTTGAACCCTCCTCAACGACGCGTCAAGGTTCCGGGCGCGCTCAGGCAGGTTTCCCAGGCAGGACCTTGACGATGGCCTCGCGCAGGTTTTCGAGCAGAAAGGGTTTGCTGATCACGAAATCCACCCCCGAAAGCGCGTTGCCCGAGGCTTGCAGCATTTCCGCGTAAGCGGTGATCATGACGATCGGTTGATTGGGCGCGCGCGACTTGATCGCGGCGGCCAGTTGGTCTCCCTTCATTACGGGCATGGCATAATCCGTGATGACCAGGTCGAACTTCTCCTTTTCAAGAAGAGTCAAGGCCTCTTTGCCGCTGTTGGCCGTCTCCACCCGGTGCCCGTCGAACGTGAGCATCATCTTCACCGCGTCGCAGACAAACGGTTCGTCGTCCACCACCAGGATTCGTCTTGCTTCAGTTTTTGGGACAGCCATCAGATCGCGCGAAATAATAGTCGCGCCCGGACCGAATGCGAGCCTTTATTCACACCCGCTTCGCGGTTGACAAAGCCGGGCGTTTGGTTACTGTTTCGGCCCGGTTTTAAAGAAACGGAAATCAATCTATGCCGAATACGAAGTCAGCCGAACGCCGCATGCGGAGCAGCGCCCGCAAACGCACCCATAACCGCATCGTCAAATCGGGTTTGCACTCACTGGAAAGGAAATACCTTTCGCTGATCACCGCCGGCAAGAAGGACGACGCGGCAAAGATGCTGGGCGCGGTCAGTTCCGCCTTTGACAAGGCCGCCAAGGCGGGTGTGCTCCATGCGGCCACCGCGTGTCGGAAGAAATCCCGGCTGAGCCTGCGTCTCAACACCCTCAAGTAATCCTCCGCATCCTCCGGCCAATCAGTCGGGGAAGATCTTCGATCTTGCGAGTTTCATCCTGGCCAGCCGGTAGGTGAGGGCCGTGCCCAGGCAACCCAGGCCGTACCGGATGCTCCGGGGAAGATTGATCGAGGAAGCTTCGCGAAAATACCGCGTGGGACAACTGACTTCGGCCACGGTGAATCCGTGCCAGAAGATCTGGGCCAGCATCTGGTTGTCGAACACGAAATCGTCCGAGTTCTGCTCCCAGGGAACTTTTTCGAGGAGCCGGCGCGAGAAGGCGCGATAGCCGCTGTGGTACTCGGAAAGTTTCTGGCCCAACAACAGATTCTCGATGAAAGTCAGGGATCGATTCGACACGTACTTCCACACCGGCATCCCGCCTTTGAGCGCGTATCCGCCCAGAATGCGGCTGCCGAGCACGCAGGGATGCAAGTCGTTGGCGATGATCGAGACCATGGCCGGCAGCAGTTTGGGAGTGTACTGATAATCCGGATGGATCATCACCACCACGTCCGCTCCCGCTTTCAGGGCCAGACGATAGCAGGTTTTCTGGTTCCCTCCGTAACCTTTGTTCACTTCATGCACATGAACTCGAACCCCTTCGAGGCTGCGCGCCACCGCCACCGTGTCGTCCCGGCTGCTGTCATCCACGAGAATCATCTCGTCCACCAGTTGTTGCTCCCGGATTTCGACATAGGTTTGCCGCAAGGTCCTGGCTGCGTTATAGGCGGGCATGACCACCACGATTTTCTTGTCGCGATACATACTGGGTATTCAGACCGGCCCGGGAAGAGTGCCCAATGGCCGGAGGCGTGAGAAGTTCAAAATGCCACCCCGATCCCGCTCGCGGGCTGCCGGCGCTGGACATCCGGCGAGGTTTGCCTCTACGATGATGGCGAAACATCATGGGAAACGCCTCTCAGCGTCTTCTGGTGCTCGGAGCCTTTTCCGACGTGCGATGGCTGCCGGAGCATCTCTTCGAGGTGGAACAGGTGAACTCGCTGTCCGACGGGCTGAAATTGCTGGGTGAACGGCGGTTCGACCTCGCCTTGCTGAATGTCGCCATCTCCGACGGTTCAGCCCTGGATATTTTCGGCAAAGCCCGCGTCATCGCGCCCCGTGTGCCGCTGGTCGTGCTGACCCGGCCGGAGGACGAAGAACTGGCGCTCGGAACGCTGCAATTGGGGGCGCAGGACTATTTCCTCATCACCGAACCGAACAAGCTCCTTCTCGTCGGCGTGATCCGGAAGGCGATTGAGCGACACCGCGCGCAGGATGCGTCGCGCCGCGACCAGCACCTCCTTGAAATCCTGATGAGCAAGATGCCGGACGCCATCTATTTCAAGGATGCCGACAGCCGGTTTCTGCGGATCAGCCGGGCCCACGCCCGGCGCTTCAGCCTGGACGATCCGGCGCTGGCCATCGGAAAAACGGACGCCGACTTCTTCATCGGCAAACACGCGCAAGGAGGCGCGGGCCAACGAACTGCAGGTGATGAAAACCGGCCTGCCGCTGGTCGGCATCGAAGAAATGGAGACGTGGCCCGATGGCACCGTTTCCTGGGTCTCCACCACCAAGATGCCGCTGCGCGATCCCGCGGGCCGCGTCATCGGAACCTTCGGCATTTCCCGCGACATCACCTTGCGCAAGGAGGCGGAGCTGGCACTGGCGGACCGCACGCAACAACTCCGCCGCAAAAACCAACAGATCGAGGAGGAATTGAAAATGGCCCACGAACTGCAGTTGGCCATGTTGCCGCAGTATTTCCCCCGCGCCCCCGCTCCCAATACCCAACATGGCGCCCTGGAATTCTTCAGCTTCTATTTCCCCAGCGGATCGGTCAGCGGCGACTTTTTCGACGTAATCGAACTGTCCGACACGGCCGTGGGTCTGTTCATCTGCGACGTCATGGGGCACGATGTGCGGGCCGCCCTGATCACGGCCATGGTGCGGTCGCTGGTCGAGGATTTGAGCCGGTCCGCAAAGGATCCCGGCCAGTTGCTGTCCCAGATCAACCGCGGGTTGGCGGATGTCTTCAAGCAGACAGGCGCCACCATGTTCGCAACCGCGTTTTATTTGATCATCGATATGGGCAACGGCGAAATCCGCTACTCCAACGCGGCGCATCCGGACGCGCTGCATCTGAACCGGGACCGGGGCACGGTGAAAGCGCTCGATTCGGGCGGGGGAAAAAAGGGGCCCGCTCTTGGCCTTTTTGAACAAGCCGTGTTTCCCAATTGCCGGCGTTCCCTGGCCGCCGGGGACCTGATCATGCTGTTCACGGACGGCCTGATCGAAGCCGAAGGGGAGAACCAGAACTATTTCAGCCATGAACGATTGATGGCGGCGGTCGCCCGGCGCGTCCACCTCCCGGCGAATGCCATGCTGGAGGAGGTCATCGGCGAGATCCGCGAATTCTGCGGTTCCGGCGGGTTCAATGACGATGTTTCCCTGATCGGCATGGAAGTCAAACGACTGGAACCCTCCTGAACGCCCGCACCGGATCGGCCTGTTGCTAAAAAAATTCTCCTTTGCGCCGCAATCGTGCATCTTTAGATACGTGCGAACCTCGTTGAATCTCTTCACTGCCGTTTGCTTCGCGCTTGCAGCAGCGTCCGCGGAAGCGGCGCACACGCGGGCAACCCTCGTCCTGTCCTCTGAAATCGCCATGCCGGGTGATACTGTGATGGCCGGAATCCATCTGCAAATGGATCCGCAATGGCATACGTACTGGAGGAATTCCGGCGCCTCGGGCATCCCCACCCGCATCCAATGGGACCTGCCTTTCGGCGTCACCGCCGGCGACATCCAATGGCCGGTGCCGAGGAAGATGCCCCCGGACGATCTGACGACGTACGTTTACGAGGATGAGGTCGTCCTGCTCGTGCCGCTGAAAATCGCCAACGGCGTGGCACCCGGCAGTTTGACCGTGAAGGCCAGGGTGTCGTGGCTGGAATGCAAGGAACAGTGCATTCCCGCGAGCGCCGATGTCGAAGCCGTCCTGAGTTCCGGCAGGGAACGCTTGCCTTCGCAGGACGCGGCCCTGATTGATACCTGGGAAAGCAGGCTGCCGAAATCCGGAGCGGGTCTCTCCGCCCAGGCGTGGTGGGAGAAGGACGCCAGCGGTGACTTGCGCCCGCTGATTCTCGAGTGGCGAACGCCGGAGCCCGCCAGCGAAGCCGATTTCTTTCCCGACGCGAGCGATGCCTTCGAGGTCCAGGGCGCAACGGAGCGGCTCCCATCGGACGCCTCCAGAATCCGGTTGCGCAAGGCGGTGAAGAAATTTCAGAGCTCCTGGCCGCACCGGATTTCGGGCCTGCTGGTCCAGAAATCCGGGAACCAGCAGCTCGCCTACGAAGTCACCCTGCCGATTTCGGCCGCCACCGAGCCGGAGCCCGCCGCCGAGACGACATCGGCCCCTGCGGCGACGCCGGGCGGTACGGTTCCGCCGTCGGCCGAAGCCGCGCCGTTTTCGCAACCGCTTTGGCGGATGCTGTGCTACGCGTTCCTGGGAGGGCTGATTTTGAATGTGATGCCCTGCGTGCTACCGGTGATCGCCCTGAAGATCCTCGGCTTTGTAGGCGAAGCCCGGAACGACCCGCGCCACGTGCGGATGCTCGGCATCGTCTATGCCCTCGGCGTGCTCGCCTCCTTCCTGGTGCTCGCGGGAATGGTGATCGGCGTGAAAGCGGCCGGGCACCGCGCCGGCTGGGGCATGCAATTCAGCAACCCGCAGTTCGTGGTGGTGTTGATCGTGCTGGTGACCCTGGTCGCCTTGAACCTGTTCGGCGTGTTTGAAGTGAACCCCGGCGGACGCGCCCTGGACGCCGCCGGCTCGCTCGCGTCGAAGCCGGGGACCGCAGGAGCGTTCTTTAACGGCGTCCTGGCGACCGCCCTGGCGACGCCCTGCACGGCGCCTTTCCTGGGAACGGCACTCGGATTCGCTTTCACCCAGCGTGCGGCCCTGATCGTCGTGATGTTTTTAACCGTGGGCATCGGACTGGCATTCCCCTATGTGGTCCTGAGCTGGAAGCCCGCGTGGCTGAAATTCCTGCCGAAACCGGGTGCGTGGATGGAAAAATTCAAGATTGCGATGGGCTTTCCGATGCTGGCCACCTCCGTCTGGCTGCTCAGCCTCACGCCCGCCTACTTCGGCAGACGCGCCTGGTGGCTGGGGATTTTTCTCGTCATTGTCGCGCTGGCCGCCTGGATTTACGGCGAATTCGTGCAGCGCGGGCGCACCCGCCGGGGCCTGACGCTGGTGGTGACGCTGGCGTTGTTGGGGGGCGGCTATGCGTGGGCGATCGAGCAGCAGTTGAATTGGCGCGAGCCGATCCAGGCCGCCGCCGGCGAGGGCTCGCTCAAGGAAAGCGCGCAGGGAATCGATTGGCAACCCTGGAACCCGCGGGCCGTGGCACAAACGCAGGAGGAAGGCCACCCGGCCATGGTCGATTTCACGGCGGATTGGTGCCTCACCTGCCAGGCAAACAAACGCATCGCCATCGAGATCCCCTCCGTGCGCGCTAAGTTGAAGGAGATCGGTGCCGCGTGTTTCCTCGGCGATTACACGCGGTTCCCCGACGATATCACCGCCGAACTGAACCGCTATGGCCGCGCCGGCGTGCCGCTCGTACTGGTTTACCCGCCAAAAGCCGGAGCGCCCCCCATCGTTCTGCCGGAACTCCTCACACCGGGCATTGTCCTCGGCGCGCTGAACAAGGCTGCCAGATAAACAAGTTCTGCCCCTTTTTTGAACGAATTGCGCTTGCACCCCTCTTATCGTATGATCCGATGATTCAGCAATTCCACGAGAGATAAGCTTATGAAACGAGCCATTGCATTTCTTGCCTGCGCCGGGCTGGCGGCCGCCGCGTTTGCCGCGGCTCAAATCGGCCAACCCGCGCCGGACTTTACCGCCACCGACATCAACGGCAAAACGATCCATCTCAGCGATTACAAGGGCAAGATCGTCGTGCTCGAATCGTATAACCAGGATTGCCCGTTTTGTCACAACCAGTACCAGACCGGCGCCATGCAGGAACTGCAGCGCGATCTCGCGGCGAAAGGGGTTGTGTGGCTGCTGGTGGATTCGGTGAACCCGCACAATTCCAGCCACCGAACACCCGAACAGGCCCGGAAAGAACAGGCCGACCAAAAAATGACCCTCACCGCCTGGATCGACGACAGTTCCGGCCTGGTTGGCAAGGCCTACGGCATGCGGACCACACCGCACATGTTCGTCGTGGATAAGGATGGAACGCTCGTTTACAACGGCGCGATCGACGACCATGCCACCCCCGATCATGACCCGCGCACGGCGAACAATTACGTCAAGGATGCCGTGAACCAGCTCCTGGCCGGTGCGAAAGTCAGCATTACGGAGACAAAACCGTATGGCTGCGGCGTGAAATACGGCGGCTAACATCCCACACAAAATGGTGAGTGCTCCTGGTGGACTTCGTCGAACTGCGGAGTGACTTGCTTCCAAATCAGCTTGCCCCGAACCCGATAATAATAAACCCCTGATGCGGCGCTGCGAACGAGATTCACAATCGGCGTTTTTTGCCGTTGTGATTTTTTCTGTTTCGCTCGTTTTCCTGCGAGCAACATGGATGAGTCAAACCCGTGTTTTCAAAACACTCGATTTGAATCAATCACACATGGCTTTCCAGGGCCCATAGCTCAGTGGTCAGAGCAGGCGACTCATAACCCGAGAACACTTTCCTCATATTTCCTCACATCTCTGATTGGCCGGTCATTATTAACGTTCCTCAATCACGACCTCCTCACCACCAACAACTCGGACGGCGTCTTTGCGTTCACACGTTTCATCATCGCCAGCAGCATTCGTCCGGCGGCTTCGGCGTCGGCCTGGGCGTTGTGGTGGTGAAACTCGTGGCCGATGTGCGCCGCCGGAGTGTTGAACCTGTGGTCTGGCAGGTCGGCCAGATGCGTTCGGCTACGGCCAGATATATCGATGAACTGATTGGTGGGCCTGCTCGGACTCGAACCGAGAACCAAAGCATTATGAGTGCTCTGCTCTAACCATTGAGCTACAGGCCCGCCGGGCAGGGTTGCAGAAGCAGCAGCAACTTTCAATAGCAGAGCTGAAAAGTTGGCGAGTTCGAGGAAGTTCGCGCCGCCGTGGCGACATGGCCGGATAACGCGGAGCAGGCGCAACTGATGAGCGATTGGCGCAAGCAAATCCAGCGCAACCATCGGCTGGATCTTCCGCGGACGTGACAAAAACGTGAGCCTCGTTGGTTTAAGACAAAGAGAATCGAGCCTGCTTGCTTCCGGGCGATTCTCTGCCAATTTAGGCGGATATGGGAATGGGAAACGCAGCGATTGCTCGGTCGCTCACCGCCGGTTTGGCGGCGGCTGTGTTGTTTTCAGCGGGTTGCAAGAAGAAGCCGGCCCCGCCGCCGCCGCCGTTGAAAGTGGAGGTTATCACGGTCGTCCTGCAGGATGTGCCAATTTACGGGGAATGGATCGGCACGATGGAAGGTTACGTCACGGCGCAAATCCGGGCGCAGGTTTCGGGCTATTTAATGGCGCAAAATTACGCGGAGGGCAGTGTTGTCAAACAAGGGGATTTGCTGTTTCAGATTGATCCTCGGCCGTTCCAGGCGGCTCTCGACCAGGCCAATGGCCGGCTCGGCCAGGACCAGGCCCAATACGGCAAGACGCAGTTGGACGTCAAACGCTTCACGCCGCTGGCGCGCGACGGCGCGATTAGTCAACAAGAGCTGGACGACGCCGTCCAGGCCAACCTCATGGCTGCCGCCGCCGCCCAAGCCGACCGGGCTGCGGTCGAAACCGCTGCCCTGAATCTCGGCTTCACCAAAATCATCTCGCCCATCAATGGCGTCGCGGGGTTGGCCCAGGCGCAAATCGGCGATCTTGTCACTCCGGGCGGTTCGGTCCTGACAGCGGTTTCGACGCTGGACCCGATGCGCGTTTATTTCAATGTCAGCGAAAAGGTTTATCTGGAGCATCGCCGCCAGTTCCCCACGGCAGACGAGCGCGCCCGGGACCATGCCGGCCTGGAGTTTCAGTTGATTCTGGCGGACGGGACGGTTTACCCGCATCCGGGAAAGTTCTTCTTCGAAAATCGCCAGGTGGATATCAACACGGGGACGATTCAGATGGCAGCGCTGTTCCCGAACCCGCAATTGCTTTTGCGGCCGGGCGGGTACGCCCGAGTCCGGTCCAAGAGCGACACGGTCCAGGGCGCAATAGTCCTGCCTCAACGCGCCGTCGCCGAATTGCAGAGCTCGTATGAAGTGGCCGTGGTCGGTGTCAGCAATAAGGTTCACATCCAACCGGTGAAGGTGGGCGAACAGGTTGGCTCGCAGTGGATCATTGAGAGCGGTTTGCATCCCAATGACCGGGTGGTGGCGGAGGGGACTCAGAAGGCCAGAGAGGGAATAGTGATCGACCCGCAGCCGTATCATGAGGAGACCTCGGCAACGTCGGGAGGGCCGTGGCAGACCAATCAACCATCAGGCCAACCTCCGTCGAGCAGCCACTGATGTATCGCTTCTTCATCAACCGGCCGATCGTCGCCATGGTCATCGCCATCCTGATGGTGTTGATCGGCGCGGTGTCAATGGTGTCGTTGCCGATCTCCCAATTTCCGGCCGTCGTGCCGCCGGAGATTCGCATTCAGACCACCTACGTGGGCGCTGACGCGCAAACGCTGGAGCAATCGGTCGCCACGCCCATCGAAGAGCAAATGAGCGGGGTGGACAACCTGAACTACATGTATTCCATCAATGCCAATAACGGCGTCATGCGCATGGTGGTGAATTTCGACGTCAAAACGGACCCGAACATCGACCAGGTGCTGGCCCAACTGCGCGAGGCGCAGGCGGCTTCGCAATTGCCCGCGCCCGTGCAGCAATATGGCGTGACCATCCTTAAATCACCGACGACGCCGATGCTGCTGGTGTCCTTGTATTCGCCGCATGGAACTTACGACCAGACGTTCCTGGCCAATTACGCCTACATCAATCTTGTTGACCAGGTCACGCGCCTGAATGGCATTTCGAATGTGAACGTTTTTGGCGCCGGCCAATATGCCATGCGCTTTTGGGTGAAGCCCGACCAATTGGCCAAGCTCAACATCACGGCGAGCGAAATCATTTCCGCGATCAACAGCCAGAATACGGTCAATCCGGCCGGCCAGATTGGCGCGCCGCCGGCTCCGCCCGGCCAGGAATACACCTACACCGCCATCGCCCAGGGGCGCCTGGTCACGGAAAAGCAATTTGGCGACATCATCATCCGCGAGAATCCGGATGGCTCGGTGGTGCGACTCAAGGACGTGGCGCGCGTGGAACTGGGGGCGCAGATTTACAACATCGCCGGCCGGCTCAACGGCAAACCGGCGGCCGTGATGGCCATTTATCAATTGCCCGGCTCGAACGCGCTTGACGCCGCCAAAGGCGTCAAGAACCTGATGCAGGAACTGAAGAAGCGCTTTCCGGCGGATTTGGATTACGCCGTTTCGCTTGACACGACGCTGGCCGTCAGCCGCGGCATCGTTGAAATCATGACGACGCTGTGGGAAGCCCTGCTGCTGGTGGTGCTTGTCGTCTATATTTTTCTGCAAGGATGGCGCGCGACCCTGATTCCGTTGCTGGCTGTGCCGGTGTCGCTGGTGGGCACCTTCGCCCTCTTTCCGATATTTGGCTTTTCCATCAATACGCTGTCGCTCTTCGGCCTGGTGTTGGCGATCGGGTTGGTGGTGGATGACGCCATCATCGTGGTCGAAGCGGTGGAGCGCCACATTGAAGAAGGCCTGTCGCCCAAGGACGCGGCCTTCAAGGCGATGGAGGAAGTGGCGGGACCCGTCGTGGCGATCGCGTTGATCCTGACGGCGGTGTTTGTGCCGACGGTTTTTATTCCGGGGATCACGGGCCGGCTTTACCAGCAATTCGCGTTGACCATCGCCATCTCGGTGATTTTTTCGGCATTCAATGCCTTGTCGCTCAGCCCGGCCCTGGCGGCGCTGCTCCTCAAACCCAGGAAAGAGTCGCACAGTCCGTTGGCCAGGTTTTTTGGATGGTTCAACCGCGTGTTTGGCAAGGCGACCAATGGCTACGTGCATTGGAGTTCGATCCTGATTCGGCGCAGCGTCATCAGCCTGGTTTTGCTGGCGGGCGTGGCGGCAGCCGCCGTGCTGGTGGGACGGCAGCTTCCGTCGTCATTCTTGCCGGAAGAAGACCAGGGCTACGCCTACATCAATGTGCAATTGCCCAACGCGGCGTCGTTCGAACGGACGGACGCCTTTTGCCGGCGGGTGGAAGAGATTCTCGCCCATGATTCGTCTATCAAGTACTACTCCACCGTGCTCGGCTTCAGCCTGCTTAGCCAGGCGCAAACGACCTACAACGCCTTGTTCTTTGTTACCTTGAAGCCGTGGGATGAGCGCAAGAAAAAATCCGAGCAATATGCCGCCATCCGCTCCCGGCTCAATCATGAGTTGGAGCAACTGCCCGAAGCGCGCGCGGTCGCGTTCCCGCCGCCGGCCATCCCCGGGGTCGGCACCTCCGGCGGCTTCACGTTCATCCTCGAGGACCGAGCCGGGCACGATCCATCGTTTTTGACCGCCAATCTCAATGCCTTCATGGCAGCGGCGCGGAAACGGCCGGAACTCGCCGGTTTGACGACAACCTATCTTCCCGATGCGCCGCAGCTGTTCGTGGAGGTTGATCGCGACAAGGTCCTCAAGCAGGGCATGGATCTGTCCGAGGTTTACAAGACGCTCCAGATGTTCATGGGCGGATACTTTGTCAATTATTTTAATCGATTCGGCCGGCAATGGCAGGTCTATG
Source organism: Limisphaerales bacterium (assembly GCA_003159675.1). GTDB lineage: Bacteria > Verrucomicrobiota > Verrucomicrobiia > Limisphaerales > BOG-1460 > BOG-1460. The sequence goes on from PLQC01000181.1 coordinate 23,230, forward strand.
TGGAGGCGGAAAGCGAGTATCGCTCCAGGATCGAGAATATTGGATTGTTCTACGTCCGGAACAATCGGGGCCAAAGTGTGCCTCTGAGCGCCGTCACAAAAATCACGCATCGCACGGGGCCGGAATTCGTCATGCACTACAACGAATATCGCTGCGCGCAAATCAACGGCAGCGCGGCCTCGGGCTATAGTTCCGCGCAGGCCACGAAGGCGCTCGAGGAGGTCTTCGCGCAAACAATGCCGCAAAACGAGATGGGTTTTGATTACTTCGGAATGTCTTTCCAGGAACAACAAGCCGCCAAGGGCGTGTCACGCATCGCCATTTTTGGATTGTCGCTTGCGTTTGTGTTTTTGATCCTGGCGGCGCTTTACGAAAGCTGGTCGCTGCCCGTCAGCGTCTTGATCAGCACGCCGGTCGCCGTCCTCGGCGCCTTCCTCGCGCTCTTCGCGCGCCAGTTCGAAAACAACGTCTATGTCCAGATCGGCCTCATCATGCTCATCGGCCTTTCCGCCAAAAACGCCATTCTCATCGTCGAATTCGCCAAGGTTGAGGCGAAGAAAGGCAAATCATTCGCAGACGCTGCGTTGACCGGCGCCCGGATTCGTCTGCGTCCCATCCTGATGACCTCGTTCGCGTTTGTCTTTGGCTGCATACCCTTGTGGTTTGCCACGGGATCGGGCGGGGTGTCGCGCGAAACGCTGGGCACGGTGGTCATCGGCGGGATGCTCGGTTCGACGTTGCTGGGCATTTTCATCATCCCGGTGAATTTCTATGTTGTGGAGCGGTTGTCGCACCGCGAGAAAACCGACGCCAAATGAGGCTGCTCTGTTGCGTAATATTAGCCTTGACGATTGCCGGTTGCGCCATGGGCCCAAATTATCGGCGTCCGCCCATCAACGCGCCGGTGTCTTTTCGCGGCGCCGGCACGGAGACCAACTCCCTGGGCAACTATGCCTGGTGGCAGTTATTCAACGATCCAGCGCTGCAACAATTGATCCGCATTGCGCTGACGAACAATTATGATGTTCGGATCGCAGCCGCGCGAGTGGAGCAGGCGCGCGCGATTTGGACCGGGAACCGTTCGCTTTTTCTGCCGCAGGTCAACTACCTGGCGGGAGTCGGCCGCGGCAAAAATGTGCAGAACAATCTGCCTTCCAATAATGGCGGCCAAACAGCCACGGGCATTTCAGCCGACGCCAATGTCTCCTGGGAAATCGATCTCTTCGGGCGCATCCGGCGCCTCAATGAATCGGCCCGAGCGCAATTCTTCGCCAGCGAAGAAGGGCGGCGCGACGTGACGGCCATGCTGATTTCCGACGTCGCTCAGGCCTATTTCCAACTTTTGGCGTTGGATCAGGAATGGCGCATCGCCGACGAAAGCACGAATTCATTTGGGCAAAGTCTGAAAATCTTCAGCGAACGCTATCGCGGCGGTGTGGCGTCCAAATTGGAAGTTTCGTCGGCCGAAGCGTTGATGGCTTCCGCCGCGACTTCCGCGCTCGATCTTCAGCGCCAGATTGTCACCCAGGAAAATCTGATCTGCGTGCTGCTGGGCGTGAATCCCGGTCCGGTTGCGCGCGACCGCGCGTTGCTCGCCGAGGTATTGCCGCCGGAGGTTCCGCCCGGGTTGCCGTCGGCGCTATTGGAGCGGCGGCCGGACATTCGTCAAGCGGAAGAAAATCTTCGTTCGGCCAACGCCATGGTGGGCGTGGCGAAGGCGGATTTCTTTCCGCGCCTGACCCTGACCGGGTTGCTCGGCCAGACCAGCTCGGAGCTTTCCACCTTTACCGCGGGCGCGAACAACGCCTGGAGCATTGCCGCCGGCCTGACCGGTCCGATCTTTGAAGGCGGCCTGCTCAAGGCGCAATATCGCGCCGCCCGCGCCGCCTGGGACGAAGCCCGTCTGCAATATCAGTCAACCCTGTTGACCGGCTTCCGCGAAGTGGCCGACGCCCTGGCCGCGCGTCAACAATTGGCCGCCGAGCGCGTTGAACAAACCCGCGCGGTCACCGCCTATCAGGAAGCCGTGAAATTGGCCACCGAACGTTACGCCCAGGGCCGGGCCAGCTATTACGAAGTCCTGCAAGAGCAGCAACTGCTTTTCCCCGCCGAAAACACGCTCACGCAAATCCAGCTCGACCGATTGCTGGCAGTCGTCCAACTGTACCGCGCTCTGGGCGGGGGCTGGTCGGCGCCTTAATCATCTTGACTACCAGCCGGTGGATTTCTTGCTCATTGATTCGCGAGTGTGTCCACCGGCTCCCGATTGGTCTCGTTATTCGGACTTCATGCCGGTGCCGAGCAGGGTGATGTTCTCCAACTTGAAAGGAACCTCGAAGGACCGGAGCTTGTTATACCCACTTTTCATATAATTGATCTGGACGTCATTTCTTTTCCCGCTCCATGGCAAGCCACTCCATGGGTTGGTTGGTGGGAACCAGTTCAAGACCATAGAACGCGAGGAACGCGTTGTTGACTTCCAAATCCTTCGTCCGATGTGGGATATAGGCGGCTGGAATCAGTTCCATTTTCCTGTCATATCGGTTCGTCAATCCTGTTTCATCCAGGACCGGTTTACCAAAATAATTTTCCCAATCCCCGGCGAGTTCCGGCATGGACCGGCTTCCGGCAAAATCATGGGAGATTTTCGATTCTAGAAGCTGGGGATCTTTGACCTTGATTGAAAGCACCTCGGTGTCGCGAATTTCCCGATGCCATGAAAGCCCGAACTGTTGTTTGAGCTGCTGTTTGATTTCCGCCTGCAATCTTTCCACGGGTCGGACCCGCAACGTGTCAATGACGTCAAACTGGTTTGTGAACTGCCCGACATACTCTTGAGGGAATTCCGTGCGAACCACCAAGTGCGGATCCCACGCGGCCTGCTGGCTGTAGGCGTAACTGACCAGCTCCGAAAAACTCACGCATAAATTGGCCATTTTCCCATCAATCCAGCCATGATGAATTCCAATGCCTGTGTGGGACAACTCATTCAGGTTGTAGTGCGTGTGCCGGACCACCAGCACATGCGGGGCTTGCCGGAGCCCCTTGCGATAACGCTCGTAGTTTTTCCGATCGAGGTTTTGCCAGAAGACATCGTTGATGATCGGAGAACTTTTGCCTTGGCTGCTTTTGGAGGGCTTGCGGTCGCTCTCAGCGAGGCTCTCCGCCGCTCCATCCGATTCAGCGTGGCTGCTGCTCAACCAGTGAATGATTTCCGGATTGAACGGTGGTTGGCCGTCTTGCGAATTCCACCATTTGCCCCAGGTCTGCCAGTCCTTGCCGAAGTTCTGACCCGTCAGCCGCACGAGCGAAATTTGGGCCCACGAACGAACGTTTGAGTTGTTATGATAAATCAGATGGATCAGTTCGGGCACGGCGGTCTTGTCACCAATGATGCCCAGCGCGCGGACGGCCATCCAGCGATCGCGATTGTCCTTATTGCGGCGATCGAAGGCAATCTCGCGCAGCGCGGGCAGCGCGTTGGTGGAGTGCAATGCGGCCAGCGTGTTGATGGCCTGGTAGTACTCGCGGGTCTGCGGACCCTCCAGGGTGTCAACCAGGTGGGTTTCGAGATGCGCCCGTTCCTTGTCGGACCATCCTGTGAATGTGCGTGTGTCGAAAAAGTTGCGGAACTGGCGGTCGGTCCGTTGCGCCATATCACGCTGGTCTTCGTTTAACAAGTTCCAAAAAGCATTCGAACTGCCAAGGTCCGTTTCCGCAATCGCCGGCATTGATTGCCGGGCAGCGGCATATTCCGGGGTTTGGATCAAAGGGGGTGTGGCAACGGTGGCTGGGCGTATGAGCACCAGTACAATGCCAATTGTAATCACAATCAGGGCCAGCACCACCACGATGAGCCATCCCCGGAATCGGTTCGGCTGCCGGGTTGACGGTGCGGTGGCTGCGACTGCCGGAACGGGCGACGGAATGTCGGCCGGTTCCTTTCTCGCGCCAAAAATGTCTTCGTAAGCGTACATCAACGCGGCCAAAGCGATGGGAGCCGTGACCAGAGAACCCACAACAAAGACCAGCATCCCTGCCAATTTAATCAGCGACAAAACGATGCTGAATCCGAAGAACTTCCACCAATGTTTGGAGATTGTCTTCCGGCTCAGCCCCATGGCCGTCCAAAAACCAAGTCGTTTGTCAATGACCAGAACCAGTGTGAAGGTCCATGCAACCGTGAGATAAATGCCGGGTAATAACAGGCAACAAAATCCGGCGATCGTGAGTACTGCTTTAACAAAACTGGCGAGGAAGAGCGGCAGGAATGCAATGCTGAAGCCGGAAAAGGCGGTTCCTGCACCTGCCTGTTCGCCGCGTATTTTCTTCAAGAAATACAGGCACAACCCACCCATGAGCGGACCACTGACGACAATCCCTATCAAAGTGGGAAGGGCGGCAATTCGCAATAGCAGGATCAGCGCAGTGACGCCCACGACCGGCCAAAAATCGCTTCGCACCAAAGCCCAGCCACGGCGCAGGCAACTGCCAATGTCCAAAGTGTAATCCCGCTCCAAAATCTCCCGGGTGAGCATTTCGGCATCCGCTGTCGCTGCGGTGGTGCTGGCAATTGTCTCCACCGCCGTCTTTACCTGACTGGCCTCTTGGTAGCGGCGTTCCGGCTCTTTTTCCAGGGCATGCAGTACCACCTCGTCGAAGCGCACGTCGATTTGAACCTTTTGCGATGGCGGCTGGAAATTTCCGAGCGGCAGTTCGCCGGTGAGCATTTCATAAAACACGACGCCCAGCGAATAAATGTCCGCACGATGATCCACGGTCTGCGGTTTTTCGATCTGTTCCGGCGCCATGTAATGCGGCGTCCCCACCACGTCCGCCGCGCCGGTCAGGGAAATACTCTGCGGCTCCTGATCCAGAAGCTTGGCGATGCCGAAGTCGGCGATTTTCACCTGGCCCTTTTTGTCGAGCAGGATGTTCTCAGGCTTGAGATCACGGTGGATGATGCCCTGGTCGTGGGCGTATTGCAGCGCCTCGCAGATCTGCGGCACGATGGCAAGCGCTTCGGCGGACGCAAGCCTCCGCGCCTGCAACAACCGTCGCAGCGTCATGCCGTCCACAAATTCCATCAGCAGATAATAATTTCCCTGCGTCTCGCCGAAGTCGTAAACCGTGACAATGTTGGGATGGTTCAGCCACGCCAGCGCGCGGGCTTCACGTTCGAAGCGCTCGGCAAATTGCGGGTCGTTCTGTTTTTCCGGTGAGAGAATTTTCAGCGCCACGAACCGGTTCAAGCGCGGTTGGCGGGCTTTATAGACCGCACCCATGCCGCCCTGGCCCAGCAATTCGATGATTTCGAGCTGCGGAAAAAGTGTGGCCATCTGCTCGACGGATGGGGGCACAAAGGCAGATTTGCCAGGCCCGGGTTCATTCCCCGCCTTGGTTCCAAAACCGGATTTCATCAGGCACTCCGGACAGAGGCCCTGGGGCGCCTCAGAAACCACCGGCTTTCCGCAAATCGGACAAACCTGGGGTGTATCCATAATAATTCTTCCGCCCTATTTATAAAGGAAAACTGATGGAAAGTTACAGAGGAAACGCAAATCCTCTTTCGAGCCAGACGCCGTGACGCTGCAAACCCGCATCATCCTCTTGCCAGCACGGCAAACAAGTGGCGCATTTCCTCTTCGACCTCTTCCGGCTTCGTGACAGTGTTGGCGATTTCGTCCCGGAGCAATTGCCGATACCGTTGGCGCAGCCGATGCACCACCACTTTCACCGAGCCTTCGGTCATCGCCAGTGTTGACGCCAGCGCCGCATAGGGATGCGCGGCGCGTTCACCCAGAAGGCATGGTTTCAACGCGTCGAATAATTCCGCCTTGCCGTCCCGCGCAAATTCAGCGCTCAGCCGGTTCATGACCTGCTCCAACAAGGCCAGCGCCCAACGCCATTCGAAACTCTGTTCCGGAGTCAGATTGTCCATCGGTTCCCGCGTGCAACGGCCCTCCGCTTCATCGCGTTGCAGAGACACGACCCGTCCACCGCCGCGCTTTTGCGTTCTGGCCTTGTCCCATTCATTTGCCAAAAAATTGCTGATGCTGGTCAGGAGAAACGAGCGGAAACGGCCGCGTTGCTGGTCGGCCCGGCCCAGCCAGTCTCGCTCCAGCAACCAGGCGAAGAATGCCTGAGTCAGGTCTTCGGCATCGGCGGGGGAATATCCCCGCCGTCGCACATAAGCATAGAGCGGATACCAATACGTCTGGCAGAGTTTTCCCAAGGCGTCTTGTGCGTGCAGGACATCGCTTCGCCCCGCCGCCAAGACCACCGACCAATGTGTGGTGGCAAAGACAGACCGTTGGCCGGCTTGATTGCTGCCTGGAATTATGTCATCCGAACTGACTTTAGTGGATGTGCTCAACACGAGGAGGCTAACGCGCCGCGCCAAATAAAGGCAAGCAAGGTCTCGGAATGAGGATGCGGCGAAGTCCCGGGAGCTTCCGAAGCACCTTCCGACGCACGAGCCGTCGGAGCGTCTCCTCGCAAACGCCGAGCTCCATTGCACTGCTCTTTATGTTGAGCGTCTGACATTCGCCGGTGATAGTGGTTGCGTTCATAACAAATTTTTCCCGGGACAACAGCCTGCGACCCGTCGAAACTCCTTTGGTGTAGCAGTTGCACAATCGGCATCTGGCGACGAATGCCCGGCAATCCAGTCTTGCCAGTCCACATCGAATCACACATAGTGGCCGTCAGGCAATGGGGTTTGCCGTCCCGCAAGGGAAAACCGCCTGAGAGCTTCAGAGCCGATAACTCCTACCGAGACAATTCGTGTCGGCAGGTTTTTTTATGCTCAACTATATCTTGGTCGGTGTGGGCAGCGCAATCGGTGGAGTCTCGCGTTTTTGGGCTTCGGGCGTCATTGCCAATCGCTTTGGCCAATCATTCCTGCCTTTGCTCGACGAGATGATGGGGGGCGGCCTGGTCACGCTGGAAAAGGCGCGGGTGATTGATTATCGCTCCGGCGAGGATGGAAAAGGAGACGGGACAGCAGCGGCGGTGGAACCGGAAAGCCGCTGAACACGCGGTTTATGCGCTGAACAACGAAACCAAACGGCAGATCCACATGTTCAACCGAATCCTGTTCAATCTGGTTCAAGTGTTCGTGGTCATGGCCTTCGCGCCGCTGGCGTCCGGCGTTTTGAGCCGGCTCAAGGAAAGGGTGCAGTCCAAGCGCGGGCCGAGCATTTTCCAGCCGTATCGGGATTTGTGGAAGCTGTTTCACAAGGACGAAATCGTGTCGGAAGAAAGCTCGTGGATTTTCCGGTTCACGCCTTACATCGTTTTCGTCACGCCGATCTTTGTCGCGTTGCTGATCCCGGTGTTGACGAATTATCCGCTCTTTTTCGCGTTCATGGGCGATATGATCGGCGGTGGTTTCGTGCTGGCGCTGGGCGGGTTCTTCGCCACGCTCGCGGCGGTGGACACGGCCAATCCCTATGGACCCATGGGCGCGAGCCGCACCCGCATGGTGGGATTTCTGGCCGAACCGGTGTTCATGATCGTATTTTTCACCGTTTCGTTCGTGGCCGGTTCGACGATTCCCTACATCGTCCAGGAAAAATGGGTGACCCCACTGGCAAATTTCTTCACGCCGGCGCACGTGCTGCTGATGCTGGCGTTTCTCATGCTCATTCTGGCCGAAGGCGGGCGCATCCCGGTGGACAATCCGACGGGACATTTCGAACTGGCGATGATTGATGAATCCAAGTCGCTCGAATACTCCGGGCGCGGCTTCGCGCTGATGAAATGGGGCGGCCAGATGAAATTCTTTGTGCTCATGTGTATTTTCCTCAATGTGCTGGTGACACCGTGGGGACTTGCGGGCGGACAAACCATCGGCGCGGTGCTGCTGGCCATTCCGCTCGTGCTGTTCAAGATTTTCTGTTTTTTGCTGGTGCTGGTTGTCATCGAATCGTCGCTGTCCAAACTGCGGCTTTTCCGCATCACGGAGTTCTTGGGCGCGGCGTTCATTACGTCGGTGGCGGCGATGATCACGCGGGTCTTTTTGCCTTGAACAAGGAATTCAGACACGAATTTCACGAATTTGCACGAATGAAAGAACTGCTTTTCAAAGAAGAAGCTTTTCAGCTTGTGGGCTTTTGCATGGAAATCCACCGCGAACTTGGCAAGAAGCATGATGAAGTCATTTACAAAGATGCCTTCGTCCTCGAATTGAGTCGCGCGAAAATTCTTTTTTCGCGGGAAAAGCATTACGAGGTGACTTACAAAGGCGTCATCTTGCCGCATCATTACCACGCCGATTTTGTGATTTGGGACAACATTCTCTTTGAGGCCAAGGCCGTTGAAAAACTAGCCGATGCCCACGTCAAGCAGGTTTTGAATTATCTGGCCGCCTCAAAACTTCGTCTTGGACTGCTGGTCAATTTCGGCGGCGAATCTTTGGAATGGAAACGGGTGGTTTTATGAAATTCGTGTTAATTGGTGAAATTCGTGTCAAAAAAATTGTGTTCGTCCGTGCAGTTCGCGCCCTATGAGTGAGACGACCAATCAATTATTGGAGAATCTGAACGCGCTGGCCGCTGGATTGTTTCTGCTCACCGCGTTCGGCATTGTGGCGATGCGGCAGGCGCGGGGCTGCCTGAATTTGTTCATCGTGCAATCGCTGCTGCTCGCGGCGTCCGCGGCGCTGTTGGGATTGCGCTACGGCTCCGGGCATCTTTACGGCGTGGCGATTGTGAACGTGATCAGCAAACCAATCATTGTTCCGTGGCTGTTGCGTCGGACGGCCCCTGCTGAAATTTACACGCGTCGCGAAATTGATCAGGTGCTGAACATTCCGACCGCGTTGCTCATCGCTTTGGCGCTGGCGATTCTGTCTTATTTCCTGGGACAACCATTATTGAACGCCGTCGCGCCGGAATTTCGCGGCCCGAACGTGCCGATTGGCATCGCAGGACTATTGCTTGGCGCGTTCACGCTCACCGTGCGGCGCGAGGCGTTGCCGCTGCTCATCGGTTTGCTGGTGATGGAAAACGGCGCGTTTCTGGCCGGCATTTCCATCTCGCGTAATCTGCCATTGCTGGTGGAATTGGCCATCGCTACAGACGGTTTGATCATCGTGTTCATCAGCGGCGTGTTGATTCGCGCCGTTCAAAAACATGTCGGCACGACGGCGGTGGGTGAACTGGCGAGCTTGAAGGAAGCGGCTGCTGAACCGGCGGCAAAGGAGGCGGCCAAATGAGCGTCATAATTATTTTGCTGCTTCCATTGGTTGCCGCCGCGCTGGTTTGCATTCCGTTCAAAAAGTATTGGGCAGCGGGCGTCACGGTCGTGTCTTCCGTGGCCGTTCTGGTGTTGGTCGCGCGCGTGGCCTGGCTGACTTCGGCAGGCGGTTCCATCACGTCGGCCTTGAAAATCGGGATGCTCAAATGGATTGCGGTGGACGGTTTGAGCGCCTTGATTCTGCTGTTGATTGCGTTTGTTGGAACCACGGCGGCAATTTTCTCCGTTGGTTACATGGCGCATGAAAACCTGAAGCCGTGGAAGCTGCGGCTCTATTATGCGAATTACAACCTGTTCGTTTTTTCCATGCTGGCCATTCCGGTTCTCGCCGAACCGACGCTGGTCTGGATTGTCGTCGAATTGACTACGCTCTGTTCCGCGCTGCTGGTCTCATTTGACAACACACGCGAAGCGTTGGAAGCCGCGTGGAAATATGTGGTGCTCTCACTCATGGGCGCGGGAATGGCGCTGTTCGGCTTTCTGGTTTTATTCGCCGCGATGCAGGCGTCGGGCAGCGACGGCGCTTACACATGGGATGGACTGATCACCGCCGCGCCGATGATGCCACCGGTTCTGTTGCAAACGGCGTTCCTGCTGATTTTGATTGGACTTGGAACGAAAGTCGGCCTCGTCCCGATGCATACTTGGTTGCCGGACGCCCACAGTCAAGCGCCCTCGCCAGTGTGCGCGTTGCTTTCCGGCATTGAAACCTCGGCGATACTTTATGTGATTCTGCGACTGTTTCCGGTGATGCAGGCTTCGCCCAATTCTCATGCCGAAACGTGGGCGCTGGTTTTCGGCCTCATTTCGGTCGGCACCGCCGCGTTTTTGCTGCTGCAAGTGCGCGACTATAAACGGATGTTCGCCTTCTCCACCGTCGAACACATGGGCATTATTCTAACGGCGGTCGGACTCGGCGCATCGGCTGCCGGTTACAGCGCGATGCAACAAATTGTCAGCCATTCCGTGACAAAATCCTTTTGCTTCTTCGCTGCCGGAGCCGCGTTGGTGGCGGTGGGAACGCGCGAAATTGCAGCCGTGCGCGGGCTGATCCGCAAATCTCCCGCCACCGGCGTCGCGCTTGTTCTCGGCGGACTCGCCATCACCGGCGCGTCGCCCCTGGCGGTTTTCTTGAGTGAATTGTCCATTCTCAAAGCGGGTTTGACGCAAAAGGAATATGTGGCGACGGGTCTGCTCGCCATTTTCATCGTCATCGCGTTTTTCGGAATCATGCTGCACATCAACCGGATGGTTTTTGGCGCGCCCGAAAATAAAAATAACGGCCCGCCGGAGAAGAATCATTCCGAGCCGCAACCCGTTGAAACGTTTCACCTGCCCTTCAGTTGCCGGCTGGCGCTGATTCTGGCCGCTGTGCCGGTGCTGGTGCTCGGCGTTTACATTCCCAAACCGCTGCATGATTTGCTGACGCAAGCGGCAGCCGCCTTGACAAAATAAATCGCCATGAACCGCACCGAACTGAAGGAACAAATCGAAGGACGCTGGCCTGGGCGTGCGCAGTGCCGTTTCGATGCCGTGAATTCAATTTCCGAAATCATCTGCGCCCGCGCCGCGATGCCGGAACTTTGCGGACGGCTCTTTCTCGAGTGGAATTTCAGTTTTGCGGGCCTGGTCGTCGAGGAAGGCACGAGTGAATGGCAATTGCGCTACTGCTTTTACGGCGAGAGCGAAGCCGGTTGGGTTCACGTCCTCGCAACCGCGCCGCTCGCCGAAAAAACCTTTCCGAGCATCGTCAAATTTGTTCACGCAGCGGACTGGCACGAGCGCGAGGCCGAGGATTTGTTCGGCCTGATTTTTGAAGGCCATCCGCGCCTCGGCGATTTTATTCTGCACGACGACGCCTGGCAGGAACACGTCGAGCCAATGTGCCGCCACTTCGACGCGCGCAAGGCGATGCAGCATCGCAAACCGGACGCCGACTGGCGGCCGCATCGCATTGTTCAGGAACCGGGCGCGTTCGTGATGCCCATCGGCCCGAAATTTTCCGGCGTCACAGAGTCGGTGCATTTCCTGCTCGAAACCGTCGGCGAAGACGTCATCCGCTCGACGCCGCGCCTGTTTTACAAATGGCGCGCGATTGAAAAGCTCGCGGAAGGCAAAACGGTGGATGAAGTGTTATTGCTCGCGGAAAGATTTGCCGCGACGACGGCTTTTGCTCACGGACTCGCTTTTTGCCAGGCCGTCGAAAAAATGTGCGACGCGAAAATTCCGGCGCGCGCGAACATTTTCCGCGTTTTTCTGGCGGAACTCGAACGGCTGCGGCAACACACCGGCGCGATTCAGGAAATTTGCGAGTCCACCGCGCTCGTCGTCGCCAACAGTCAGGCCGGGATTTTGGAGGAGGATTTATTGCGAATTTCCGGCGAACTCACCGGCCATCGTTATTTGTTTGGCCTGCTCGCAATCGGCGGATTGCTGTGCGATTTGCCGGACGACGCCTGTGCAAAGGCGCTCGAACAATCGCAACAAACTCTGAAGCGACTGAACGAACTCGAAAAGCGATTGCGCATCTCCAGCAGTTTTCTGGATCGTCTCGAAGAAGTCGGCGTCGTCGCGCAGCGGAGCGCGCTGGTTTACGGCCTGCTCGGTCCGGTCGCGCGCGCATCGGGAATTGTCCGTGATTTGCGAAAGGCACAACCTTATTCCGGCTACGAACATTTTAATTTCGACGTGCCCAGCGAGCAGGAAGGCGACGGCTATGCGCGGTTGCGTATTTTGTTCGCCGAAGCGAGACAATCGGTTCGCATCATGGAACAAGCCGTCGCCGCGTTGCAAAGTGGAAGCATCCGTGAACCGCTTCAACTTCACGCGGGTGCGGCGTTAGGCTGTGTCGAAGCTCCGCGCGGCGGCGCATTTCATTGGGTGCGTCTGGCCGACGGTGGACGGATCGCGCGTTATCGCATTGTTACCCCGTCGTTTGCCAACTGGCACGGCTTTCATCTCGCCGTCGAGAAATTCGCGTTTCAGGATTTTCCAATCATGCTCTCCACGTTCGATTTGTCCGTGGCCGAGAACGACCGATGAAACAAGAGCAATCAAATTAAACTGAAAAATACATGAGCCAATGGGTCATCAACGGACTTCGCACGGGAATCAAAACGACCGTGTATCCGCGCGATGCGGAACGCGCCGCCGGCGTCACGCCCGGACTGCCGTGTGGCTGCGACGCCCCATCGCCATCGGCGGCTGCGGCGCTGGTGGATTGCTGTCCCACGCAAGTTTTCAGCCGCATCAACGGCAAAGTCTTGGCGGATGTTCGCCGCTGCATTCATTGCTACCGCTGCGTTCACGGCATCGAGCATCCGGCGGCCTGGCAACAAACCTACGAGTGGGCGACGGTTCGTGATTGGCAAAACGAATTTGATCAATCCTTCAAACACTCCATCCACATTTGCGTCGTGGACGCGGGCGATTGCGGCGCGTGCCTGAACGAAGTCAAGCAACTCAATAATCCCTACTACAACATGCACCGGCTGGGATTTTTCATCACGCCTTCGCCGCGCCACGCCGATGTACTGCTCGTCGTCGGGCCGGTGACGGATCACATGCGCGTCGCGTTGAAAAAAATATACGATGCGATGCCAACGCCCAAACGGGTTGTTGCCGTCGGTGCGTGCGCCCTGACCGGCGGTGTCTTCGCGAACAGTTTTGTTTGCGTGAAAGGATTGGCCGAAGTGCTGCCGGTGGACGTGGAAGTGCCGGGAAACCCACCGCCACCACTGGCAATTTTGCATGGCCTGCTGGTGGCGGCCGGACGCAAATCGCCAGCGTCGCTCATGGCCTCGCCATCGGCGATTGAGACCAATGCGGCGAAATTCTGATGGAAACACCGACGCTCATTCTCGCTTTTTTTGTCCTATGCGGCATGGGTATTTTGCTGTCGCTGGCAGCTCCGGTTTCGCGACAGGGTAATGTGCTGGCGTGGTTCGGCTGCCTCGCGGCGATTGCTTTGGTGTTGGCCGGCGCAAACGCGTTGCTTGCGGGCGAAACATTCAACCAGCCGCTGTGGTCATTGCCGGGATTGGCGACGCTTACGGTGAGCCCGGACCGGCTTTCGGCGGTGTTTATTTGCGTCACGGGCTTGGTGCTTTTTCCCGCTTCGATTTTTGCTGGTGGCGAACTGAGGCGGGAATCACATCATCACTATGATTGTGTGTTCACCGTGCTGCTGCTCGGCTTGTATGCGTCCATTGTTTTAATTTTTATCGCAGGTGATGCGCTGCTGTTCCTGCTGGCATGGGAAGTCATGTCCATCCTTTGCTGGCTGCTCATCTTGTTGGGGCGCGACCGGGAAAACGACCGCGTCGGCGCGGGGTATCTCTTGCTCGCAATGGGTGAAGCTGGAACGCTGGCGGCGGCGCTGGGTTTTCTCCTGCTCGCGGTCCATGCCGGTTCGCTGGATTTTGCAACGATCAAATCGTCCGCTTCGGGATTGAGCGCGGGCGCGCACTGGACAATTTTCTTGCTTTCGTTTTTTGGTTTCGGCGTGAAGGCCGGACTCGTGCCGGTGAATTTCTGGCTGCCGCGCGCCTACACCGCCGCGCCACGCGCGTTTGTTCCCGTGCTGGCCGGCGCGACGTTGAATCTTGGGCTGTATGGAATTTTGCGCGTCAATGCCGATCTCATGCCGGCGACACACGCGGGGCCGGGACTGGTCGCACTCGTCTTCGGAACCATTTCCGCATTGCTCGGAATTCTCTACGCGACCACGGACAATGATCTCAAAATGATGCTGGCGCATAGTTCGATTGAAAACGTCGGCATCATCGTCGCCGGTTTTGGCGCGGGAATGGTTTTCGTCGCAACGAATCATCCAGCGCTGGCGGCGATTGCGTTCGTTGCGGGGTTGTATCATTTGATCAACCACTCGCTTTACAAGACGCTGTTGTTTTTTGGCGTTGGCGCAGTGGAAACTCAAACCGGCACGCGTGACATGGACAAACTCGGCGGCTTGATTAAATGGATGCCGTTGACTGCCCTCGCTTTTCTTGCCGGCACGCTTTCCATCGCCGCGCTGCCGCCGTTCAACGGTTTCGTCAGCGAATGGCTCACGCTGCAAACGATGCTGCGCTCGGCGGAATTGTCTTCAAGCGGAGCAAAACTGGTTTTTGCCCTGTGTGGCGCCGGGCTCGCGCTCACGGCGGCGCTGGCGGTGACGTGCTTCGTTAAAGTTTTTGCGATGAGCTTTTTGGGAATGCGCCGGCTGGACGAGGAACACCGAGTAGCTGAGCCAAAGTCTGGCACGCTGGCGCCAATGGCCATTCTCGCCGCGCTATGCCTCGCGTTCGGTGTGTTGCCAACTTATGTCATTCCGGCCCTGGGCTCGGCGTTAAATCCATTGGCCGGAGCCAGCGCCGCCGACGCGCTGGTGCCGCCGTTCTTTGCGTCAAACCCGGCGCATCAGGAATTGCCGCCTGTCTTCGTCGAGGATTTCCACAACTTGGGCGCACAGGTCGGACAAAACTTTTTGCCCGGACGCGGCCTGGTCGTGCTGCATCGCGGTGGCGTGGAAAATCCGGTCGTTTTCGCCATGTCCACCTCCTACATGCTCGTCGCGCTCATCGCGTTGTTGGCATTCACGTACATCATCATCCGTTTGTGGCTGACGCGCAGCAGGAAATTGGCGCGCCGCGCCTGTTGGGACGGCGGCGTGCGGCGTTTGCTGCCGGAGATGACTTACACGGCGACGGGTTTTTCCAATCCGGTGCGGGTGATTTTCGATGCCATTTTCCGGCCCACGACAGTTGAGGACACGCGCGAGACGGTGGCGGAACATTTCCGCACCGCCATCCGGCGCGAAAAAGAGCGCGTTCACCTCGTGGACAAACTGGTTTTTCATCCGGTCAAAACGGTGACGCTGGGTTTTGCGCGCGGTCTGGCGGCGATGCACCACGGGCGGTTCAACGCTTATGCCGCCTACGCGCTTTTGACGCTGTTGGTCGTGTTGATTGTGTTTCTCCTGTTTCAATCGTCGTGACGAAACATTGTTGCCGCCGGACGACGCGGCGGCGGTGAACGTTTATGAACCCCGGCACAAATTCAATTGATTTGAATGTCGGCTGGCCGCTCGCTTTGGTCTTCGCCTTGTGCGGCGCGGGCGCGGTGCTGGGAATTTTTGTTTCCGAACGGCGGATTCCCGCGCTGCTGGCCTGGGTTGGCTCATTGGCTGCGTTGCTGGCGTTGTGGGTCGGCGGAAGCGTGCTGTGGTCGGGGCAAACTTTTCAAGGCGAACTCTGGACGATTCAGTCGGTGGGAACTCTCAGGGTCTCGCTTGACCGTTTGGCGGCGCTCTTTTTGTTCGTGGCGGCGGTGGTGGTGCTGGCCAGTTCCATTTTTTCGGCGAGTTATCTAAAACGATATTCAGGACAGTACAGCCTGAAAACCTTCAATGCCTGGTATCTGCTGCTGTTTGCCTCAATGGCGCTGATTTTGATCGCGAACGACGTGTTGCTGTTTCTGCTGGCTTGGGAGGCGATGTCCATTTTGAGTTATTTGCTCGTCAATTTCGAGCACGAGCGAGCCGAGAGCAGCCGCGCGGGCTATCTCATGCTGGCGATGGGCGAGGCGGGATTTATGGCGGTCGCTCTGGTATTTCTGTTCCTGGCAGTCAAAGCGGGAACGCTGGAATTTCCGGCGCTCAAAACAGCGGGCGCGAGCTTGGGCGCGGCCGCACGCTGGCTCGTGTTTCTGCTGACCTTTTTTGGATTCGGCGTCAAGGCGGGTCTTGTGCCCGTCAATACCTGGTTGCCGCGCGCGCATCCCGCCCCTCCGGCGAATGTGTCCGCGATTCTCTCCGGCGTGATCTTGAACCTGGGGCTTTACGGAATCATTCGCGTCAACCTCGACCTTGTGCCCTTGACCATGATCGGGGCGGGCGTCGTTGTGCTGGTGGTTGGGACGATTTCAGCGCTGGTGGGAATCCTTTACGCGACCACCGAAAATGACCTCAAGGCCATGCTTGCCCACAGTTCCATCGAAAACATCGGCATTGTGACCGCCGGTCTGGGCGCAGGGTTGATTTTCACGGCCTATGGACGGCCGGTGTTGGCAGGCATTGCGTTCATCGCGGCCTTTTATCACATGATCAACCATTCGATGTATAAAGCGCTGCTGTTTCTCGGCGCGGGAACGGTGGATGACCGCGCCGGAACCCGCGATCTGGACAAGCTGGGCGGACTGATCCGCGCGATGCCGTGGACGGCGGGCGCTTTTCTGGTCGGCGCGCTGGCGATTTCCGCGCTGCCGCCGTTCAATGGATTTGTCAGCGAATGGCTCACACTGCAAACGATGCTGCGCTCGGCGGAACTGCCTTCAACGCTGGTAAAAATTGCGTTCGCGTTGTGCGGCGCAGGTCTGGCGCTCACGGCGGCATTAGCGGTGACGTGCTTCGTGAAAGCCTTTGCGATGGGATTCCTCGGCATGTCACGCTCCGAGCAGGCCGCGCAAGCCGTCGAGGCGAAAACTTCATCCATCGCGCCGATGCTGTTGCTGGCCGCGCTTTGTTTGCTGCTGGGCGTGCTGCCGACGTATGTGATCCCGGCGTTGAATTACGAGTTGCAGCCGTTCGTGGATGCGAGCGCCGCCGATGCGCTGGTGCCGCCATTTTTTGCCGCCAATCCCACACACGACACTTTGCCGCCCGCGTTCGTCGCGGACTTTCACGATTTGGGAGCGCAGGTTGGACAACATGTTTTGCCCGGACGCGGGCTGGTCGTGCTGCATCGCGGTGGCGCGGAAAATCCGGTGGTCTTTGCCATGTCCACCTCTTACATGCTGGTAACGCTGATCGGCCTGCTGATTCTCACTTACGTCGTGATCCGGGTGTGGCTGACGCGCCGCCGGCGACTGGCGCGGCGGACTTGTTGGGACGGAGGCATTCGGCATTTGCTGCCGGAGATGACTTACACGGCGACCGGCTTCTCCAATCCTGTGCGGGTGGTTTTCCAGGCGATTTTCCGCCCGACCATTGTGGAGGACACGCGCGAAACAGTGGCGGAACATTTTCGCACCGCCATTCGCCGCCAATCCGAAGCTGTGCATATCGTGGATCGGCTCGCGCTCCGGCCTGCGCGTGAACTATCGCTGGCCATCGCCCGTTCTTTGGCGCAAATGCACCACGGCCAACTCAACGCTTATGTGGCCTACGTGCTGCTCGCGCTGCTCGTGGCGCTGTTTTTGAACCTGCTATTTTGACGCCCTGTTCCGAAACATTCCAAACTAACTGACTATGAGTAAAATCCAAAAAATCACTGCACTTGAAATTCTCGATTCACGCGGCAACCCCACTGTGATGGTCAACGCGGAACTTTCCAATGGCATTACCGCTTCGGCTTGCGTGCCGTCCGGCGCGTCCACCGGCATCCGTGAGGCGGTTGAATTGCGCGATGGCGACAAAAAACGTTTCGGCGGCAAAGGCGTGCTCAAGGCCGTCGCCAACGTCAACAAAATCATCGCGCCGAAACTCAAAGGCAGATCGCCGCACACGCAAAAAGAAATTGACGGGTTGATGTGCGAACTGGACAGGACGGAAAACAAATCGAAGCTTGGTGCGAATGCGATTCTTGGCGTCTCAATGGCTGTCTGCCGCGCCGCGGCGCTCGACGCGGGCGTGCCGCTTTACGCTTACATTCGCAAGCTGCACGGCGTCAAAGCCGGCGCTCCCTACGTTCTGCCCGCGCCGCAAATGAACGTGCTGAACGGTGGCGCGCACGCGACGAACAACGTGGACTTTCAGGAGTTCATGCTCTTTCCCATCGGTGCGCCGACGTTCGCCGAGGCGCTGCGCTACGGCGTGGAAACGTTTCACACGTTGAAGAAGCTCCTGCAGAAGCGCGGCTTGGCAACTTCAGTCGGCGATGAAGGCGGCTTCGCGCCCAACCTCAAGACGAATGACGAAGCCGTGGATGTGATCGTGGAAGCCATCGAAGCCGCCGGTTACAAACCAGGCAAGGACATCGCCATCGCCATTGACCCGGCGGCGAGCGAGTTTTACGACAGCGGGAATTACGTTTTCAAAAAATCCGACGGCTCGCGCAAGACTCCGACGCAGATGGTCGAACTGTATCGTGGCTGGCTGGATAAATATCCGATCCTTTCGCTCGAAGACGGCATGGGCGAGGAAGACCGCGACGGCTGGCTGGCCATTACGAAAGCACTCGGCAAAAAGCGGCAACTGGTCGGCGACGATAATTTTGTCACCAACTCGAACATTTTCGCCGAAGGCATCCGCGATGGCATCGCCAACGCGATTCTTATCAAGCTCAATCAAATCGGCACAGTCAGCGAGACGTTGGTAACGGTGGCGATGGCGCAAAATGCCGGCTACGGCACGGTCATATCGCATCGCTCCGGCGAAACCGAGGACGCCTTCATTGCTGATTTTGCAGTCGGCACGGGCGCGGGCCAGATCAAGACCGGCTCGCTCTGTCGTTCTGAACGCATTGCCAAATACAATCGGCTGCTGGCCATCGAGCGCGAACTAGGCAAAAAGGCGCAATACGGCGGCGCGCTATTTCGCATTCGTTGGAAGTGATCGTTGGAATCAGGAGCGCCGTTGCTTTGATTGCACCGCTCGGCAAACCCCATTGCACATGAGCGGCATGTGGTCGGCGAGAAAGCCTGCGGTTCCAATAACCCCACGCTACCCGGAGAAAGCGTACACTGCGCTTGGCTTGCTTGGAGCAGCATGGTAGGTTGTTTTCAAGGCAATGGAGTTTGCCTCCCTCCGGGGAAACCGCCCTCCGGCTGATGACTCCTACCGGAAAGACCTTTGTGTCACGGTAGCGAGTTATGCAAGCGAGAGCTTCGACAAGCGATGTGAGACTCGCGATCCCTTTCGTGGGTCGTGAAAGGGAAATCGAACGGCTTCGCCAGTTGCACAAGCGGCGCAGCCATGTGCTGATTCTCGGCGCGGAAGGCGTGGGCAAATCGGCGCTCGTGGCGCGCTTGCATCATTCGCTCAACCTGCGCGTTTGCGCGGCATCGGAACGCCTCAGTGAGATTTGCGAAGCGTTGGAGCGCGAATTTGATTTGGAAGCCGGTGACCTTCATCTTGTCCGGCGCAAGAATCGCGTGCTGAAGTCGCTCAAAGGAACGAAGCGCGCCGTGGTCTTTGACGGGGCAAGCTGGACGACTCCGAAACTCAGCGGGTTCATCGAAGGCGTCAGCGAGCGTGTGCCGGTGTGGTTGTGCGCGCGGTCGGAGCATCCGTGAGACATCGGCCGCATCTGGCCGTTGCTGGTGCGATTCGAGCACGTCGAGTTGAAGCCCTTTCATCCCGGAGAAACCCAAATGCTGGTGGAAGCGGCCGTGCGTGGCGGCAGCGTGCCGGCGGACACGTCGAACATTGCGGCGTGGCTGCACCGTCGCGCGACGGGAAACCCGAAGATATTGTGCGAATTGCTGGAGGAGATTTCGCGCGGCCACTACGACTTGAGCAATGCCCATGCGCTGCGCCGCCTGGACCTTGACCGCCGTATCCACGAGATTTTCCCGATAGCGGCCGACAGCAAGAACGCAGGGAGGCTCAAATGAATGAGACGAGGGTCATCCTTGTGGGTGGCGCGCTGGCACTCGCTTTCGGCTCACAATGAACGAGAACCATCAACGGCATCTGCTCTCCACGTTCCAACACGTGGACAATCTCCTTTCCGAAGCGGAGCAGATCATGGCTTCCGCCGGGTCGGCC
Source organism: Limisphaerales bacterium (assembly GCA_003159675.1). GTDB lineage: Bacteria > Verrucomicrobiota > Verrucomicrobiia > Limisphaerales > BOG-1460 > BOG-1460. The sequence goes on from PLQC01000181.1 coordinate 43,196, forward strand.
TCGCCGTTTCAGGAATATTCGCAGGACACCACGCCCATTCAGCGCAAGGTGACGCACGATTATGTCGTTCGCGTGCGCGAAGCCATGCATCGCATCCTCGATGAGTTAAACATTCCGCTGAGACGGCCGATTTCCGGCGCGCTGTGGGCCGCGCGCTGCCATTTGAACTTTGCAGGAATTGGCATCGCCGAAATCGCACCGGAGCACATGCGCGGCTACGGGCAGCTTTCAGACGAGGACGCGCGGGCGATCGACCGGATCGTTGCGGAACTGAATGCGGAGTTGAATCGCGTCAGCGACTATCTCGCCCAGGGAACGACAGCGGATTTGCAGGCTCGCCTTCTGCGGCTCGAACAGACTCGCGACGAAGTGAAGCTCTTGCGCGAATTGGATCGCATCATCGCCGCGCACGGCCTCGTCGAATTTCGCACCGCGCTGGTGACATTGCTGGATCGGCTCGAAACCACCTCCTTTGAAATCGGCGTTTTCGGTCGCGTCAGTTCGGGAAAATCGTCACTGCTCAATCACCTGCTCGAACAGGGTGTTCTTCCGGTCGGCGTGACTCCGGTGACCGCCGTGCCGACGCGAATCAGCTTCGGCCGGCAGCCGCACGCAATCATCGAGTTTGTGGAAGGCAAGCCGCAGGAAGTCGAGATGTCGCGCCTGGTTGAGTTTTCCACGGAACAACAAAATCCTGCCAATGCCAAGCATGTCACGCGCATTCAAGTTCTGGTTCCGGCCAGGCGGCTGCGCGAGGGCGTGACGTTTGTGGACACGCCGGGGCTGGGTTCGCTGGCGACCACAGGCGCGGAAGAAACCGTGGCGTACTTGCCGAAATGCGATCTCGGCATTGTGCTGCTCGACGCCGGGTCGGCTTTGAACCACGAAGACCTTGTAGTCGTGCAATCGCTCTGCCGCGCCGGAGCAACGGCGATGGTGCTGATCAGCAAAGCGGATTTGCTCACGCCGCCGGACCGCCAGCGCATGGTGGATTATGTCCGCCAGCATTTACTTTCCGAAGCGAATCTGGATTTGCCCGTGCATCTCGTCAGCGTGGTCGGCGCGGACGCACAGCTTTGTGAACATTGGTTCGAGAGCGAACTTAACCCGATGCTGGAATCGCATCGCGAGGCGACCGCTGCTTCGCTTAAGCGCAAGATTGGCTTGTTGCGGGAAGCGGTGATGGATGCGCTTCGGGTCCGCCTCGACGCTCCGCGCGGGCCACAGACAGCTCCCAAGGCTGGTGATTTGAACCAAGGCGCCGAGGCATTGCGCGGCGCGAGCGCGATTCTGGAATCGGCTGAGAAGGAGGGTCGAACCCTTGGTTACAACACGCGAGCGCTTGCCCCATCCGCGCTGCAAGCGGTCGCAACCGACATCGCATCCGCCTGGCTCAATGGCGCAAATCCGGCCCCGGATGTGACCGGGATTTTCTCGGCGTCTTTGAAGCAATTTCTGGCGCAGGTGAGCGCGGCGTTCGTTCAATCCGTTGAAGAAGTCCGAGGGCGGCTCGCCAGCTCGCTGGAGCAAGCCCACGCCGTATCCGGCTCGAGGCGCGGGCCGCCGGAGGAATTGCCGAAGGCGGCAGGACTGCCAATCATGGATTCCTCGCCGCTGGCGGCGCGGCTGAAGCTGCAGAAACCTCCCCTCCTTGCGCTGCTGGGCCGGGGCGAGTTGCGGCGTTTTGCTGAATCCAAACTTTGCGGGCAGTTGGAGGATTCGCTTGCCGAGTTCTTCAACCTCGCCGGCAAGCGGCTGGAACAATGGCACAACGATGCGCTTGCGGAATTGCGTGATGCCTTCGACGCCCGTGCGGGAGTTTATCGTGCCGTGCTCGCCCAAGGCCAGCGCGCAACGGCTGAAAACGTGAGTGAAGCCGACGTCACAAGAGACTTGTTCGCGCTGGAGAATTGGGGGTCTTCGCAGTAAGCTCGCGCGCATCTGCGCCAATTAGACGCGCTTGCCAATCAGGTGCACAATGTTACTTTATGAGTGGCAATGGAATCTGCCTCCCGTCACGCGGGAAATCGCCTTGGGCTGATGACTCCTACCGAAAAGACGCATTATGTCACGGTAGCAAGTCATGAAAATCCTGCTCATAGCTGACATCCACGGCAATTGGGCCGCACTTCAAGCGGTGCTGGCCGCCGAACCGGACGTTGACCAAATTCTTTGCCTTGGCGACCTGGTCAATTACGGCCCGCGGCCCGCTGAATGCGTGGCATGGGCGATGAAGACGCTGACTTCGGATTGGTTGATACAGGGCAACCATGACCGCGCCGTCGGCATGGATGAAGACCCGCGTTCTTCCGTCCCCTACAAGGCGCTCGCCGCCGCGACTCAGGAATTGAGCAAGCGCGTACTATCGACCGAAATGAAGCAATTCCTTGCGGGGTTGCAGCCGCTGCAACGGTTTCAGTTGGATAATGCCATCTGCATCGCCTGTCACGCGGTGCCCTCGGAACCACTTTACGAGTATTTTCCCCAGAACAGTCCGGTGACGCTCTGGGAATCCGAATTGAACGGCGTCAATTATCCGGATTTCCTGTTCGTCGGCCACACGCACCTGCCAACGAAAACACAATTTCACAGGACGCTCATCGTGAATCCCGGCAGCGTGGGTCAGCCGAAAGACGGCGATCCGCGCGCAGCGTACGCAATCTGGAAGGACGGCGAAGTTTCCCTGCGCCGGGCCGAATACGACGTGGAGCAAACCATCCAGGCGTATCGGGGCACCCAGCTTGAGCCGCACATCGTGGAGGTGTTGGCTGAGGTCCTGCGCACGGGCGGGCATCTGCCGTTCGATCAAAATCCATACGAACAGTTCAACGCATATTTCCAAAAACATCCCGACAAGCTGGCGGCAATTTTCTTTCTCCAAAAGCTGCTCAACAATCGCATCGGAGTGGACACCGACCGCATGACCGATGCCGAGCGGCAGCAATGGATTCTCAACTACTCCCGCGGCATGACGCAGGAAGTGTCGGAACTCACAGATTGCGTGCCGTGGAAATGGTGGGCGAGCTACCAGAAATTCGACAAGCAGAACGCCCGTGTAGAAATTGTGGATTTGCTGCACTTCATTATTTCCCTCGCTCAGGTGATGGAGATAACGCCGGACGAATTGTTTGAAGCCTACACGAAAAAACACCGGGTCAATCTTGCTCGACAGGAATCCGGCTACACGGTGAAAGACGAGAGCGACAATAAACACATCTGAAGTGTTTTTAACACGACGGTAGCTTTTGGTTATAGCGCGGTGCTATCCCCGGCCGGCGCATGGCTGGCTTCGCGGATTCGCACAGGAGCAGATTAAATTATGTGTCAAACCGGCAACATTCTCGACCGTGTGTCCGGCGTGGCCGCCGAGTTGAAGCTGGTAAACCTCCAGCCGCAAATTGCCGCGTGCCGAAAACAATTCAATGGCAGCATCCGCGGTATTGACGTGGCCGTTTTCGGCCGTTTCAAGGCCGGCAAAAGTTCTTTTCTCAATCACCTCGCTGGCCGCACCGTGCTGCCCATCGGCGTTCTGCCACTAACGGCCATAGTCACACGACTGAGTTACGGTCCGGCGGAACGCGCCGAAGTGCAATTTCTGAACGGCGAAACAAAAGAGATCCGGCTGGACGAAATCTGCCTTTATGTCGCTGAAAACGAAAATCCCAACAACCAAAAAAAGGTCGCCTCCGTCGTTATCCAGTTGCCCGCGCTCAGGCCGCTGGCGCCGCTGGAATTTGTGGACACGCCCGGACTGGGCAGCGCGTTCGCGCACAATACCGAAACTACGTTTCAGTGGCTGCCCAACGTCGGCGCGGCGCTGGTCGCGGTCAGTTGCGACGCGCCACTGTCGGAGCGTGACCTGGGGCTGCTGGAGGAATTGCGCCGCCACACGCCGAAAATTGTTTTGCTGCTGACGAAAGCGGATTTGCTCACGGAGTCTCAGCGCGCCGAAGTGCTCGCGTTTGTTCGCAAACACCTCCGCGAGAAATGGGAAACGGACTGGCCGGTTTTCTTTTACTCGATCCGGCCGGAGCAGGCGGAATTAAAAGTCGAACTTGAACAAAAGTTGTTGTCGCCGCTGATTCGCAATCGCGGCGAAACCGCCGACGCCATTGCGCGGCACAAACTTCTTTCTTTGCTGAGTCAAACGCTCAACTATTTGCAAATGGCGCACGCTGCCGCCACGCTGGCCGAATCGTCGCGTCAGGCGTTGCGCGAGCATCTGGCCGAGGAGCGGGGGCAATTCGATTTGCTCCGCTCCGAGTTGAACGTGCTCTCGCGCGAGTGGTCGGCCAATGCCCTGGATTTCTATCTCGCCAAACTTGAGCCGGCGCAAACGGCGTTGCAGTCCAGGATCACGACAGGCTTGCGTGAACAATTTCCGCGATGGAATCTGCGCCTGCCGCCGATGCTGGAAGCCTGGCGCGAATGGCTCGGCATTTTTCTCAAACGCGAATTGAGCGAAGTGTCACGCTCACAACGGACGGTGTTCTGCGAACCGCTGCACAAAGCGCGCGCGCACCTCACGCGCACGCTACGCGCTTTTCATGACCGGCTCGCCGAACACGTGAAATCCGCGCTGGGCGTTACGCTGACTCCACACGAGTTCGTTCTCGAAGTCCGCGAGCCAACCGCGCCGCCGGTGGACGTCGCCTTCGCCTTCGACGCGGCATTCACCACGATAGGCTGGCTGATTCCACTGACGCTGTTCCGAAATCCAATCGAGCGCGTGCTGCTACGAAAAGCCCGTTGGGAAGTGCAGAAAAACCTTTCGCGCGTCGCCGCCGACTGGCGCGATCGGGTGGCCAAAATCATCAACGAATTAACAGGGCAAGCCGAGAAGCAGGCCCTGGATGAGTTGGCCGCTCTCGAACAAACACTGGCGCAAACGGCGTCCAAAGCACCCGAACTGGCAAAGGCAATAGCTGAGTTGGAAGAATTCCAAAAGCGATTGCGCTCGCCAGAAAGCGGAACAGCGGTGAGCGTGAACAGTTCCGCGCCAATATCGGTTGCAGATGCAGCGCGATGAATCAGAGTTTTCCGCCCGATGACTGTGCGAGGCGACATCGGGGCGGCGCGATGGAGTTCGCTGAACGTCCTCGGGACTGATGACTCCTACTGAAGCCAAAAGCTCCGGTGGGAGTTTTTTGCTTCATCGAGAACAAGCTGCCAATGAATACAGGAAGTCACATCGGGAGAGCGCATCGCCAAGGCAACGGCTACGGCGCCGCGCACACGCTGCCGGAGATGTGGGTGAATCCCAAAGACTGTTCGGTCATGCGGCTCATTCCTGCGGGCGAATTCATGATGGGATCAACCCTGGAACAGATTGAAGCCGCGCGACTCATGGACATCGGCGGACACGAGTTCACTTTGCTCGACGAAACACCACAATTTCGCGCTTCGGTGCCGGCGTTTTGCATCGGCGTTTATGCCGTCACCAACCAGCAGTTCGCGAAATTCCTTTCTGAGATGCGTCCGGCACCCGAACAACTCAAGCTTTGGTGTCCCGTAGTGGCACCGGAACGAATCATCGTTCCAGCGACAGAAGACGAGCATTACCATGCCGTGCGTGGCTTTGAGCAGCATCCCGTGGTTCACGTTTCGTGGTTCGGTGCGGAAGCGTATTGCCGCTGGGCCGGCTTGCGGCTGCCGACCGATATCGAATGGGAGAAAGCCGCGCGCGGCACGGACGGACGGATTTATCCGTGGGGCAACGACTGGGACGACGATTTTCTGCGCTGGCACAACACTGCTCGCGGCGGCGCAACCACTGCTCCCGTGGATGCTTATCCACAAGGCCGTTCGTCGTTCGGCATTTTCCAAATGGCGGGCAACGTGGCCGAATGGTGTGGAGATTGGTATCAATGGGATGTTTATCATCGTTACTCCATCGGCGATCTGCGGCCTCCCGTGAAAGGCGAGATGCGCGTGGTGCGCGGGAGCACGTGTTTGGGCTGGAAGAAAATCCTCTTCCGTTGCGCGCATCGTCGCGGCAATGACCCTGCTGTCGTCAACATTCTCTATACTGGCATTCGTTGCGCGGCCGACGTGCCGGTCCCGTCAGAAATAAAGCTGGCACAAGGCATTTCTGGAGGAACTGCGCTCAATGGTGCAGTTCATCATTCTGTCCGACACATTCGAGCAATTTGCCGCGCCGCTCATGCGTCAGCTCGGCTGGACGGCCGGTTTGTCCCGGAGTCTTGATGATTTTAGGCGGCCTACATCAAAAGGTGAACACAATGCCATCCTGGACTGAAACGCAATCCAAAGTCAGCCCCGGAAAAATAAATTTCAGCCCAACTTTTAATCTCTTTTCCCCTTTCATTGCCTTTGCCATGACCGCGCACCGGGCAGTATTGTCCACCTGACATGACGACCCGGATTGCCGCTGAGACCGCCGACGCTGAACTGGTGCAACGCGCGAAGGCAGGCGAGCTGGATGCCTTCGAGATGTTGACCACCCGCCATGAACGGCGGGTTTATTCCCTGGCGATGCGGATGTTGCGCCAGGAGCAGGATGCGGAGGACATCACGCAACAGACCTTTCTGAGCGCGCTGGAAAACCTCGATGGTTTTCGCGGGGAAGCCAGTTTTTCCACCTGGCTGCTGCGAATCGCGAGCCACGCCGCACTCAAAGTGATCCGCAAACGCAAAGGACTCGAGACCGTTTCACTGGAGGAGGCGACCGAGGCATCGGAGCATTCCGATTCCGTTCCACACCCGGAGTTCATCGCTGACTGGCGCCAATCGCCGGAGCAATTGGTCCGGAAGCATGAGATTAAACGCCTGCTGGACGAAGCCCTGGCCCAATTGGACGAGAAGCATCGGCTCGTGTTTTTGCTGCGGGATGTGGAAGGGCTTTCCATCCGCGAAACGGCCGAGGCGCTTGATCTGAGCGAGGCCAACGTGAAGGTGCGCCTGCTTCGCGCCCGCCTGCAATTGCGCGAGCAACTGACGCAAACGCTGGGCGACCCCGCGACGCAAGTGGTTCGCTCACACCCGCACGAGCATTGAGGAAACTCCGGAAAACAAATTTGTAACCTTTTCTCCAGTGACGGCTCGATTTTAAAAGAACGACAGACCATGAAGTGCGAAGAACTGCTGGCGATGCTGAACGAATACGTGGATGGCACGGTTGACCCGGCCATCTGCGAGGAGTTCGAGAAACACATGGCGGGCTGCAACCCGTGCCAGATGGTCGTGGACAACATTCGCAAAACCATCACGCTTTACAAAGCCGGCCAGCCGTATGCGATGCCGGCGCAATTCCGCGAGCGGATGCACGACGCCTTGCGCAAAAAGTGGAAAGAAAAATTTCCAGCGACGTGATTTCGTTGCTGTTTTGCTGACGGCATTCAGTTCGTGTCCCGCCGGATAACGCTTCAAATTTCCCCGTCTGTAAAAGTTTTGTAACTTTTTTCCGATCTGCGGCTCAATGCCAATATAGAAAGCTTAATTTGGATTCTGGCCGGCGCACTGATACTCGTCAGCGTCTGGCTGGCGCAAGTGGTCAGTCAGTGGTGGCAACCCCATTCGGTAGTCACAACACTGTTTTGCGCGTGCAGCCGCCTGCCTGAACAAAACCGATTCTCCGTCCAACACGTGTGTGCGTGTGCAACCTTTTTGCGGATCACGGCTTGGTTTTGAGTGATTCGCATTACAAATGCGTGAAGACAACGGGACTGTGAATGCTGTCCATAGAATTAATAATGCAATTTATGAGCAAAAAAAGATTGGTGATTGTCGGCGGCGTGGCCGCCGGCGCTTCCTGTGCCGCCCGCGCCCGCCGACTTGACGAATCCGCCCAGATCACCCTGATCGAGCGCGGCCTGGATGTTTCCTTTGCCAACTGCGGCCTGCCCTATTTCATCGGCGGCGAAATCAAGCAGCGCGACGCGCTCGCCGTGCAGACACCGCAAACGCTCAAGGCGCTGCTCGCGCTTGACGTGCGCACCAGCACCGAGGCCATCGCCATTGACCGTCCGGGCAAACGCGTGCAGTTGCGCGACATTGCCGCCGGCACCACCGAGTGGTTGGCCTACGACAAGCTCCTGCTCGCGCCCGGCGCCGTGCCGCTGCGCCCGAACCTGCCGGGCATTGATGATCCGCGCCTTATCACTCTGCGCTCGTTGCAGGACATGGATCGCATCAAGGCCGCCGCCACCAGCGCCCGACGCGTAACCGTGATCGGCGCGGGTTTCATCGGCTTGGAAATGGCCGAGCAATTTGTCCGGCTGGGCAAACACGTCACGCTGGTTGAACTTCAGGATCAGGTGCTGCCGCCGCTCGACGGGCCGATGACGCGCCTGATGGAAGACGAACTGCGCCGCCACGGCATCGAACTCATCCTTGGCGACGGCATTGCGGGCTTTGCCGGCGAAACTGCGCTGACCTGCCGCCTCAATTCCGGTCGCACCGTGGAGGCCGATCTGGTGGTGTTGAGCATCGGCGTGCGCCCCGACACCGCGCTGGCTCGCGACGCTGGACTGGAACTTGGCCCGCGCGGCCACATCCGCGTCAACCCGTTCATGCAGACCAGCGATCCCGACATCTATGCTGCTGGCGATGCGATTGAAATTAAAGACTTCGTGAGCGGTGAACCCATGGCGGTTCCGTTGGGCGGTCCGGCCAATCGTCAAGGCCGGCTGGCGGCGGATCACATTTTCCGTCCCGAACAAACCAAGCCTTACACGGGCGCGCTGGGCACCGCCATCGTGCGCGCTTTTGATGTCGCCGCCGGGCTGACCGGCTGGACGGAAAAGCGCCTTTGTGCGGCGGGCCGCGCGTTTCGCTCGGTCACCGTCAACGACAATCATCACGCCGGTTATTATCCCGGCGCGAAACCGCTTTTGCTCAAGCTGCTCTGGGAACCGGAAACCGGCCGCGTGCTCGGCGGGCAAGTCACCGGCTTTCTCGGTGTGGACAAGCGCCTCGACGTGCTCGCCACAGCCATCACGGGCGGCCTGACCATTGACGATCTGGCGCAACTGGAACTGGCCTACGCCCCGCCATTCGGCGCGGCCAAGGACATCGTCAATCTCGCTGGCTTCAGCGCCTGCAACGCCCGCGACGGTCTGGTGACGCCCATTGACTCCATTCCCGACGACCCGGGCGTGCAAGTGGTGGACACCCGTCCGGCTCCTCTCGTGCAGGCGCATCCTTTGACGCAAGTGCGTTCGGTCAACATCCCGCTCGCGGCCCTGCGCCAGCGTCTCGGGGAACTGGACCGCAACCGTCCGGTGGTGACGGTTTGTGCGCTCGGCAAGACGGCGTATTTCGCCGCGCGCATTCTGGCGCAAAGCGGCTTTCAAGTTTCGACGCTCACCGGCGGCATTCGCGCCCATTTCGATCCGCGCTCGCCGGCCAAACTGCCCACGCCGTAGCGGGGTTTTGCCTGGGAAATCAGAATATGAATTGGAACTGGATACTGATCATCGGCGGGGTGATGGCCGCCATGTTCCTGCTGAAACGAATGTCATTCATTTCCCCGGAAGCCGCGCGCCAGCATTTGCAGCAAGGCGCATTGGTGATTGACGTGCGCAGCCCCGGCGAATTCAATTCCGGCCACTTGCCCAACGCGATCAACATCCCGCTGGACGGGATCGAAACCGTCCTGCCGCGCCGCGTGAAGGATAAGAACCAGATGCTGCTGCTGCATTGCTTGAGCGGTATGCGCAGCGGCATGGCAAAGCAGAAATTAAAAAGCCTGGGCTACGCGAACGTCTTCAACCTCGGCTCGCTCGCCCGCGCCCGGAAAATTGTCGGCAAAGCGGCCGGCAATTGATTTCGTCGCCAGCGCCGGAGTTTTTCAATACCTTCAAGTCCATGAGCATTTCTCTGAAAGGAAAGGTCGCGCTGGTCACCGGCGCGTCGCGCGGCATCGGACGCGCCATTGCCGAACGCCTCAGCCGGGACGGCGCCGACGTGGCGGTAAATTATGCCACCCAGGCCGACGCGGCGCGGAAGCTCGTGGGCGAAATTGAATCATCCGGCGGGAAGGCGTTTGCCATCCAGGCCGACGTCGGGCGCGTCTCCGAAGTCGTCCGGTTGTTTGACGAAACCATCGTCCGCTTCGGGAAACTGGACATCCTGGTGAACAACGCCGGCCTTATGGTCACCAAACCGGTCAGCGCCATGACCGAGGCGGAGTTCGACCGCATTTTTGCCGTGAACGTGAAGGGCACTTTTTTCGCCTGCCAGCAGGCGGCAACCCGGCTGGCCGACGGCGGGCGCATCATCAACGTGTCCAGTTCGACGACGGCGCGGATGATGCCGAACTACGCGGCTTACGTTGCCACCAAGGGGGCGGTCGAACAATTGACGCGCTCGCTTGCCGGGGAACTGGGACCGCGCGGCATCACGGTCAATGTCGTTTCACCCGGCCCGACGGAAACCGAGCTGTTCAAGGCCGGCAAAACGGCGGAACAGATCCAAAAATTCGCGCAGTTGGCCGCGTTTGGACGGCTGGGCCAGCCGGCGGAAATCGCCGAGGTGGTGGCTTTTCTGGCGAGCGACGCCGCCGGTTGGGTCACCGGCCAGAACCTACGCGTCAATGGCGGCGCCGCGTGAACCGGAGTTGAAATATGGACGCTGCCTTCTGGAACGACCGCTACGCCGTCGCCGGCCATGTTTACGGCGAGGCACCCAACGCTTTCGTGGCGGAAGTAGCGCCGCAAATTCCCGCCGGGCCGGTGTTGTGCCTGGCCGAAGGTGAAGGACGCAATGCCGTTCATCTCGCCACGCTCGGCCACCGGGTTACGGCGGTGGATCAATCGGAGGTTGGCTTGGCCAAGGCCCGGCGTCTGGCTGGCGCACGCGGCGTGGAAATCGAAACCGTGCTCGCCGATCTGGCAAATTATTCCATCGCCACTGGCGCGTGGGCGGGAATAGTCGCGACGTTTGCGCATCTGCCACCGGCCTTGCGGCGACGGGTCCACCGCGATGTGATGGCGGGGCTTCAGTCCGGCGGCGTGTTCGTCCTTGAAGCCTACACGTCGGCGCAACTGGCGTTCGGCACCGGCGGACCGAAATCGCCCGAACGGCTCATGACGCTGGACGGCTTGCGCGAAGAATTGTCCGGCCTCGAATTTCTCATCGCCCGCGAATTGGAACGCGACGTGATCGAGGGCGACGGCCACACCGGCCGGGGCGCCGTCGTGCAAATTCTCGCCCGGCGAGTTTGAAGAGCGCCGTATCCGCCTTATCATATTGCCGTTTTGTCCGCCGCTGATGCGGAAACAGAAGTTTAATGACTGGTGCGCCCGGGTGGAACGCGGAGCGGTTTTCCCATTTCCAGAACTTCCAGAAATTTTGCCAGCGCGGGGCTCTGGCTCCGGCCCCGGATGCGTTGCAGGTGTAGCGGACGTAGGATCGTCAAATCCTTCAGCGGAATGATTCCCAGGGAACCGGCCTGCACTTCCAGGGCGACAATCAGGCGCGACACGATGGCCACGCCCATGCCGGCAGCAACCGCGTTCTTGATCGCCTCCGGGCTCGCCAGCGACAGGAGCGGTTTGATTTTCAGCCCTTTCCGGCGCAACGCCCGCTCCACGACGGCCCGCGTGCCGGAGCCTTCCTCGCGGAGGAGGAACGGCTCGCGGCAGATTTCCCGGACGCTCACACGGCCGCGTTTCAGCAGCGGATGGCCGGCGGGCGCGATGGCCACCAGTTCGTCCTGGAAAAAAACGGTGGATTCCAGTTCCTCGGATTCGAGCGGCCCTTCGGTCAGGCCCAGTTCAATCGCGCCGTCGAGCAAGGCGTGCTGGATGTGCTGGGTGTTGGCGGTTTCCACCTGCAATTCAATGTCGGGAAAACGGCGGTGAAATTCCGCGAGCACTCCGGGCAGGAGATAGCCGCCAATCGTCAGGCTCGCGCCCACGGCCAACCGCCCGCGCTTCAGGCCGCGATATTCCTCAATCGCCCGCGCTGCGTCATTTTCCAACGAACGCCAGCGATGGGCGTAATCCTCCAGAATTGTTCCCGCCTCGGTCAGCCGGCAGCCGCGCGGCAGACGGTCCAGCAGGCGGACACCCAGCGCGCTCTCCAGTTCGGCGATTTGTTTGGAGACCGCCGGCTGGCTGACGCGCACCGAGGCGGCACCGCGGCTAATGCTGCCGGCCTGAGCGACGGCGTGAAATAGGGCCAGGTGGTTCCGATTCATGATATAACCATATGCTATGATTGATATAGAAACAATGTCTTTGTGGCATACACACGATGAAGGCATTGTTTCCCCAACATGAATGCCATTTCTTCAGACAAACCGGAAAACGCGATTCACCGGCCTGAACCGGCGGTCGCGCCCGGTCATTTTGCCAAAGTTGCCGCTTTGGTGGTTATTGCCACTGTGCTGATTCTCTGGGCATCGCCGCCGACCGCCCTGGTGGCCGGCATCGTGTTCGCGCTTTTGATCGGGCATCCGTTCGCCCATTGGAATCACCATGTCACGAAATGGCTGCTGCAAATTTGCGTGGTGCTGCTCGGTTTTGGCATGAATCTGCCGGTGGTGCTGCGCCTGGGACTCAACGGTTCGCTGTTCGCCGCCGCGACCATCTGCGCCACGCTGCTGCTCGGCTGGTGGGTGGGACGCCGGCTTGCGCTGGATCGGAAAACCACCACGCTGATTTCGGTCGGCACCGCCATCTGCGGCGGTTCGGCCATTGCCGCCGTCAGTTCGGTCATCGGGGCTTCGGAGGCGGAAATCGCCGTCTCGATCGGGACGATTTTTCTGCTGAACGCCGTCGCGCTTTACGTTTTTCCGCTTGCCGGCCATCTGCTGCATTTGAGCCAGGCGCAGTTCGGCCTGTGGGCGGGTGTGGCCATCCACGACATTTCGTCGGTGGTCGGCGCGGGCTTGAGCTACGGGCCGGACGCCTTGCAGACCGCCACAGCGGTGAAACTGTCGCGCACGCTTTGGATCGTGCCGCTGACGTTGGCGATCGCCTTCGGTCTCGGCCGGCGGAAACCGGCGGGCGCGGGTGCGGAAGTTTCACAACGGGCCAAAAAATTCAAAATCGCCGTGCCGTGGTTCATCGGCTTTTTTCTGCTGGCCTCGCTGCTGCGCAGTTATGTTCCGGCCATTTCGGAATGGTCGCCGGAGCTTTCGGGAATCGCGCGCCGGGGCATGATCCTGGTGCTGTTCCTGATCGGCACCTCACTGTCCCTGCGCGCGGTGCGGGTGGTGGGCTGGCGGACGGTGGCGACCGGACTGGTGCTGTGGCTGTTCATCAGCATCACGTCGCTGCTGGCCATCTATGGCTTGCACCTGGCCTCGTGAAGTCGTTTAACGCTCGAATGCAAACCGGCGGCCCACGCCGGGCGCGGCGCAGCGTCCGGGAAAACTTTCCCATAACCGCGCGACGGCAGCCGCGCCGGTGCAGTGCGCCGGCACGAGCAGCGGAATCTCCCGTTGCCGCAGCGCCTCGACCGTTGCGGCCAGCCGTTCCGGAGACGCGTTGAGCAGGTGCAGGCCACCCAGCACGGCGCGAAATGGCCGGCCGGGATTGAGTCCCTGGATGTAATCAAGCGTGTTGACCACGCCGGCATGGGCGCAACCCAGCACCACCACCACGCCGGCGGATGTGTCGAAAAACACCGCCTGATCGTCCCGCACCGGATCGGGCTGCGTGGCGCGTTCATTCAGAAAGAAGCGTCCGCCCGGATCCTCGTAAGGAGTGCGGCGGGGAATTTCTCCGGTGACAAACAAGCCTTTGACCACCTCCGTGCAGGTTCGCGTTTCAATGATCTTCCCTTGAGGGCGCGCGAGGACGGCGCGGCTGGCTTCGGGCAGGCCGATGAAACGCGGCGTGCCATCGGGCTGAAGGCTGAATTTCGGTTCCCGCGCCGCCGGGTGCAGGAAAACCGGCGGACACGCTGAAGTTGCAGCCACCGCCGCCAGGCCGCCGGTGTGGTCGTAGTGGCCGTGGCTCAAGACGATGGCGTCGAGCCGGTCCAAGGAAATGCCGAGCTGGTGGGCGTTCTCAACCAGCAAATCCGTCTGCCCGGTGTCGAACAGGACCTGGTGCGATCCGAATTGAATGTGCCAAGCCAGCCCGTGTTCGGCCTTGAGTCCGGGCTCGTGGACCGAATTTTCCACCAGAAAGGTGATGCTGATTTTTTGGCTCATGCGGGTTTCATGAATTTGCCGGTGGCGCTCGCCTTGACCGTGCCACCTTGCCTGAGTTCGGCGCGCAGTTGAAACAGCCCGTGAGAGTCGTCCTCCAACCAAGCCCGCAGCAACGTCTCTTCGGCGGCGGCAACTCCCGCGTGGTAACACGCCTTTAGTTCCACTGTCAGAGCACGATGTCCGAGTGCGAAGAGACAGTTGGTCATCGCGCCATCGAGCATCGCCGCGATCACGCCGCCATGCAGCAGACCCGGATAGCCCTCCAGCGCGCTGTGCCCGAGAAAATTCGCGCTTACGCTACCATCCGGCTGCGGCGTATAGCGTAGCGCCAGCCCCATTGGGTTCGAGCCACTGCACACAAAGCAGAAAGGATGCGCTTCCGCCTGGGTGCTGCGGAAATGGGTTTGGGCGCTGTCACGCGCAACGGGTGTCGTCATGCGCTACCGCAAAGCAGCGACAATGCCAGCCGGACGAACTTGCTGTTGCACGTTGAAAACCGGCCATTTTGCACAAGCTGCGGCATGGTTGAGCGTGCAAGACACCACGATCCCTCCGCCGACCATGGCAAAATGCCATTGCGAACACCGCGTTGAAAGCTGATGATGGAATGGTGGATTCGCACTCCGCGCCCAAATGCAGGAAACGCTTCATAACCAGTTGCTCGATTCGGTGCCCGACGGTGTGTTCACCGTGGATGCCGACTGGCGCATAACCTTTTTCAATCGCGCCGCCGAGCAAATCACCGGCATCCGACGGCAGGAGGCGCTGGACCGGCGCTGTTGCGATGTGTTCCGCGCCTCGATCTGCGAAACGGCCTGCGCGTTGAAGCAAACCCTGGCCACCCACCGGCCCGTGGCCAACAAGGTCGTTTATATCGTGAACGCGCGGGGTGAACGCATCCCGATCAGCGTTTCCACCGCCGCGCTCAAGGATGCACGCGGCAAAACCATCGGCGGCGTGGAGAGCTTCCGCGATCTGCGATTGGTGAACGAACTGCGCCGCGAAGCCGAGCAACAGGATTCATTTTCGGACATCATCGGGCGCAGCGCGACGATGCGGCAATTGTTTGATCTTCTGCCGCCAGTGGCTGAGAGCGACAGCACGGTGCTCGTGGAAGGACCCAGCGGCACGGGCAAGGAACTGTTTGCGCGGGCCATCCACCAGCTTTCGCGACGGCACGCGAAGAAGTTCATCGCCCTCAACTGCGGCGCGCTGCCGGACACGTTGCTGGAAAGCGAATTATTCGGCTACAAAGCCGGCGCGTTCACCGACGCGCGCAAGGACAAACCCGGCCGTTTCGCGTTGGCCGAGGGTGGAACCATCTTTCTGGACGAAATCGGCGACATCTCGCCGGCCATGCAAACCCGGTTGTTGCGCGTGTTGCAGGAGCGCGTTTATGAACCGCTCGGCGGCGTGGAAACCCTGCGCTGCGACGTACGGGTGATTGCCGCATCGAACAAGCCGCTCCGGGGACTGGTGAAGGAGGGAAAATTTCGCGAAGACCTGTTTTATCGCGTGCATGTGGTCCGGCTGGAATTGCCGCCGTTGCGCGAGCGCCGCGAGGATATTCCCCTCCTGGTTGACCATTTCGTGGCGCGATATAACCGCCTCAAGGGGCGGGACGTTGCCGGTGTGTCCGATGCCGCGCTCACGCGGCTGATGGAACATGATTTTCCCGGCAACATTCGCGAACTGGAGAACATCATCGAACACGCCTTCGTGCTTTGTCGCAGCGGACTGATTGAGTTGTCGCACCTGCCGCCGCATCTGCGCGGCGCGGAAGACGAAGCCCGCTCCGGGCTGCCGTCCGGCCTGACGCTGGCAACGATGGAAAAGTTGCTCATCCGTGACGCGCTGCGCCGGCACAAAGGCAACCGCGCCGCCGCCGCCCGCGAACTGGGCATTGATGTCAGCACGCTGTTTCGAAAAATCAAGGCGCTGAAATTAAAGGGCTGACTTGTCGCGCCAAAATCTGATGAAGGCGGAAAGCCAGAAAGATGGTAACATGGAACCATGCTAAACGAGCACGACCAAGATCTCCTTCTGCGTTGCTGCCGCCTCGGCCACGAGGTGACTTTCGGCTATTGCCGGCAAGAAACGGGCGGAAAGCCCTGTCGCCTGATTCTGGACTGCTGGTGGGAACAATTCGACGTGCGCTCCTTCCTGCAGGCGCATCTGCCGGAGGCGGACATGGCCCAAGTCGAGCGTGCCAGCGCCTCTCCTCCTCCCGCCAAAGTGCTGAGCCTGGTGGAGATGATCCAGCAGGCAAAGGATCGGCTGAAGCGCAATCCATGACAGCCCCGGCTGTGAGAGTGGCTGCGCCGCATGAATGGCTGTTTCAGCGAAGGTTGATGGTGTAAGGCTCCTGGCGCAAGAACTGGCCGAAATCCGGAGTGATGCGCTGGATTACGGGATCAATGGGATAAATATGTCCGTCGGCAGCCTGGATGGCGTTGCGAGGAAAAAGGTCGAAAACCAATAAGCCGGCCCTTTCATCATAATAAGCACCTTCATCCAACTTTTCATAACCCTTTCCCAGCATTAATTCGTCCAGAGCGGCTTGCGTTGGCGCGTCCCCTTTGATGGCTGGTTGGGAAGTGATAATGATAGGCTGGCCATTGTTTGCCACGATGCGTTCAAGCCGGATGTCGTCATCGAAAATCTGGTTTTGGAGGGCGAGACGGTCAAGGTATTCGGATGGGGTTGCACCATGAGTTCGTGAGCCCAAGGCAATGCCATAACCTTTTTGCCGATCCAGCCGTGTTGCCTTGAGATAGCGTCGGGTGTGTTTTTGAAAAAAAACCTCATGCTCGCCACCTCGGGTAAAGACCGGTGGCAGACGACCGCTTGAACCTAGTTTCCCGTTTTCTTCGGCCCACTGGATGAGCCGCCGTTGCTCTGCTTCAACACGGCCCGCGCGACAGGCGTGATCGGCATCGTGGTCTGGAGCTGGCGGACTGCCTCCACGCGTGAAGTGAGCGGATGATTCAAGCGCCCTTCGAGCGTCGGCCACGGCCGCTTTTCGGATGTCATCTGGCGATGCATTTATGTGCTTAAATATAACATAACTGACGTTGTCTTGCGAGCCTTTTTTGATGCTGATTCACGGGGCAAATGAACGAAGCGGATGCCGCCTTGGATTCACGTCCCGATGATTTTCAGAGCCCTGCCAGTCTCACTTCAACAACCCATTCAGCACCTTCTGCCACTCGTCGCCATAGACCAATTCAAACACAATTTTACGTTCTGGAAATTCCAAACCAAGCTCCGTCCAGCTTTTTTGTTCCGCCAGCTTGTTGCAAAGTTTAAAAACCTGCTTCTTGTAATCGGTGTCGTCGTTTTTCAGATGGATGCCTTTGGATTCAACGACGAATACTTTGTCGAAGTCCGTTTTATCGGCGGGGCTGGTGCGCGAAACCATGAAATCTGGATAAATCCCATTTTTGCGCCAGCCTTGCAGACGATAATCCTGCCGCGAAAGATTTCGATACCACCAAAGCAACTGCCCCTGCTTCTCGAAATACCACGCCACGCTTTGCTCCTCGCGGTTCAAGCCATCCTCGGCGACCTGCTCAAACAAACTCATCTGCAAGGGCGAGTTGTCTTCGCGCGTCAGCTTGCGCGTTCCTTTGCGCATGGAAATCTTGCTGGGCAACCGGTAGCCCGCGTCATCTTTTAGCAGCAGGAAACGCAGCTTCTTCGCGCTCACCAAATCAGTAAAAACTTCCTGCGCGAGCCGGTTGCGCTCGGCATCGGCGCGTTTTACCAACTCCTGAACGATGAACACAAAATTTTCCGCCACTTGGTTCAGTCCGTTCTTTCGCGTCAGCGTGGCGATGACATCTTTGACAATGTCGTGGGCAATCCACGGGTTCGGAATCATTTCAAGCATCTGCCGCGTGGCAAATACTATGGTGCTCCCGGAAAACT